>NZ_JXQC01000003.1:1934282-2256663 GCF_001305965.1 Erythrobacter sp. SG61-1L
ACGGCGCCTTCAGCTTCGACCTGCTGGGCCGCCTGCACAACCGCTTCGCCTTTGCGCGCACGGACATCACCCGCACCAATTATGACCGTTCGGAAGCGCGCAAGCCTCAGCCCATCACCTTCGACGCTGCGGGCAAGACCGACCGTTTCGAATATCAGGGTACGCTGGACATCACGAAGGGCTGGTCCGCCGTCTTCGGGATCGAACATGCGGAAAACGATATGCGGACCGCATCGCCCACTGTCGCAAAGCCCAACCCGGTACCGATCAGCGCGCAGGACAGCACCACGGGCATTTACGGCCAGGTTCAGGGCGAAGTAGCCAAGGGGCTGACCCTGACCGGCGGAATCCGGCAGGAAGACCATAGCACGTTCGGCGGCAGCACCGTGGGCAGCGCATCGGTCGCATGGTCTCTCAATGGCGGCGACACAGTTCTGCGCGCCAGTTGGGCACAGGGGTTCAAGGCGCCAAGTCTCTATCAGCTCTACAGTCAGTACGGGAATACCGGCCTGGCGCCTGAAAAGGCCGAAAGCTGGGACATCGGCGCGGAACAGCGCATTGGGAAGTTCTCTCTTTCCGCCGTCTATTTCCATCGCGATACGGAAAATCTGGTCCAGTATTCCTATTGCTCGGCCAACCCGGCGGAACCGCTGTGCGGCGATGGCCGGTCCGGCTATTACGCCAATGTCGGCAATGTCCGGGCAAAGGGCGTGGAACTGGGCGCCAGCGTCAATTTCGGCCCGCTGACAGCCTCGGCCAATTTCACTTATCTCGATGCGGTCAACACCACGCCGGGCGATGCCAATCTGGGCAAGAAGCTGGCGCGCCGCCCGCGCGAGAACTTCAACGCCACTGTCAGCTATACATGGCCGTTCAGGCTGGTCACTTCCGCATCCGTCCGCATAGCGGGCGATAGCTTCAACGATGCGGCGAACAGCCAGTTGCTGAAGAGCTACACACTGGTGGACCTGCGCCTGTCCTACCCAATCGACGACCGGATCGAACTCTATGCCCGCACGGAGAACGCCTTCGACGAGAAATACGAGACGATTACCGATTACAGCACCATGCCGCGCGCTGCCTATGGCGGCGTAAGGCTGAAGTTCTGAGCGGCGGGCAGCCAGGATGCGTGCGATCCTCCTGATCGTCCATCGCTGGGCAGGTCTCACTATCGCGCTGGCGCTGGTGCTGACCGGCCTGACCGGTGCGATCCTGCCGTTCCAGCGCGAACTGGGATACCGGATCGCGGCCGATGTCTGGCAAGTGGCCCCGCCGCATCCCGGCGCGCAGCCGCTTTCCGGCATCGAACTGATGCACAGGGTGGAACAACAGACCGGCGGCACGGTCAGCTACATCAAGCTGGAGCCGACACCCGGCCTTGCCCTGGCAGTATTCGTCAGCGCACCGCAGGGCCACCCTCCGCTTCCCTATGATGAAGTGTTCGTCGATCCCTACACCGGCGCCATCCGGGCAAGCGTGCATCTGGCAGATCTGGATGACGGCGCCGTCAACATCATGCCGTTTCTGGTCCGCTTCCATTACACGCTGGCTGCAGGGCCATGGGGCCGGTTCATTCTTGGCATTGCAGCGCTGATCTGGGTGCCAGTGTGCCTTGCCGGGCTGGTTCTGAGCCTGCCCCGCGGACGGTTGGCGGGCGGCGTTGCGGGGCGGCTGCACGCCTGGGCGCCAGCCTGGAAGATACGGCGCGGGCAAGGCGCACGCATCCTGACCTATGACCTCCACCGTGCTTCCGGCCTGTGGATCTGGCCCGTCATGCTGGTCTTCGCCTGGTCCGCCGTCGCCTTCAATCTCGACGATGTCCATGAACCCGTGCAGCGTTTCTTCGGCGCACGCGGCCTCTACAATCCGCCAGAGAACTCTGCCCCTGCTCAGGGGGAGAGGCTAAGCCCGCAGGAAGCGGCGGAGGTTGGCGCGCGACTGATGGCGCAGGAAGCTGTCCGGCAGGGTTTTGCCATTCGCGGGCCGGAAGCGATCAGCTTCAACAGCCATGCCCATGCGGTCGGCTATTATGCGCGCACCAGCCTCGATGGGCCGACAGAGCGCGGATCGACCGCGGTGTGGTTTGACGAAGTATCCGGCAGACAGATCGGCTTTCGCCATCCCTTCGGCACGACTCCCGCCGATGCATTCGACAAGGCGACCCGGCTGCTCCACACGGCGGACCTGTTCGGCTGGCCTTACCGAATCTTCGTAAGCCTGATCGGCCTGCTGACTGCCGCTTCGTCTATCGCCGGGCTGCTTGTCTGGCTCAGGCGTTCGCGCCGTGGTTCCGGGGGGCGCAGCGCAGCGCCGGAATCCAGGCAAACCACCGTGTAACGCGGTGTTACGCGGCGCAATTACGGTAATTAACTTGGATTAGTGGCGGCAGCCGTCAATCTGGCCAAGTGACGCCAAGGGCTTGGGCCTGCCGCCATTTAGCAGCAACCCCGGTTCTTTGCGTCACCTTTTACTCTCCCGGCCCTACACCCAGCGGGGCCGCACTTAAGGGGGACGCGGCTATGGTCACTCTTGTTGCGTCCCCTATTTTTCCCTTTTTGTCCAGTGCAACAAGGCTGACGCCAAAGGTTCGCCCGCACCTGTTGCACTAACGCTCCAGCTTGGTCGCCAGAATCACCGATGTGGTGGTGCGTTCCACGCCTTCGAACAGTCCGATCTCGTCGATCAGATCGTTGAGCTGAGCCGTATCGTCTGCTTCCAGCATGGCGATGACATCATATTCTCCGCTGATCGCGAACACGGCCTGCACCAGCGGGATTTCCGCCAGCGCCTGCTCCACCTCGCGGTGGCAGCGCGGCAATGTCTTGATCATCATATGAGCGCGCACACGGCTGCCCGAAAAGGCCGGGCCGAGCCGGACGGTGTAGCCGTCCACAACCCCCTCTTCCTCGAGCCGGGCGAGGCGCGAGTAGAGCAGCCCGCGCGATATATCGAGATCCTTGGCAAGCTGGGCAATCGGCCGCCGCGCATCGACCCGAAGCAGGGCGAGCAAGCGCTCGTCCGTTTCGTCGAGGCGCGGCGGCGATGCGCCGTTCATTTGGCCCAGCCTTCATCGGCGTAGATGGCAGTCTGCGCGGCTTCGGCCGAAGAAACCTTGCCGCGATACATGCCCAGATCGTTGATCGCGAAAGCGGCGGTGCCATCCGCCCCCATGGCGATCAGGCCGCCGTCGCCGCCAATTGCGCCGACTGCCATGATCGTGGCCTGCGCAGCCTGAGTGACACTTTCGCTATGCCATGCCACCCGGTCGCACACCTGCCTCGCCGCGCTTTCACGGATGAAATACTCGCCCGTGCCTGTGGCGGAGACGGCGCATTCCCCATTCTTGGCATAGGTGCCCGCCCCGATAATCGGGGAATCGCCCACCCGGCCCCAGCGTTTGCCCGTGGTTCCACCGGTAGAGGTCGCTGCAGCCAGATTGCCATTGAGGTCCAACGCCACTGCGCCAACCGTTCCATACATATGGGTCGGGTCGATTCCGGCCTGCTCGCGCTTGCGCCAGGCCTCGATCTGCTGCCAGCGCTCTTCCGTGCGGAACCATGAGGGATCGACCTGTTCCAGACCCTGTTCCTGCGAGAACTTGTCCGCACCTGCCCCGGTCAGCATCACATGGCGGCTCTTGTCCATCACTGCCCGGGCGAGCGCAATGGGGTGACGCGTGCGGGTAATCCCGGCCACGGCGCCCGCCTTCTGCGTCTTGCCGTCCATAATCGCGGCATCCAGTTCGTTCTTGCCTTCGGCCGTGAACACCGCGCCGCGACCGGCATTGAACAGGGGATCGTCTTCCAGCACCTGCACGGCGGCCTGCACGGCATCAAGCGAACTGCCGCCCTTTTCCAGCACTCCGCTGCCTGCCGCCAGCGCAGCGTTGAGCGCGGCGCGATAGGCCGCGTCTTTTTCAGGCGTCAGGTCGCCGCGCTCCAGCACGCCTGCCCCGCCATGGATTGCCAGAGACCACATCGGCACAATCCCGAACTCGCCCTTGCTGGCGAAATAATCGCGCACGAAAAGCGGATTGTCGACCGTGCGCTCAGGCAAATGCAGCACCGAATTAGGCCCGATGCCCAGAACGCGGATACGCGGCGCTTCCAGCGGCCCGCCGGGCGTCAGTCCCTTGAGCGAGGAGCCAACGACCAGCCAGGCAATGCCCTGCGGGTCCGTGGCGTAAATCCGCGCGGAACCGTCCGCGTCCAGCGCCAGAGCCGCGCTCTCATCCACACCAAGGCCATACATCGGAGCCACATCGGCACCCTCACCCGCCTGCGCCTTGGCGAGGAAGGCGAACAGGCGGCCCAGACGGTTGCGCTCCTTGAAATGCGTGTCGGTCACGACCCGGTCGAGCAGCTTCAGATGGAGGAAGTCGCTCTCCATCGTCACGGCAGGCCCGAAAGGATCGGCCAGTGCTTCCGGGCTGGCAATGCTGCCCCCATCCATCGCGCCGTAAAGCTTCTCGCCCAGCATGGCTAGGCCGGCGCTGGTGCCGGCGATCGGCTTGCCCGCCGCGACATGCGCGTCAAGCAACCGGGCCACTTCCGTGCCCTTCCAGAACCGAACGTAATTCGACTGATCACCGCCCGCGATGAAGATGCCGTCAGCCTTGCGCAGCGCTGCCAGCACCTTCGGGTCCGACGACGCATCGCGGCTGGAGAACACGAAGGTTTCGGCCGAGGTCACCCCGCCGACATCCTCGTAAAATTCATCGCCAATTTCACCCGCATAGGATGCGCGCAGGATCACGATATGCCCGCCGCCAGCCTTGGCGACAAACCAGCGCATGGCATCATTGTTGCGGTCGCCCCCGCCCATCAGCAGCAGGCCGCCGGATACCTTGCCGGGGGTTGGCGCAGCCAGATCGCCGACCGCATAGCGTTCGTACCCCTTGCCCTTCGCCAGCGCGGGCGAACCGCCCGTCAAAGCAAGGGCAAGCGCCGAGACAATCAGCGCCATCAACTTGTGCAACCGCATACAGCCTCCAAACCGGACGCCCGAAATCCCGCAGGATGTGGGCAATATGTTACAGTCTGACGCGCATTATGCGCAATTTGTCGGAAAAGATCGACATATTGATTGAAATTTCATCGTCCCTCTGTTGAATCCGTAGCGTCAGGGGCGGAATGGAGGGGCCGAACCAGACACCCAAGGGGAACTTAATGGGGTATCCAATGTCCGACCTTCGCAAAATCTCCCTCAAATCCGCGCTTTTTCTCGGCAGTTGCCTGGCCTTCGCCGCAACTCCCGCGATGGCGCAGGATGAAGAATCAACCGACAGCGCCGAAATCCTGGTGATTGGCTCGCGCATTCCGCGCGCCGTGCAGGAAGGTCCGGCTCCTGTCACCACGATCGACGCCGACGCTATCCGCGACAATGGCTATACCAGCGTGCCGGACATTCTGCGCGCCGTGAC
Source organism: Erythrobacter sp. SG61-1L (assembly GCF_001305965.1). Classification (NCBI taxonomy): domain Bacteria; kingdom Pseudomonadati; phylum Pseudomonadota; class Alphaproteobacteria; order Sphingomonadales; family Erythrobacteraceae; genus Erythrobacter; species Erythrobacter sp. SG61-1L. Next base: position 1,939,705 of record NZ_JXQC01000003.1, read on the forward strand.
CCAGAACGGCGGCGAGACGCAGAGCCAGCAGAGCTTCAGCGGCGCCAGCTTCACGCCCGGTGCCCAACAGGTGGACTTGCGTGGCCTTGGCCCCAATCACACGCTGGTGCTGGTGAACGGCCGCCGTATCGCGGACTTCCCGCTACCCTATCAGGGCCGCAGCAACTTCACCGATATTTCCAACCTTCCCGTAGGCCTGATCGATCAGGTCGAAGTGCTGAGCGGCAGCGCGTCGGCCATCTACGGTTCCGACGCGATCGCGGGCGTCATCAACTTCAAGCTGAAGAAGGAAGTGGACGGCACCACGCTGGATTACCGCGTGGGCATGACCGAACATGGCGGCGGCGAATCCCACCGGGCGACCATCACCACCGGCTGGTCGAACGACCGGTTCCACATCATCGCGGGCGGCGAATATCTGCTGCAGCTTCCGCTGTGGGCCTATGACCGTTCGATCCAGGACAGCACGGCAGACAACCCCACTCTGTCCTACGACCTCTCTCGCCGGACCTTCCTCCGCTACGACCCGGACTATGATGAATATGTCGATCCGGGCAAGGCGACCTGCGACTCCCTGTCCTATCTGAACGGCGGCTCTACCTATTACGCCCAGCGCGCCCGTTACGGTGCCTACGATCCGGATCTGGACGATTACGGCCCCGGCTATTTCTGCGGCAGTTCCGCCTCCATCGGCTATGGCACGATCATCTCGCGGCGCGAGGGCTTCAATGGCTTCGCTTCGATGGGCGTCGAGTTTTCGGACAATGAGGAACTGTTCCTCGACCTCCAATATGGCGTCAGCAATGTTGCCCTGATGCCCGACGTGCTCAACTGGTCCTACCAGGCGGCCTCAGGCAGCAGCGACACAACCTTCTACAACAGCTTCGACGACCGGCTGGACGACTGGTCGCGCCAGTTCACGCCCGAAGAATCCGGCGGGTTCGGCAATGTGATGACCCGCAACCGGCAGGAGACCTTCTCCTTCACGCCGGGCATTCGCGGCCAGTTCGGCAAGAGCTGGAATTACGAGCTGTCGTTCAATCACAGCCAGTATCGTTCGCGCGTGAAGTTCCCGCAGATCATCGCCGCCAAGGCGAACGAACTGTTCCTGGGCGAACAGCAGGGCGTCGATCCGGATTACGGCTACCCGGTGTTCAACGCCGATCCCGCGCGACTCTACACCCCGCTGACCGAGGCGGAATATAATTCCATCGCGGTCTACAGTGTCTACAATCCGCGTAGCTGGACGGACAATCTGCAGGCCACGATCAGCAATGGCGAGCTGTTCGAACTGCCCGCTGGCCCGGTGGGCTTTGCCGCTGTGGCCGAATATGGCGGCCAGGGTTACGAACTGAACCCCGATCCGCTGGCCCTGACCGATTACTATTACGGCCTGAAGGACAGCGATGGCCACGGCACTCGCACTCACTGGGCCGTTGGCGGCGAATTGCGCGTTCCCGTGACCAGCTTCATCGAGTTGTCTGGCGCGGGCCGTTACGATTCCTTCGGCTTTGCCGACAGCACGATCGACAAGTTCACCTATAATGCCGGGCTGGAAGTGCGCCCGCACTCCTCGCTGCTTCTGCGTGCTGCCTATGGCACAGGCTTCCGCGCGCCCGATCTGCATTATGTCTTCACGGGTCCGGGCAACACGCACCCTTCGGCGACCGATTACTACCTGTGCCGCACGGAGGAGCCGGACGAGGATCTGGGCGATTGCAGCTATTCGGATGAAGGCATCGTTGCGCAGCGCAACGGCAACAAGGATCTGAAGCCGGAAAAGAGCCGTTCGTTCAACGCCGGCTTCGTCTTCGCCCCGTCCCGCAACTTCGACGTGTCAGTCGATTATTTCTGGGTCTCGCTGGCCGATCAGGTTCAGGATCTCAGCATCGACACCCTGCTGCGCGACGAGGCAGATTGCCGTATCGGTGAAACCATGGGCGGCAGCGCGGTGGATATCAATTCGCCCACATGCCAGGACGCCATCGCCCGCGTGCAGCGCTTTGGCGGCGGGGTGAACCAGGGACGGCTCGATGCCGTAGCCGTCAATCCGGTCAACATCGCGCGCGAGAAGACCGACGGCTTCGACGTCACCGTGCGCGGCAGCCTGCCGACCAGCTTCGGCACGTTCAGCCTCACCCTGTCGCACACCCACGTGCTGAACCACACCTTCCAGCAATATCCGGGCGATACGCCCATCGACAAGCTGGCCTATGACAGCGGCTATTACATGCCGCGCGACAAGAGCACCGCCAGCCTGAGCTGGGCGCTGGAAGGCTTCAAGGCCACGGTGGAAGGCAAGCGGCTGGGCAAGCTGCCCAATTATGACGAGGACGCCTATATCCCGGCGAGCTACCTCTACAATGCCACCATCCAGTATGACGTCACTGACCATCTGCGGGCATCGTTCACGGTCAAGAACCTGCTCGACAGCAATCCGGTGAAAGACCCGACCTATGCCAGCTATCCCTATTACGACATCAGCTGGTTCGACGGCGTGGGCCGCAGCGCCTTCCTGCAGTTGACCTACAAGATCGGCGGGGAAGCGCTCTAAGCCCCGCCTGCCTTATCCCCGCCCGCCCGCTTCACGCGGTGCGGGCGGGTGATGCGGTGCATCTGGATGAAGCCGGGCACCAGTGGAAACCACAAGGTCAGGAAGCGTAGCAGCAGCGTGGCAGAAAGTGCGGCCTCAATCGGCACGCCAAGCAGGTGCAGCGTGCTGGTGGAAGTCGCCTCGAAAGTGCCCAGCCCCAGCGGGATCGGCCCCAGCGTCACCACGATGGAAGCCAGCGTGAAGGCGATGAAGGCAGTGGAGATGCCCACATCTTGCCCCAAGCCGCGCAGGCAGGCGAAAAGTGTCGCGATGTCAGCGGCGAAGACCAGCGCGTTGAACGCCGTCACCCGCAGCAGCAATGCCCTGTCCGCCACCAGTGAGGCAGGTGCCTCGGCCATGGTTTGCAACAGTTGGGCAATCGGATGGATACGCTCAATAGCAGGCGGTAGAGGCTTACTGCCCCGGCGCCGCAGCCACAGTGCCAGTGCCGGAATGGCCAGCGCCACCAGAATGAAGGTCGTCACCACCCCTGCCATCAGGGCCGTGGCCTGGCCATGCAGCCACAGCAGGAACAGGCATGCCAGCGCCAACAGCAGATAGGCCGCGTAATAGGCCCGGATGGAGATCAGCAGCACCGCCATTGCCGTGCCACGCGTCGCCCCGGCTGCCGTCAGTTGATCGACCAGCAGCACATTGCCGCCCATCCCCGCCGTAGGCAGGGCCTGATCCGCAAACAGCTTGGAAAAGGCGATGCGGATGAGCGGCTTCAGCGCAAACTGCCTGCCATCGCCCGCCCGAAGCACTTCGCGCCAGCCAAGGGCGAGGCTGACATAGGTCGATAGCTGCAACAGCACCGCGGCCAGCAGCCAGCTGGGCTGGGATTGGCGCAGAAGGGTGAGGTAGTTCTCAAGCTCTCCCATATGCAGGACAATGCCCAGCAGTGCGGCCACAACGATTGCACCGATCACCCAGCGTCGCCAACCCTGCACTATCAGTTGCCCTGCAAGTGGTGGTGCCGCTTGGCCAGTTCAGTCACCAGCGCATAGAGCAGCACCAGCGCCAGCATTGTCGCGAGCAGGGCGGGCGGCAGCGGCACGAAGGCGAACAGCGCTGCAATTGGCCCGCTGTAGGGCAAGGCCACTGCCAGTGCCGCGACGAACACGCTGCTCCACAGCAGCAGCCGCGCCGGGGTGCTTTGCCAGAAGGGCCGTTTGGTGCGCAGGACGAACAGGGCCATCAACTCAGTCAGCAGCGAGACGACGAACCAGCTGGTGCGGAAATGGGCTTCGTCGGCATGGAAGACCAGCCGCAGCAGCGCGAACGTCGCCAGATCGAAGGCAGTGCTGATCAGGCCGAACAGGATCATGAAATTGCGGATGCGGGCGATGTCCCAGCGCTGGGCCGAGGCAAGCCGTTCCTTGTCGACTGCATCCCCGGCAATGGCAATGGCTGGCAGGTCCGACAGGAAATTGTTGAGCAGTATCTGCACCGGAAGCAGCGGCAGGAACGGCAGCAGCACGGTGGCGAGGGCCATGCTGACCATGTTTCCGAAATTGGCGCTTGTGGTGATCGCGATATATTTCAGCGTGTTGGCAAAGGTCCGCCGGCCATCCTCCACGCCGCGCCGGATAGCGTTGAGATCCGGGCGCAGCAGCACGATGTCGGCGCTTTCCCGCGCGACATCCACTGCGCTGTCGACCGAGATGCCGACATCTGCCGCGCGCAGGGCGGGCGCGTCATTGATCCCATCCCCCATATAGCCCACGGCATGGCCCGCGCGCTGGAAGGCACGGACAATGCGTTCCTTCTGCTGCGGCTCCACTTCGGCGAAGACGGAAACCCCGGCGATATGCGCCGCCAGTTCCTCGTCATCCAGCCGGGCGATCTCGTCCCCTGTCAGCACCGCGCCGTCCGGCAGGCCGATAATCCGGGCCATGTGGCCGCTGACATAGCGATTATCGCCGCTGACGATCCGCACCGCGATCCCGCGCCGCTGCAGGCTGGCAACCGTGCGTTCGATGCCGCGCTTGGGCGGATCGTAGAACAGCAGGAAGCCTTCGAGACAGGCTGAGCCTTCCGCCCCGGTCGACAGGGCCAGCGTGCGAAAGCCGTCCTCCCCCTTGGCCCGCAGGAAGGCTTCCACCTGATCCCGCGCGGCAGTGTCGAGCGGCACAGTCGCACCGCCCGCACGCAGAGTAGTGCAGCCTTCCAGCACTTCCTTCACTGCGCCCTTGCTGATCCACAAAGGGTCCAGCCCGGTGTCGGGCCGGGCCAGCACGCTGAAGCGCCTGCGGGCGAAGTCATAGGGCCGTTCGTCCAGCTTCTCGAACCCCGAAAGGTCGAGGCTGGCGGCAGAGGCCGCGCCAAGGATCGCATCGTCCAGCGCACTGGCCATGGCCGTCTGCAGCCGCGCGTTGACGCCCGCGAGGCGCAGCACTTCGCCCGAAGGATCGCCCTGCGGATCGACCGCCGCGCTCAGCGCGATGGCGCCCTTGGTCAGAGTGCCAGTCTTGTCCGTGCACAGCACGTCCATGCCGCCCAGATTTTCGATCGCCTCCAGCCGCCGCACCAGCACGCCATGGCGCGTCATCCGCTTCGCACCCGCCGAAAGGGTCACGCTGACGATGGCCGGCAGCAATTGAGGCGAGATCGCTACGGCAAGCGCCACGGCAAACAGCAGCGACGTGACGATGTCCCGCCCGAGCAGCAGGCTGGCCACGAGAACGAGGCTGACCACCACCACCATCACCCGCATCAGCATGGCCCCGAACCCGGCGAGCCCGCGCGCGAATTCGGTCTTCTCCTCAGCCTTTTCCAGCGTGTGTTCGATGGCGCCGAACTGCGTTTCGCGCCCGGCCTTCACCACCAGCATCCGGGCGGTGCCGCTGCGCACCGAAGTGCCCTGAAACAATGCGCCCAGCCGCTGGGATGCCGGCGCATCGGCAGCAGAGGCACCCGGTGCCTTTTCCACCGGAAAAGCCTCCCCGGTCAGCACCGCCTCGTCCACCAGCAGCCCGTCGCTGGCCAGGATCGCGCCGTCGCCCGGAACCAGATCGCCCGCTTTCAGCAACACGACATCGCCGGGCACGATCTCGTCCAGCGGCACAGACAGTTCCGTTCCCCCGCGCAGCACGCGCACCTGCCGCACCAGGCGGGATCGCAACTCGGCAATCGCGCGCGATGCGCCATATTCCTGCGTGAAGCCCAGCACCCCGCTACCCGCGACGATCACGAGAATGATCACTGCATCCACCCATTCACGCAGCACCAGCGAAAGCAGGGCGCCGACGATCAGGATCAGGCCGAGCGGCGTGGTGAACTGGCTGACGAACAGGCGCAGGGCCGGATGGCGCGGCCCCGGCAAGGCCCGATGCTCTGCCCGGCGAAGCGCTTCTTCGGGTGGAAGCCCGCCCTGCCCGCTGCCCAGCCGCGCCGCCAGCACGGCGGCATCGTCCGCCCACCAGGTTTCCGCATTCGGCATAGTGAAACACCTCCGCCGCGAGCACGGACATACCGCGCAGGCAGGAATAGCCCGCTTTGTGCCTGGAGAACAGCGGAGCTGCTAAACACCTGCCAGAATGGACAATTCAGGCTGGACGGCCGGGCATTTTGAATTGCATACAGAATGCAATCAAATTGCAGATGGACCGCCGATGACGCCTGACAGCTTCGATTTCCTTGTCATCGGCGCGGGCATCGGCGGGCTTTCGGCGGCTGCCGAACTCAGCAGGCATGGCCGCGTGATGCTGATCGAGAAGGAAAGCGCGCCCTGCTATCACAGCAGTGGCCGTTCCGCGGCGATGTTCGCGCGCCATTATGGCAGCGCTGCGATCAGGGCACTGACCGACGCGAGTGAGGCCTTGCTGAATAAGGCGGCGCGGCACGGGTTCTACGAAGCCCTCGCGCCGGAAGCGCGCGGCATTTTGTTCGTGGCCCCGGCTGGATACGATGGTCCGGCCGATGCCAATGAAGGGCAGGTGCGCATCACTGCCGCACAGGTGGCAGAACTGGTGCCGCTGCTGCCTGCCGAAAAGGTGGATCACGGCCTATGGGATGCCGCATCCTGCGACATGGATGTCCACGCGATGCATTTGGGCCTTGCCCGCATCCTGCGCAGCCATGGAGGAGAAATCCGTACCGGGGCGGAACTGACGCAGGCCAGCCGGGGCGCCGATGGCTGGCACGTAGTGGCCGGAGGGAAGAGCCTGCGCGCCGCCGCCATCGTCAATGCCGCAGGCGGCTGGGCAGACGAGGTCGCCACACTGTGCGGCGCGGCCCCACTGGGCATCGAACCGCGCCGCCGCAGCGCCGTGCTGATCGATCCGCCTGAAAGTGCCGCCGCGATCAGACCGGTCCAAGCCTGGCCGATGGTGTTCGACATGGACCAGACGGTCTATTTCAAGCCGGAAGGCGGCAAACTGATGCTGTCGCCCATGGATGCGACGCCGGTTACGCCACATGATTGCTGGGCCGAAGAACTGGACATCGCCATTGCGGTCGACCGGTTCGAGAGGCTGACCGGCCTTGCCGTCCAGCGAGTAAGCCACAGCTGGGCGGGACTGCGCAGCTTCCTGCCGGACAATGAACCCGCCATCGGTCCCGATCCGGTCATACCCGCCTTCTACTGGCTGGCAGGTCAGGGCGGCTCCGGCATCAAGATCGCCGCGGCCGCCGCCGCGCTGCTGGCGGCCCACGCCACGGAAAGCCCCCTGCCCGACGGGCTTGGCGCGGAACTGGCGCGCTTCCTTTCGCCCGCGCGGCTTACCGCAAAAGCAGCGGACTGAACGGGCAAAGCACATACAATCCGCCTTGCGGCCTTGACACGGCATAATGATGTATACAGTATGCTGATGTTTCGTTCAGTGCCCTTTCAACAGGATATTCCAGTGATCACAAAGAACGTGTTGAGCTTGGCGGAAGCCGAGTTGCTGCTCGATGCCGCGCAGAAGAAATCCGAGGAATTCGGCGGCATTCACGTCATCTGCATTGCCGACGATGCCGGCTATCCCATTGCCCTGCGCCGGCTTGATCGCGGCAAGGTGACCAGCGTGCAGATCGCGGAGAACAAGGCCTTCACAGCCGCCGCGCATCGCCGCGTGACGCATACTTTCACCAACACGTTCCCCGGCGAGGAAGCCTGGGGCATCTTCACTCAGCATGGCGGCCGGATCACTGTGTTCGTGGGCGGCTATCCCATCTTCGTCGACGGCAAGGTCGTGGGCGGCATTGGCGTTTCGGGCGGTAATGGCGAACAGGACATCGCCGTGTGCGAAGCGGCTATCGAATCCTTCAAGCTGCATATGGAACAGACTGGCGGCGGCGTGGTGACCATCCCCGAGGCGGCCAAGAAAGCATGAGCGTCTACAAGAACTTCATCGGCGGCGCATGGCGCGATGCCGCCAGCGGCCAGACCTTCGAACGGCGCAATCCCGCCGATGGCAGCCTTGTCGGCACTTTCCCGCTATCCGGCGCGGCCGATGCGGCCGATGCGCTGAGCGGGCTGGAAGTCGGCTGGAAAAGCTGGGCCAAGACGCCCATGGAACGGCGCGTGGAAGTGCTGATCAAGGCGGCCGAGATCATCAGTGCCAAGGCAGACGTGCTGGGCGCGGACCTCACGCGCGAAGAGGGCAAGACCCTCTCCGCATCGGTGATGGAATGGAAGCGTGCGGCGGCCAATCTGCGGCTCTATGCGGGCGAGGCCCTGCGGCAGAGCGGCCAGACCTTCCCCGCCGACGGCGCGCTGGTCTATTCGGTGCGCGAGCCGGTGGGCATCGTGCTGGCGATCACGCCGTGGAACTTCCCCATCTCCCTGCCGTCCCGCAAGATCGGCCCGGCGCTGGCCGTGGGCAATGGCGTGTTGTTCAAGCCTTCCGAAGTCACTCCGCTGACCGGGCAGAATTTTGTGGAAGTGCTGCTGGAAGCAGGCGTGCCGGAAGGGGCCATCGCGCTCGTGCAGGGGCGCGGGCCTGATCTCGGCTCGGCGCTGGTGGAGGCGGAGGCCGTCAAGGCGATCACCTTTACCGGCTCTTACGCCACCGGCAGCGCAATCCATCGCATGGCTGGCCCCGGCAAGCGGCTGCAGCTCGAAATGGGGGGCAAGAACCCCACAATCGTGATGCCCGATGCCGATCCGGCCAAGGCCGCCTCCATCCTGATGCAGGGTGCATTCAACCTTACTGGGCAAGCCTGCACTGCCACCAGCCGCGCGATTATCGTGGGCGAGATCTACGAAGCCGTGGTCGAAAAACTGCTGGAACTGGTGGCCAAGGCCGTGCCCGGCAATGGCATGGACCCGGCGACCACCATGGGGCCTTCGGGCTGCAAGGCGCAGTATGACCGGGTGCGCGAGATGATCGGCGTGGGCGTGGCGGAAGGCCTGCAACTGCTGGCCGGCACGGCGGACCTGCCCGAGCTGGACGAGCAGACCGGCGGCTTCTTCGTGGCGCCGACCATTTTCGGCGACGTTCCGGCCACTTCGCGCCTAGCTAAAGAGGAAATCTTCGGCCCCGTCCTCGCCCTGCATCGCGCGGCGAGTTACGAGGAAGCGATCGAACTGGCCAATGCGGTGGAATACGGCCTTGCCGCCGCCATCGTCACCAAAGACACCGGCACGATCCTGTCCTTCGCGAAGGACATCGAAGCCGGGATCGTCAAGGTGAACAGCGCCACCGGCGGTGTCGCCAGCACGGCGCCCTTCGGCGGCATCAAGCATTCGAGCAACCAGACCTACAAGGAACAGGCCGGCCACGGCGTCATGGATTTCTACACCATGACCCGCACCATCTATCTCAGCAGCTGAGCCGAACCATCGCGCGATCCGCCATTCCGGCGGGTCGCGTTTCCTTCCAGGGGGCAAAGGAGACGGCATGGCCGCCACGATCATTCAATGGGCTGACCTTTCGCTGCCGATGTTCGTGCTGGCCGGCCTCGCCATTCTGGCCGGTTCCTTCATTCAGGGATTGAGCGGCCTCGGGCTGGGGCTGGTGGCCGCGCCTGTGCTGATCATCATCGACCCCCGGATCGGGCCGGGTCCGCTGCTGGCCATTGCCGTGCTGCTTTCCGCCGTGATGATGAAGCGCGAATTCGGCGCCATCGACCGGGAAGGGCTGGCCATCTCGCTGGTCGGCCGCGTGGCGGGATCGATCCTGGCAGGCTTCATCTTCGCGTGGCTGACCGTGGAAGCCTACGAACTGTTGTTCGGCGTATTCATCCTGACCGCCGTGGTCCTCTCCATCCTCGGCCTGCGGGTGGAACGCACGCCCTGGCACCTGCTTTCGGCCGGGTTCACATCCGGCATCATGGGCACGCTCACCGGATCGGGATCGCCCACCATCGCCCTGATCTACCAGCGCGCCGACGGGCCGACCGTCCGGGCGACGCTTTCCGCCTTCTTCCTCGCCAGTTCGATCATTTCGCTCGCCGTGCTGATGTTCGCAGGCAAGATGGGCACCCAGCAATGGACGCTGACCGTGCTGTTCCTGCCGGTGATGTTCGTGGGCTTCGCCCTGTCGAACCTGATGGTGAAGCGGCTTTCCAACGACAAGGTGCGCTGGTTCGTACTGGGGCTGGCGGGATCGTCCTCCGTCCTGCTGATCGCGCGCGGCGTGCTCGGCATCATCGACTGAGCGGGAGCTAAAGGCATGACCGAACAACGCACCCTGCTCGTTACTGGCGCATCCAGCGGCATCGGGGCGGCCTGCGCAAGGCGGCTGGCCGCTCCGGGCGTCCGGCTGATGCTCCACGCCAGCGGCAGGGACGAACACAAGCGAGCCGCGCTCGAAGCACTCGCCGCCGAACTGGCCGAAGGCGGCGCTCAGACCGCCACCTGCTTCCTCGACCTTGCCGAGCCCGGCGCGGGGACCGCCCTTGCCTCCGCCACTCTCGCACATTTCGGCGAGTTGGACGGCATCGTCAGCAATGCAGGCTTTGCCGACCGGACACCCTTCCTCAACGTTCCGCGTGAGCGACTGGACAGTTCCTTCTCGGTGATGACCGGCCTGTTCTTCGATCTGGCCCGCGCAGCCGCCCCGGCCCTTGCCGCATCGGGCAGCGGGCGCATCGTGGCGATCAGTTCCTTCGTCGCCCACCGCTTCGCGCCCGACGGGCTGTTCGCCGTGACTGCCGCCGCCAAGGCGGGGCTGGAGGCGCTGGCGCGCTCGCTCGCCGTGGAACTCGGCCCGCAAGGCGTCACCGTGAACTGCGTCGCGCCCGGATATACGCGCAAGGAGGCCAGCGGCCACCGCGCAATCCCGGAAGCAATGCTGGCCGAAATGGCCTCCCGCGCGCCCACTGGCCGGATCGCGGAGCCGGACGACATCGCGGCTGCGGTTGCCTTCCTGATGGGGCCGGATGCCCGGCAGATCACGGGACAGACCCTGTTCGTCGACGGCGGGCTTTGCCTGACCTGAACACCGGACCTACGCTCCCACCCCGCTCGTCCTGAGCCTGTGGAAGGACACGCTCCAACATCCGATCTGGGTGGCTTCCCCAGGAACAAACCTTTCACGCGTCCTTCGACAGGCTCAGGACGAGCGGGTGTGGTGATTGGGTGCAGAGGGTGGGAAGAAGAGGGATTACCTCCCCCACCCAAAGCTACAACGCCAGCGCCATCCCCACCGTGCGCGGGTCTGCCGCAAGCAGGCCTGCACCGTCAGCCGCCACGCAGGCGATCTGCATCGCCGGTCGGGTGGCCCAGCGCGGGACTTCGTAGACTGAAGGAGCCGCCTCGCGGAAGGCGAACACGGTTTCCGCATCGAAGCCTTCCTCGATCACTACGCCATCGTCGGACGGGCGCCATTCCCAGCGCGGGGCGACGATCAGCTTGCCCGGATCGGTTTCGCCGGCAGCGATCCGCGCCAGCGTCTGCGCGTTCCACGGCATCTGGTTCGCCCCGCCCGGTGTTGCGCCCATCAGGCGCATGCCGTCGCCGGTCTCCACTGCCCAGGCGTGCAGGGTGGTGACCGGGCGCTTCCCCGCTTCAGGGAAGTTCGCATGGCCGACCGTGCTGCTGAAGCCGCGCCCGGCGCGATTTGCCAGGATCATATCAAATTCCGGCACGATCAATCCGCTGCCGAAACGGGGATAGCTGTTGGAATGGATCAGGGTTACGATCGTGCCCGCATCGTCCACCGCCGTGACCATGGACGTACCGGAAATGCCCGAAAGGTCTCGCCTGCGGCGATTGATCGCCTCCACTACCTCGCGATAGACGCGCGGCTGGCTCGCGGCGGCCACCGGGTCCAGCCCCGCAACGGCATCGGCCAGCGAACCGCCGTGGGTTGGCAAAGGCGTGACGTGCAGCGCCATGCCCGCCAGAGACGCTGCGGTGGCCGGAAGCCATTCCGCCTGTGCCGTCAGCAGATCTTCCTTGGTCAGCACCCCACCGGCACGCGCAACGCGAGCGGCCACGGCATCCCCAACCGGCCCGGCATAGAAATCGGGGCCGCGCGCTACCAATTCTTCCAACATGGCCGCCATGCCGGGCAGGCGCACCGGCGTGCCAGGAGTGAGGACATCGCCATCGTAGCCATAAGGATAATAGACGGTGCCTTCCGGGTTCATCGCCGCGACCAAGGCGCGGGATTCATCGCACAGCACCGAACAGATGCGTGACCAGGCAAAGCCCCGCGCAGCCAGCCCGATTGCCGGTTCCGCGAGCCGCGCAAGCGGCAATCTGCCCTTGGCCACCAGCGCCAGATAACCCATCGGCGCGGCCGGAACGCCGATGGAGGTCGGCCCCGTTTCCGTCATGCCACCCGCAGCCGCCACCTCGCCCAGCCCCGCAGGTGCGCCGCCAATGGCCAACAGAGCCTCAGGCGCAGGCGCGCCCTTGTCCCATGCCAGGGCGATCAGATCCCCGCCCAGTCCGCATTTGGGGGGCAGCAGCACGGTTTCGGCAAGGCCCATCGCCGCCGCCGCGTCATAGGCATTTCCGCCCGCGCGCAGGATTTCCGCCCCGATCAGCGCAGCGGTGGGTGCAGCAGCAGCAACCATGCCCCAGCGTCCACGGGCGGTCATCTGTTCGGCCATCACCGGCTCGGCCCCGATGGCCCGCCACCGCGCCGCACCGGACAAGGCGCTCGATCCGTCCCCTCCCTGGCTCATCGCAATCTTTCCTTTCCGCCGCTCAGGCGCCGTGGCGCAGCAGGAGCACCATCGCCGCCACCGCACCTGCTGCCAGTCCGGCGATCACCGGCCAGCGATTGGCGCTCGCCAGTTCCTCGCGGTCCAGCCAGACCTCGCTCGCCACGGTGCGCACGCCCGACCATGAAAGCAGCACACCCGCGCCCACCCAGATTGTGGCGACCTGCGCCAGGCTGGCCAGAACCGCGCCCTGATAGACATTCCCATCCGACAGCATGACCGCGATGGTCCCTGCCAGCGGCAGCCCCTGAAACGCGATCCCGTCCCGCCCGGAAATCGCACCGACGATCACCATCGCCACTGGCAGCAGCACGCACCACAGCGGCCCAGACAAGGCGAAATGCTCGCCCAGAGCGTAAACGAAGCCCGGCGTGCCCGGACCAAGGATCGCCTCTGCCGAAGTCCCCTCACCAATCATGAAGAAACCCAGCACCGGCACCACCGGCGCGAAGATGCGGATCACCAGGAAGAAGCCCTCGGACATCATGTCAACGATGCTGTCCAGCGCATGGGTGCCGTGCTGCACCACGCAGGTGATGATCAGCAGCACCACCGCCATGCCGCCCATCAGGGCAACTGCCATGCCGTTATCCGCCGTCTGCGATGGCCGCAGGATCGAAAGAACCGCCGTGGCACCCAGCAGCGCCGGAACCACGATGGCCAGGCCTATCTGGCGGCGCGTGGGCGGGGCCACATCAGCCGCCTGCCCTGCCCCTTCCGGCACCGCCGCAAGATCCACTTCACGCGGGCGCAGTTTTGCCCATGCGAGGCTGACCCCAAGCGCGACGAGGCCGATGACGATGGAAATCAGCAGCGACATAGGCAGGATGGCGCTGGGTGCCAGCCCGCCCGGCGCGCCGGTGATGCGCGCGGCGGCCTGAATCAACGGATCGGCGGAGAGCGCCATGCCGTGCCCGGCCATGCTCATCGCCATGCCGGTCGCCAGTGGAGAAAGCCCGGCGCGCACCGCCAGCGGGGCAAGCAGTGCGCCGATCATCAGCACAGTGGGCGTGGGCCAGAAGAACAACGAGAAGAGGTAAGTCGCAAGCGCGATCATGATGAAGGCGGTGCGCGGCCCGCGCATGAATTTGGCGAAGGGCATCAGCATCACCCGGTCGATGCCTTCCTCGCGCAGGACGTGCAGCAGCGCGCCCATGAAGCCGACCAGCAGGATCGTGTCGAACAGCCGGGTGCCGCCCACAATGGCCGCACGGAACATGGCCTGTGCGGCGAAGATCGCCTGATCCACCGGTTCCTGCCCGGCGTTGGGCGAAAGCAGGGCCAGTGCGATAATGCCCAGCATCGCAAGGATGATGACCCCGCGCCGCACCGCCATGGCGAACAGCATCGATAAGGTGACTGCGAAAAATACCCAGTGTGCCGCCGTAAGGCCCATGCCCGATCTTCCCATTTGCGAACGGCACACCTGGCTTCTTTACCCGAGCCATTGGCGAGCCGCCGCTCCTCCCGTTGAAAATCCCTGCCTGCCGGTCTCTCCTTGACGGTCCTGGCCTCACTTCCACGGACTGCCCGCTGTGAAGCGGCGCGGCCCGGCGGTGAGGCTCAATCCATCTTGATATATATCTGCCCGCCTTCTTCCTTGACCGGAAAAGTGCGCACGGGCCGCGTTGCGGGCGGATTGATCGGCACGCCGGTTTCCAGATCGAAGATCGAGCCGTGGCAGAGGCAGGTGATGCCCTTGCCCTCCACCTTGCCGGAAGCGAGGTGGCAGGCCAGATGCGTGCACAGATTGTGGATCGCATAAATCTGCCCGCCCGACCGGGCGATGGCCACTTCGATACCGTCCAGCGCGAAACGCCGGGCCATGCCCTCGGTCACCTGACCGCTGCGGGCGACGCGCTTGAAGGACTCGTCTTCGGAAGAAGCCTCAGCGACATCGCCGCTCTCTTCTTCGTCTTCTTCCTCCGGCGCGCCCATGACGAGTTCGGCCAGATCGAGATCGTCATCCGCCAGCAGGGCCGGATCGACCACGCGCTTTTCCGCGATCAGGGTCTTGGAGTGCATGACATCGCCGCCGCGATCGAAGCCGAACACGCCCACGACCACGCCATCCTTCAGATAGAAGGCGCTGAAATCATTGTCCTCCACATCGCCGCGTAGAACGATAGTGTCGTAATCGGCGGAAGAACCGGCGAATTGCAGGTTGAAATCATACTGGTCCGACCAGAACCACGGCACATCGTTAAACTCGGCCCGGCCGCCCAGCATGTTGGTGGCGATCACCAGAGCCTGCCGCGTGGCATTGTCGAAATGTTCGATCCGCATGCGGCGGCCGAACAGCATGTGCTGGTGATTTGCGACGTCACCCGCGGCAAAGACATTATGTGCCGAAGTGCGGCCATATTCGTCCACGCGGATGCCGTTGCCGACTGTGATTTCGGAAGCGCGGGCGATCTGGTCGTTCGGCGTCGTGCCGATGCCGACCACCACCAGCGATCCTTCGATTTCCTCGCCTCCCTGCGTGCGCACGACAACGCCTTCGCCGCGATCCTCGATGCCTTCCACGGCCACGCCGCAGCGGATCGTCACGCCTTCGCTTTCATGCAGGGCTGAGACATAGCCGCCGACCTCGTCGCCCAGCACGCGGGCGAGCGGCATGGAACCGGCCTCCAGCACAGTCACCTCCGCACCGGCCTTGCGGGCAGTCGCCGCGATCTCCAGACCGATGAAGCCCCCGCCGACTACGATCAGGTGAGCGCCGGGCTTCAATGCGGCCTTGATCGCCTGCGCATCGGCCGCAGTCTTCAGATAGAACACGCGATCCGACGTGACGCCTTCCAGCTTGCGCGGAGAAACGCCCGTGGCGATCAGCACGGCCTCTGCATCCAGCTTCGTCCCGTCCGACAGGGTGACCTGCCGTGTTTCCACATCGATATGGGTCGCAGCCGTGCCAAGCTTCAGCTCGACGCCGTTCTCACCATACCAGTCCGGCTCGACGGACCAGATATCCTCGATGTCCGCCTCTCCGGCGAGAAAATCCTTGGAAAGCGGCGGGCGCTGATAGGGGGCGAGTTCCTCGTCCCCAACGATCACGATATTGCCGTCGAAGCCCTGGCGCCGCAGCGCCCGTGCGACCGATGCCGAGGCATGACCGCCACCGATAAGTACAAATTGCCGCATTGGGCCTGTTCACCCCTTACCTTGCGCCAGTGGCGCAATTACCCGACCTGAACGGCACAGCCTTCAGGGTTACTGTCGATGATGCGGGGGACCGGGAATATCTCCACCGTCCCATCGACCACGCGTGTATCGTAAACCGGCTGGCAGCGGCTCCATTGCTGCTCCCACCCGGTCTTGAGATCGAAGGCCCATTGATGGCCCGGGCAGATCATCTTGCCCTGGAAGATCAGGCCCTTGGACAGCCGCTTGTGCTTGTGAACGCACAGATCAGCCATGGCGTAGACTTCGCCTTCGAACAGGCAGACGAGCACATCCTCGCCATTCACCTGCACGACCAGCTTCTTCTTGCGCTGCAATTGATCCAGCGGCGCGGCGGCCACCCAGTCAGACATGGAATTTCCGCTTCCTGTGGGGAGGCCGGATGGAGGGGCAAGCCCCTCCATCGCGACCTTCCGGGCCTCGATCAGGCGGCAATCGCCTCGGGCGCCGCATTGGCGGCTTCGAGGTCGGGCTTCACGTAATAGTCGTAGAGCGACTTGGTGTAGGACACGCGCATATCGGCAGCGTCGCGGATTGCTTCGAGGCATTCCTGCTGCAGTTCAGGCGTGTTGGCGTATTTCAGCACGATTTCATAACCGCGCGCGCCGTGCACCTCGTCAGAGGAGATGTGCAGTTCGAAGAACTCGGCCTCGTCTTCGGTGAAGCCATACTTCTCAATCAGCACCGGATATTGGCGGCGGTAGATTTCAGGAACCTGCGATTCCAGGCCCACGATCAGCGCAGCCGAAGCGACCACCCAGTTCTTGCGCATGGCAACGGCATAGCACCAGCCCTGGAAGCCGCGCGTCACCGGGTTCATGTTGGCCGGATCGGTCATGCGTTCTTCAGTGGTGCCGCAGGCGAGCGCAAAGCGCAGCAGCAGGTCGGTGTGGCGGATATCGGCCAGTTCTTCCTCATACATGTTCTGCAGCAGGAAGTCCTTGGCATCCATCGCCGTTTCCGGGGCGTTGGCATAGATGTAGCCCAGATAGTCCGCGAAGGGGCCGACATACTGATAGTGGTTTTCGGCCCAGCGGCAGAAATGCTCGCGCTTCAGCTCGCCATTGGTCCAGGCAAGACTGAAGGATGCGTCCTTCGCTGCGCGGCCTTCCATTGCCTTCTTGATCGCAACCTTGAACTCTTCCGGGGACATCAATTCGGCCATTTCTCAATCCTCCAATTTCGCTTGAGATAAGTTGTATACAGTATGCATATGAGAGTCAATGCCGCCTAGCTGCCAATCCGGTTTCTGCTGGCAAGCGAGGCCAGCATGGAAATGGCGCTAAGCGGAGTAAGCGAGCCGGTGCGCGGATTGTCTGGCATCTTCTGGCTTTCGACCTTGATCTGCAGCTTCGCGGCGGGGGAGTTCACGTGGATCTCCTGATAGAGGCTGGTCACATGCGGATCGGCCCACATCTGAACCTGCGTTCCTTCCGGCCCGAGAGTCGCGAGGCTAAGCGTGGCCGCGACATTGGCATTGGCGGGGAAGGCACGCGCGGCCTCTGCCGCATTGCCCTCGAAGATCAGCATGGCTTCGCTCAGGCTCGACAGATCATAGCCCTGCGCCACCACATGCGGCGCGTCGGCCAGGCTTTCAGGCGGCTTGCGCGAGATCAGCGTCACGGAATCGAACCCGGCGCGCGCCAGTGCCCGCAACCCGTCGAAGCCGACGATCCCGCCGGAAGGAACCATGATCCGCGCGCCCGTTTCTTCCGCACGGCGGAACAGTTCGGGCCGGGCGAGCAGCGCACCGGAATTCATCGTGATGAAGATCTTGCCCGCCTCGATCGCGGGCGGTGCAATCTCGTCCATGGCGGCGGCCACGGCGGCATCGAACACAACGTCCACTGAAGCCACCAATTCGTTGACCGGAAGGATCGGCGCAGGACGAGTGAGGCGCGCCAGCGCAGGCGCGGCCTTGGCAGGATCGCGAACGGTCAGGCCGGCAAGTTCCAGCCCCTCCAGCGCATCCGGACCATCCAGTGCCGCGACGACCATCTGGCCGATCACGCCAAAGCCCACGATACCCACTTTCAGGGGGCCTACCTGCATTACCACTTCACCCTGTATACAATCGACATTACACATGCTCGCATAGTGCGATTTGTGTGGAATGCAAATGGCCAGATTGCTCCGAGTGACGTTACGTCGCAGCGGATCGGCAAGAAGGGGTAGGAATGGAGTTTCTCGACACGGGAACGGCCCGGCTGGCCTATCGGACAGATGGCCCGAAGGACGCCCCCGCCTTGCTCTGCATCCATGGTTCGTGGGACGATCACCATAGCTGGAACGGCGTGGCCGAGCGACTGCCCGAACTGCGTACCATCCGCTATGACCGGCGCGGCCACAGCCTCAGTTCGGCCCCGCCAGGGCAAGGCCGGTTGAGCGAGGATGTGGACGATGCACTTGCCCTGCTCGACGCGCTGGGGATCGGCAGTGCCCATGTGATCGGCCATTCCTATGGCGCCAATGTCGCCATCGTTCTGGCCGCCCGCGCACCGGAGCGGATTGGCACGCTGTTCCTGCACGAGCCGCCAGTCTTCGGACTGCTTGGAGGCGGCAACGAGGCCGACCTTGCACTGCGCGCCGAGGCAATGGCCACGATGAAGCGCGCGGCGGAACTGCTGGAAGCGGGCAAGACTTTCGCCGGTGCCCATCTGTTCATCGAACACGTCGCATTCGGTCCGGGAAGCTGGGAGCATCTGTTCGATGCGGAAGCCCGCGCCACGATCCTTGCCAATGCGCATACATGGCTGGACCAGTCGCGCGACCCGGAACGGCTGGCCGTGGACGTGACAGCCCTCGCCCATTTCACCGGCCCTGTCGTGATGACGACCGGCCGCGACAGCCTGCCCGCCTATCCGGCGACCGTGCTCCATATCGCCGCCGCCCTTCCCGCCATGGCCGTGCATGAAGTGGGCGGCGGGCATGGGGCGCATATTTCTCATCCTGCCGATATTGCTGCGGTAATCCGGGCATCGCTGGGCGAATGAGGCCATGTGTCAGGCCGCCCCTTCGGCGGCACTCGCCCGCAGGGCAGCGCCTTCCTGCGCATAGGATCGCGCGATGAAGGCGCACAGGATCAGCTGGATCTGGTGGAAGATCATCAGCGGCAGGATCAGGAAGCCCACCTGAGCGGCGGGGAACAGGGCCGCCGCCATCGGAACCCCGCTGGCGAGGCTCTTCTTCGAGCCGCAGAAGACCAGCACGATCTCGTCCTCGCGCGCGAACCACAGCCGCCCGGCCCAGCGCGTGACACCCAGGACGACAAGCAGCAGCAGCGATCCGGTGATGAAGATCGCGACAAGGTCCGCAATCGAAATACGTGACCACAGCCCTTCGACCACGGCCGCGCTGAAGGCGGTGTAGACCACCAGCAGGATCGAACCGCGATCGAGACGGCCCAGCAGGCTCTTGTGCCGGTCAACAAAAGTGCCGGTCAACGGACGGGAGAAATGGCCCACTGCGAAAGGCAACAGCAGGGTAGTCGCCACCGAGCCTATTGCATCCAGTGTGCCGCCATGCGCCTCCCCCGCACCAGGGATCATCAGGCCTGCCAACAGCGGCGTAAGGAACACGCCGGCGATATTGGACAGCGAGGCGCTGCACACAGCCGCAGCGATATTGCCGCCCGCGATGCTGGTGAAGGCGATGGAAGACTGGACAGTCGAAGGCAGGACAGACAGGAACAGGAACCCGCCCTTCAGATCATTGTCCAGCAGACTGTCGGGCAAGGCCGCTATGCCAAGGCCCAGCAGGGGAAACAGGATGAAGGTGCTCGCCCCGACGGCGAGATGGAGGCGCCATGCGCCGAGGCCGCCCAGCACAGCCTCGCGCGTCAGCTTGGCACCGTGCATGAAGAACAGCAGCGTGATCGCCGCCTTGGTCGCCCAGGAAAAGCCGGTGGCGACCGTGCCCTGACAGGGCAGGAAAGTGGCCAGCCCCACACAAGCGAGGAGGAGCAGGGTGAATGTGTCTGGCCGGATCTTCTTGAGCATTACGCAGCTTCCGTTCGCATCCGGGGCCATCCGATCTTCGGCGTGCCCAGCTGCGAAAAAGAGGCTGGCCCGCACCGAGGTGCAGGCCAGCCACAGTTGGGTGGATCAGAAGCTCTGCTTGAGCTGGATGTAGTAGGTTCCGCCATTCACGCCCATCGGCGAGGTGGTGGGATACTTGGAACCCAGGATGTAGCGCCAGGGATTGAGGTCCGGACGGTTGTCCAGAATATCCGTCGCGCCGATTGCCAGCTCGGTATTCTCGAAGATCTTGTAGGCGAACTCGGCATCGAAAGTGATTTCCGATCCGGCGTCGATCCGAAGACCGCCCGAGTTCACGTGCATTTCGGTATATTCACCATAGTAATTGGCCCGCACGAATGCACGCCAGTCGCCAGCATCGTGGCTGAAGGTGGCATTGCCGCGCCAGCGGGGCAGGTTCTTTTCGAGCTGGATCACGCGCGTGGCGCTCAGCAGTTCGCCCGGATCGGTCGGATCGTAGGAGGTCACGTCCGTCTGGGTGTAGTTGGCGGCAAGGCTGAAGCTGGTATTCGCCCCGTCGTAGAGGTCGATCGGCATCGTCGCCACGACATCCACACCCTGAGTGGTGGAGGAGAAGTCGTTGGTGAAGAAGCGGAACGTGCCCAGATTCTGCGCGAAGGCATAGCCTTCGGCTGCCAGAATATCGCGCTGATCGTCGGTCAGGCTGTAGCTGGCCGAAGTGGTCAGACGGTTCTTCATCTTGATGTTGAAATAGTCGATCGTGAGGTTCAGCCAGGGCTGTTCGAACACGATGCCCGCGCTGAAGCTCTTCGACGTTTCCGGCTTCAGGGCCACACCGCCCACGGCCGCCGCAACCGGACTGCCCGCAGGAATGATCCCGGTCAGCAGCAGATCGCCATCGGTCGTCAGTTCGGTGGTGAGGCCGCTATAGTTTTGCTGACCCGGGCTGGGCGCATGGAAGCCCGTCGCATAGGTCGAGCGGACGCCCAGCGACGGGGTCAGGTGATACAGGCCTGAAACCTTGTAGGTCACCTTGTCCCCGAAGTCGGAGAAATGCTCGAACCGGCCCGCAGCGCCCAGAACCAGTTCGTCGGTGACGTTGGTTTCAAGGTCGAGATAGGCCGAGATATTGCTGCGCGAGAAGGTGCCGGCAATGTCGGGCGTATAGCCCGGATAGGCGTCTTCACCGATCAGGAAGCCTTGCGTCGCCAGAATGCCCGCTTCGTAGCTTTCCGGGTCGCCCGCAACCACAGTGAAGGACTCACGGTGGAACTGGCCACCGAAGGCCACGTTCAACGGCGAGGCCAGGCCGATTTCCCACGGATAGGCGAAGTCGGCATTGACGATGAATTCTTCCTGGATGCGCTTGCCGTTATTCTCGAACGAAGTCGGCGAATAGGAACCCAGGCTGGGGTTGATCGAGTTCTGCACGAAGATGTGCATCTGGTGACGGCCAGCACCCACGCTCAGGTCATAGCTCAGATCATCCACGATCTCGCCGCGCATGCCCAGCGTGCCGTAGAGATCCTTCACCTTGTTGCCGAAATAGGGCGAATAGCCACCGGGGTAATATTCCAGAGCGGAGAAGCAGTTCGGATCGGCGAAGACTTCGGCCAGACGGTCAGCCGCATCGGTATCGCCCACGCCGATGGGATCGGGGATCAGGCCGGTATCGAAATCTATACCGCCGGGGCAGGTAATGCCGTCATCCGGCGTCATATCGCCGATCAGGTAATTGCTGCCACTGGTGAACACCGCTTCGCGGTCGGTCGGGTTGCGATAGAAGAAGTCGACGAACACGGTCTTCTCGGCATAGCCGCCGAAGCCGTAAAACTCGCCTCCCAGCCCATTCTCGACCCCGAAATTGACGAAGGTCTTGATGTTGTCCTGCACCTTGGGCGTGCCGAAGCGTGTGGCCGGATCGGGCACGCCGAGGAAGCCCGCTTCCTGCAGAGCCGCCGCATCGCTGCGCTGCACGGCGCGGGTAGTCATCGCCGCGTCGCTATATTCACCGCTGAAGCGAACAAAGCCGTTTTCACCGAGCTTGGTGCCATAGGTCGCAGCGGCAACATAGGTATCGCCATCGCCTTCATAGGTGCTGGAGAAACGCAGATCGACGCGGCCGCCTTCATCGGAATCGTCCATGATGAAGTTGATCACGCCCGCCACGGCATCGGCGCCATACTGGGCCGCTGCACCATCGCGCAGGACCTGCACCTGCTTGAGCGCGATCGAGGGGATGGAAGACATGTCCGGCCCCTGAGAACCGTCGGAGATACCGCCGGAGAAGGTCGGAATATCCGAAGCGCGGTGATGGCGCTTGCCGTTGACCAGCACCAGCGTGTGGTCCGGCGCAAGGCCCCGCAGCGAGACCGGGCGGATACCCGCCGAGGTGCCGCTGATCGCGTTGTCGTTCACATTGAGCGACGGGACTGCGACGCGCAGCATATTGCTCATGTCCGGGCTGCTTTCGCGCTGCAGATCCTCGGAGGAAACGATATCGACCGGAGCCGGCACGTCCAATGCCGAACGCGCTTCGCGGCGCGAGCCGGTAACGACGATGGCGGCACCCTCATCCGCTTCGGCGGCTGGGGCAGATACCTCTTCTGCATGGGCGATTTCCGCCTGCGCAGAGGCAAGCAGCATGCTGAGCATCAGGGCGCGAGTGGACACAGCCTGGAGTTTCACACGGCGACCCGAAAGGAAACCGCAATTATTGAAGGACCTCATTATTCCCCCCATCGCGAGAGCACGCGCCGGTACGGCGCGTCAGTTGACACACTTTGCTTCGACGAACCGTTTTGAACGGCTTTACGACTGCCGTTCCTCCCTGCACTGCTACGGGTGTTTTGTATGTCGTATACAGTGTGCAAAGCACAGTATACCTTGCAATCGGGGTGTCAATAGCGATTTCGCAAGCGCGAAATGAGGTAGCTTCCCAGACCTCAAAGGCGCATTTTAACATATATTTTTCATATGTTTGCTGCACACAGCGGCATACGATCCCGCTCACGCCAGGAGCCGGCACAAGCGCCGAACGAAGGCACCATATCGGAGGAGAGAATCGCCTACCTTGTCGATTGTGCGCAGAAGACAGTGGAGTTTCGGGCGATCTTGATCTAACGCAATGAAACCATTGGCTGGGGCCTTCACCCAGCATCAGACCGAAGAACTGCAGATGGACGATCAAGCGGTGGGACAGGAACAGCACAGCGAGTGGGGCCAGATCGGCCGTAGCCGTCAGTCGCTCAACAATGTGGTTGCCGATGCGCTTCGCGAAGCGATCCTGACCGGACAGTTCAAGCCGGGCGACCGCCTGCCAGAACCGCAGCTTGCCGAAATGTTCGGCGTATCGCGCAATCCCATCCGGGAGGCACTGCAGGTTCTGTCCAATGAAGGGCTGGTGGATATTAGTCCGCGCAAGGGCGCGCGCGTTCCGCTGATGTCCTTTAACGAGTTGGCCGAAACCATCGATCTGCGCGCGGAACTGGAAGGCATCAGTGCCCGCTATGCCGCTCGTCACTGCCACGACAAGGCCCGCGAAGCGCTGACCAAGCTGCTTGAAGATGGCAATGCCGCCGCCGCGCGCGACGATTTGGAAGAACTGCAGATCGTGAACGATCGCTTCCATGCCGAACTCGGCCAAGCTGCCGGTAATCGCTATCTGGCGGACTTCATGCGTTCCCTGCGTGACCGGACCTACTGGCTTTTCTCCACCCAGTCCGCCGTGCGCGCCAAGCATTCCTGGCAGGAACACGCCAGCATCCTTTCGGCAGTGATCGACGGGGATCAGAACAAGGCATCGCGCCTCGCCATGGGCCATGTGCGCGAAGTGGGCGCGGCGCTGATGGCCAACCTTCCCGAAGGCACTTATCGCGAGGAAGACAAGGCAGCCTGACCCGGCTGCCCTGCCCTCGCGGGGGCACTGCCTGAACAAGCGCGTTTCTCTGTTCGCCTCCTAAAAGGCCACTAGCAGGGCTATACCCACCAGCGCGGATGCGATCAGCCCGGCGATGACCGGAACGAAATTGCGCCGCGCCAGCTCGTCCGGCCTCACATTGGCCAGCGCCGCCACGATGCACACGCCCGACCATGGGGCGAGCGTGCCGCCACCTACCCAGATGCTGCCGATCTGCCCGAGGCTGGCGAGCAATGCCGTGCTGTCGGTCGAGGTAGCGCCTGTAAGCGCTGCAGCCACGCTGCCGGTCAGCGGCAGGCCGGAGAAGCCGAAACCGTCAATCCCCGACAGGATGCCCACGATCATTACGCCCACTGGCAGCAGCGGATTGTCAGGGCCGAGATAGCGGCCGACCGACTGCCCGAAATCGAGCATATAGCCCGGCGTGCCCGGCCCAAGGACGCGTTCCGCATGGGCAGGATCGCCCAGCAGGAAAAACGCCACGATCGGCAGGACCGGCCCGAATACCTTGATCGCGAAAGTGAAGCCCTCGGTGATGTGGTGGATCACGCTTTCCATCGCGCGATGCCCGTCATGCGCGATGCAGGCCATGATCAGCACACAAATCGCCGCCCCGCCGAGCAGGGCAGTTGCCTCCCCACCATAGATCGCCTTTTCCGGCAGGGCGATTGCCCGGTAGATAATCAGTACGCCCACGCCGAACAGCAGAAGCGGGGTAAGAATGGCCAACGGCAGGCCGAAGCGCCCGTGCGGCGGCAGTTCGGCGGCAATCTCCTCTCCGCCTTCACCCGGCTCGCCGGAGATAGAACCCCCTGCCGCAGCCATACCGCCACCTGCCAGTGCCTGAGGCTTCAGGCGCATGTCACGACGCAGGAAGATCACTGTCAGTATCATCGCGACCACGCCCGTCACGGTCGAGAAGATCACGGTGTAATAGAGGATTGGCGCAGCATCGATCCCTGCCGAGCGTGCGGAGATGCGCGTAGCGGCCTGGATCACCGGGTCAGAGGAAAGCGCGATCCCATGGGCCGCGATATTGATGGCTGCCGCCGCGCCCAGCGCAGGCAGGCCCGCGCGCAAAGCCACGGGGATCAGCACCGTTCCCACCAGCGCGGTGGCTGGCGAAGGCCAGAAGAAGATCGAACAGACGTAGGCCGTGATCGCCAGCACGAAGAAGGCGGACCATGGCCCCACGATCAGCTTGCGCATCGGCGCGATCATGAGTTCGTCCGCGCCTTCGGCCGCCATGGATTTGAGCATGGCCAGCATGATCGCCACCAGCAGCATGATGTCGAACAGGTCGCTGCCCGCCAGCAGCATCGCCCGGAACAGGCTCTGCAATGCAAAGACACCGTGAGCGATCACCCCGCTGCCTGCATTGGGCGACATGGCGGCGAGCACCAGAATGCCCAGCATCGCCGCGATGACTACGCTGCGGCGGAAAACAATGGTGAGCAGGATCGTGACCAGGATTGCAAGGAACATCCAGTGCGACGGGGTAAACAGCACACGCAATCTCCAGTTCCGGCCAAAGGCCGTCCATGTTGGTTCTTGGCATATCGTCCACCCGGCGGCGTCTCTTGCGGACACACGCTCGTTTCGCTCGGATCAAGGTCTGCGGGAGATTTTCAGGCTCGCGCGACCGAATTTGTTATTGGCTTCAAGAAGTTTGACGAGCGTCGCCACGAAGGCATCCCGCTCATCGGGTTCGAGACACTCCAGCAGGCGTTCCTGCGCACGGAGCATCCCGGGATAAAGTTGACGCAGGACGGCCTCACCCTGCGCTGTCAGACAAGAAATCACCGCACGGCGATCTTTCTCGCTGCGGCGCCGTTCCACCAGTCCGGCATCGCTGAGCCGCCGCAGCACGTCCGCCACATTGGTACGGTCGATCCCGAGGCTGTTTGCGATGGCAATCTGATCGGCATCGGGCGTGGTCGAAAGGATCGTCATCAGCCCATATTGCACCGGCGTGATGTCGGACCCGACCAGTTCTTCGAAGAACAGGGCGTAGTGCAACTGGTGCAGACGCCGGATCAGATAGCCCGGCCTTTGCCAGAGCGGCAGCTGCTGCATCAGTTCACGCAATTCGAGACTTTCCTTGCTGGCCTTGCGCTCGCCTGTGGCAGGCTTGCAGGCCGATTTTCCGCGTGGGCCAGCCATGCTCAGACGCCCTGCCCGCGTTCATGGCCGGAAATGGCGCGATAGCTGCTGCTGATGGCGGCCAGTTCTTCCGGCGAAACGATGTCCTCGATCCGCTCAAAGGGTCGGTCGCCGCTGCGTTCATAGACCAGCTTCAGGATGGCGTCGGGTGGCCTTGTGCGATTGGTGCGTACGACATTGGCCGTCGCTTCCAGCCGGGAGTTCTCATAGGCAGCAAAGGCATCCGCCACCCCTCCATGGGCAGCCATGGCATCGGCCAGCGCCCGCGCATCGAGGATCGCCTGCCCCGCGCCGTTCGATCCGCGCGGATACATCGGATGGGCAGCATCGCCCAGCAGAGTGACGGGGCCGAAACTCCAGCGGGGCAGCGGCTCTCTGTCGACCATCGGATATTCGAGAATCCGGTCGCTCGCCCGGATCAGCGCCGGCACGTCGAGGAAATCGAAATGCCAATCCTCAAAGGCACCAATAAAATCCTCAAGCCTTCCGCGCCGGTTCCAATCCTGCCTTGCGTGGTCGGGGGTCTCGATTTCGGCCACCCAGTTGATCAACTGGTTCCCGTCCGCGTCAATGGCGTCGCGGATGGGATAGATCACCATCTTGCCATGGCTGAGCCAGCCCGCGCGAATATAGGAGCGGCCATCGAGAAAGGGCTTCCAGCGCGCCACGCCGCGCCACATGTTCACGCCGGAATAGATTGGACCGCCTTCGCCCGGATAGAGCTGCGCGCGCACGGCGGAATGGATGCCATCCGCGCCGATCACTGCATCGGCCCTGACCGGCGGCAAGGCACGCCCGGCCGGGTCGGTAAAGTGGACCAGCGCGGCATCGCCTTTCTGTTCCACCTTCACGCAGCGATGGCCTGTCATCACCGTGCGAGTGCCGGTGCGGGCGACCAGCGCGGAAAGCAGGAGCGTCTGCAAATCGCCGCGATGTATCTGAATCTGCGGCGCATCGAAGCCTGCCGCCGTACCCAGTGCCTCGCAATAGGCGACATTGCCGAAGCGGTTGAAGAACCAGGAATGGGTTGCGCTGATCCCGCTCCGCTCCAGCGCCGGGCCAAGCCCCAGTGCGCAAAGTTCGCGGCTGGCATGGGGCAGGATGCTGACCCCCACGCCAAGCGGCCTCAATTCGGCAGCCGCTTCATAGACCTGTGCGTGAATGCCCTTTTCGGCCAGCATCAGGGCAAGCGTCAGACCGCCAATGCCTCCCCCGATGATGACAAAATTTCGCATACTGTATACCTCTTGTGCCGGCAACATAAGTGCGAAAGCGGGCGCGTCAAACGAAAAGATGTATGCTGACGGAAGTGCCTCGCGCGGCCTTCGGTGAGCTGCGCACCAAGGCAAGCGGGGGCGCTGCGGGGCACGTAGAATGCGTGCCGACAGACGGATGGCGGGAGGATGTTCAGTGGACGAAATGCAGGCTTTGCGGGAAGAACTCCGCCTCCTGAGGAACGATCTCGACGCGCTGGCCGCAAAGTCCCGCAAGGCGGACGACTATGTCGAGATATGCAATCTGCAGGCTGCCTATGGCTATTATGTAGACAAGGGCCGGTGGGACGATGCGGCGGACCTGTTTGCGCAAGACGCGACGCTCGAACTGGCAGGGCGCGGAGTTTATGTCGGGCGCGAAAGGGTGCGGGCCTATCTTCATCATCTGCCACCCTACGGCCGGGGCGTGCTCTACAATCACATGCAGTTGCAGCCGGTAATCCATATCGACAGCGAGGCAGGAACGGCCAAAGGCCGCTGGCGCAGCTTCATGATGGTGGGCGCACTGGGTGCCGAAGCCCGCTGGGGCGAGGCGACTTATGAAAACCAATACCGGCGCGTGGACGGCCAGTGGCGCATCGCCCTGCTGCATGGCTACATGAACATCTACACCGAATATGAGCAAGGCTGGCACAAGGGCGGCGTGAAACTGCTGCGCTCCATCGACGGCCTTCGGCCTGACCGGGCACCGACCATGGAATATGAAGCCTATCCCGAACCGGTGATCGCGCCCTATCATTACGACAAGGTCTGAGCGAAGCCCGTTACCCTAATCGCCGCGCTTCCGCCTTTTGCGGCACCAGCACGATCAGCAATACGATGGCGGCGATCAGCACTGCCGATGCCAAGGGGCGGCTGAACTCCAGACCGCCCTTGGCAATCGGCTTGTCCAGGAAATCGCCAACGGTTGCCCCAAGCGGGCGGGTCAGGATGAAGGCCGCCCAGAACAGTGCCACGTGGCTGACCGTGCTACGCCAATAAAGCAGCGCCACGATTGCAAGCGCAGAACCGAATATTGCGGAAGCGCCGAGATAGCCCAATGGGCCATCGGCCAGCCAGTCGCCCAGCGCGGTCCCCAATGTCTGTGAAAAGGTGATTGTCAGCCAGTAATAGATTTCGGCCTTCGGTTCATGAACGCTCTGGACCGAAATGGTCCCCAGTGCCCTGTGCCAGACGAACAGACATGCCAGCACCAGCGCGAGCAGCAGCAACGAACCGCCGGGATACCCGATCCCCAGCGATCGGGTGGCAAAATCCGCCATGGTCGTGCCCGCCGTGGTCGATGCGATGATCGTGGACCAGTAGAGGAAAGGATGAAACCGGCGCGCCCGGATCTGGATGGCAACCAGAATGGCGAGCGAGGTCAGGAAAATCGCTGAGCCAACCAGATATCCGTTAATGCCGCCCTGCCCGGCCTGCGCGGTCGTTTCGCCCAGCCAACTCATGCTGACGGCATCGCCGGCGGTCTCGCCAAGGGTGGTCGCCAATATCTTGATGACCCAGAAGCCCAGCGTGATCGCCGGGACTTTGCTCAGGCCGTAACGCTCAAACGAATCCATGATGGACCTCGCACACGGTTGGTGGCCCGCAGAAACGCCTCAACCCGTTAATGAGCGTTGAATGCCTGGGTCGCGCCGGAAACCGCCCGCTACTTCCCTACGCCCACTGGCCCGAAATCCTCGTAGCTCCGCTTTGCGAGATAGGTCCGGATCGCTTCTGCGTCAGCGCGGGTCAGCTTGCCCTTGAAGCCGGGCATGCCGTTCTGCGCCAGCGCGCCGTCCAGCAGGATGGAATAGAAGGCATCGTCCATCACCAAGGGCGCAAGGCGCAGGTCCGGATAGGCCCCCGCGCTCACCGCACCGCTGCCATGACAGCGCAGGCAGAAGCGGCCGAACAGCCCATCCCCTTTCGCAACGGCCACCAGGTCCTTCGGCATGGCCTGCACGATTGGATCGCGCGAAACCTGCGGCGGCAGGAAGGGCGGCAGCTTGGCCTTGCCGTCCAGAGCGAACACCAGCAGCCGGTTCGGCCCGATGGACTTGCCCGCTTGCAGCGCCATCACGCCGCCCGTCAGCGGCCATCCGCCGCCCCACCCGGCCATCACGGCGACATATTGGGTGCCGCCCAGTGTGTAGGTTATCGGCGGCGCGAGAATGCCGGTCTGCGCATCGAAGCTCCACAGCTTGCGGCCGGTCTCGTCGTCATAGGCGGCCATCTGTCGTGCTGTATTGCCAGCAAAGACCAGCCCGCCGCCCGTGGCCAGCACACCGCCATTGAACGGCGCCGCCTGATCCACCTTCCAGCGCGCCTGTTGCTTCACCGGGTCCCACGCGATCAGATAGCCCTTCATCCCGGCATAGAGTGCCTCGCGGTCCGCCTCGCTCATCGTGCCGCCGCCGCTCATCGCTACGCCGGAAGTATAGACACCCGGAATCTGTCGTTCGGCATCGTTGGGCGCGAAAGGCATGCCCACGTCCTGCGCGGGAATATAGACCAGCCCGGTTCGCGGGCTGAATGCCGTGGGCGGCCAGTTATGCCCGCCGCCGGAGCTGGGAAACTGGAAGTGTGCCTTGCCTGTGCGGTAATAGCGCGCATCGGGCAGTTCGACCGGGCGCCCGGTCTTCGGGTCCAGCGCACTGGCCCAGTTCACCTTCACGAATGGCTTGCCGGACAGGAACTCCCCCGTTTGCCGGTCCAGCACATAGAAGAACCCGTTCTTCGGTGCCTGCATCAGCACTTTGCGCGGTTTCCCGTCGATCTCCAGATCGGCCAGCACGATGTTCTGCGTGGCAGTGTAATCCCATGTGTCGGCGGGAGTTTCCTGAAAATGCCAGGCATATTCGCCCGTATCGGCATGCAGGGCCACGATGGAGGAGAGGAAGAGATTGTCCCCCTTCCCGTCGGAACGCATGCCGTGGTTCCACGGCGAGCCATTGCCCGTGCCGATATAGACGAGGTTCAGTTCAGGATCGTATTCGATGGCGTCCCACACCGTGCCGCCACCGCCATATTTCCACCACTCGCCATTCCATGTCGGCCGGGCGATTTCCATCGCACTGTCGGATGCAGCATTGTCGGCCACGCCGGGCTTGCCCGGCACGGTGAAGAACCGCCACCGCAACTTGCCGCTGGCCATGTCATATGCCCCGACCGATCCACGCGCGCCAAATTCCGCGCCGCCATTGCCGATCAGCACCATATCCTTCACCACCCGTGGCGCTCCGGTGATGGTATAGTTTTTCGCCAGCGGATCAGCTGGGTCGATCGTCTGGGTTTCCCACACAGGCCTCCCGCTCTGCGCATCGAGCGCGATCAGCCTGCCATCCAGTGCGCCGAGAAACACCTTCCCGCCCGCCACCGCGACTCCGCGCGAAACAGGCCCGCAGCAGGAGCGGGCGGAAGCCTCCCGCACTTGCGGATCGTAACTCCACAACAAGGAGCCATCGCGCGCGTCGAGCGCCTGCACGACGTCATAGGCACTGACGAGAAATATCTTCCCATCTACCACGATGGGAGTCGCCTCCTGCCCACGATCCGTTTCAAGGTCGTGGAACCAAGCAAGGCCCAGGCGGGAGACGCTCTCCCGATTGATCTGCTCCAACGGAGAAAAACGCTGCGCTTCATCCGTGCGGCCATGCATTGGCCAGTCCGCATCGCTGCTGCCGCAGGCTGTCAGCAGGCACGCGACCGCAAGGGCAACGATCCCCCTCACGCCGCCGCTTCGGCCCGATGGCGTGCCCGCGCCGCGAAAAAAAGCGCAATGCCGCCCAGCGCGAAGAACATTGCGAATATGCCGATGGCCATCTGCAACCCGCCTGCAGAAGCCGCCGCGCAGGCCGATCCCGGAACCTGCCCTGCCGCACCCGCACATTGGGCGGCAAAGTCCCCGCCGTAGATCATGGAAGATGCCGTATCGCTGACCGTGCCGACCAGCGGCGGCCCGGCACCCTGCCCCACCAGATGGACGATCAGCAGGAACAGGGCCGAGCCCGTGGCGCGGCTCCATGAATCGAGATTGCCATGCAGGGTTGCGATGGCCGGGCCCATGGCGGTGTAGAAGAAGAACGAACCTGCCAGCATCACCGGGATGGCAATAGCAAGCTGCCCGCTGACCAGCCCGATCACGAACAGCGGCGCACCGATTACCGATCCTAGCGCCGGAAATCCCAGCAACCAGCGCTGATCGCGCCGGGCGAAATGCTCGCTGGCGAAACCACCTAGCAGCGTGCCGACCAGAGAGGCGAAGCCCGAAATGATGCCGAACACCAGCCCGGCCTGTGCCGCATCCAGCCCATAGCTGCGCGAGAAGAAGGCGGGCAGGAAAGTGTTCACCCCGAAACTGCCCAGGCTGATGCAGGTCACACCCATCAACAGGAAGCGGATTGTGGAACTGCCCATCATGGCAGTGAGCACCTGCCACGCACTTGGCTTGCCGCCCGCCTCAATCGCGGGAGCCACCGTTACGCGCGCCGGTTCCTTCAGGAACAGTATGCACAGCAGCGAGATCGCGCCGCCCGCCACGCCGAAGAACAGGAAGGTGGAACGCCAACTGTAATTCTCGGCAATCGCGCCGCCCAGGAACGAACCCAGCAGCGAGGCGACCGGAACACCGAGCATAAAGATGGAAATCGCCGAAGCCCGCTTTTCCGGTGGGTACATGTCGGAAATCATCGAATGGGGCGGGGCTTCCGTGGCGGCACTGCCCACTGCCATGCCCAGCCGCGCGCCCAGCAATTGCGTGAAGCTGGCGCTGGCCGCCATCAACGCGGTAAAAACGGAGCCGAGCAACAGAAAGCCCGCCGTCACCGAAGACCGCCGCGCATATTCCGCCAGCCGAGCGATTGGCACGCTGGCCAGAGTATTGACCAGAGCAAAGGCTGTACCGCCCAGCAGGCCGATCTCCAGATCGCTGACAAGGAACTCCGCCTTGATCTTCTCCGCCACAAGCGCGACCACGACGCGGTCGATGAAGCCAAAGGCGTTGAGCGAGGCAAGCAGCAACAGGGCCACTGCACGGTCACGTTGCGTCACTGCATTCCCCCAAGGAACAGGCCGGCTCTGGCGGCGGGCGTTTTCCGGTCCTTAGCGGGGCAATGTCACGCGAACGTGCCTGCAAGCGCAGGAGTGCGCGTGACAGCGAAAATCAGTGAAGCACCGCCAGCGCCCGGCACTCGCGGGGAGTGCGTCCGAAACGGGCCTTGAACGCGCGACTGAAATGCTGGGAATCGCTGAAGCCCCAATAATGGGCGATTTCGGTGATCGAGCGGGTGGCGAAGGCCGGATCGGTCAATTCGCTGCGACAGCGGTCCAGCCGGCGGTTCCAGATAATCCGCGCGACGGTATTCGCCTCGCCCTCGAACAATTTGTGCAGGGTCCGGCTGGAACAGCCCAATGCATGCGCAATCAGCGGCACTCCCAATGCAGGATCGGCCAGATTGCGCTCGATAAAATCCAGCGCCGCAGCCCGGCGCCGCTCCTTCATGTCGGGCGGCAAGGCGCTGTCGCCAGCCCTCAGAGCCAGTTCCAGCAATTGCACCACCTGCCCGCCAATCGCCTCGCTCTCATACCGGGTGAGGTCCGCCCCGGTCATCACTGCCGCCGAGGCCGTAGCGTGCAGCACCTGCACCGCGCCCGAGCGATAGGAACGGGGCGTGCCCCACCACTGGAAGCCCGGACGCGGGGCCGCCAACGTCTCGCAAGGCAGGGTAATTGTCAGCTGGCGTGAATGGCCGGGCGCTTCGAATTCGTAAGGCAAATCCTTGCGCAGGGCGCACCACTGGCCCGGGCTTATCTCGATTTCCCGCCCGTGCTGGCGCAACCGGGCAGAGCCTTCTTCCTGAAAGAAGAATTTCAGCGCCGCCTCTTCCGCTTCCCGGTCGATCCGGGGAGACTGGCCGATGCGATGACGGCCCAGAGAGGCCTGGCACAGGCGCACCGCTCCGAAATCGCTGCCCCGGATGGAAGCCTCTCGATCGTCGTCGATCTCCACCCGGTCCGCACCGGTGAAGGCCAGCCATTGCCGGCTACGTTCGAGGCGGCTGCCCGCCCTGGTGGAAAAGACCTTAAGCATTGAACGCTCTCCGCCCGGTCCGGCGGGTCTTGCCTGCCCGCTTGTGTTTATGACCGTTTCGGCAGAACTAAATGGCGGGGGCAAAGCTGTCCAGAAGCGGCAGCGGGTCCGAAGCGAGAGGAGACACAGATAATGGCACCCATCCAGGTGGAAGATGAACTGGCGATCAGGCACCTCTACGCCCGCTATAGCTGGGCGCTGGATACCGGCGACACGGACGGATATTGCGATCTCTTCACCGAAGATGCGGAGGCCACCGAGGAAACCTCCTCCGGCGAGTTGGAAATGCGCAAGGGGCGCGACGAGATTCGCAAGCTGGTGCTGAAGTTCCATGACCGGCCGGACTTTCCCGGACATCAGCACCAGATGGGCCAGTTCCTGTTCGAACCCGATCCGCAGGGGCGGCCGGATCGCTGGGTGGTGCGCAGCTATGCCTGGGCAACGATCAATCGTCCGCCCGAACACCCCATCCTGCATTGGTGCGGCCATGTGCGGGACGAAGTGGTGAAAGTGGATGGCCAATGGAAAATCGCCGCCAAGGACATCATGGGCTGGGCTGGCAAGGTGCTGGAACGCTTCGAGACCCGCTGAGACCCTGAAGCAGGATTGCGCTTTCAGTCCCGAACCAACGCAGACAGGCAAGTCGGTGCGGTGCGGTGCTGCTAGCCGGATCGTGAAAGGATTCACGATGAGCCAACCCGGCCTGCCCGTTCTGCCGCCTGCCCGCCACCACATAGGGGGCATCTGGGCGCAGCCCTCGGGTGGTGAAACAATCGCGGTGGAGGACCCTTCCACCGGGCAGATTGTGGGCGATGTGGCGGCGGGCAGCGCGGCGGATATTGATGCCGCCGTTTCAGCCGCTCATCACGCAATGTACGGGGCCGGCCGGGCCCGCTGGGCACCCGCCCAGCGACAGGCTGCGCTGCTTGCTCTGGCCGATGCCGTGGAGGCCCGGGCAGAGGAATTCGCCCGGCTGGAATCGCTCGATGCGGGCAAGCCGATCTTCAACGCCCGGATCGTCGATGTTCCCGGCGCGATTGCGGCCCTGCGCTATTTCGCTGGCTGGGCCACCAAGCTGACCGGCGAGACGATGGAGCTTTCCACGCCCGGCAACTGGCACGGCCATGCCCGGCGGGAACCGGTGGGCGTGGTGGGGCAGATCGTGCCCTGGAACTATCCGCTGATGGGTGCTGCCTGCAAGATCGGCCCAGCCCTCGCCGCCGGATGCGCTGTAGTGCTGAAACCTGCTGAGCAGACTTCCCTGTCCACCTTGCGTCTGGCCGAGTTGGCCAGCGAATGCGGCATTCCTGCCGGCTATTTCAACGTGGTGACCGGGCTTGGAGCAGAGGCTGGTGCGGCGCTGGTCGAACATCCCGATGTCGCCAAGATTTCCTTCACCGGCTCCACCCTCACTGGCCGCCGGATCGCGGAAAGCTGCGGGCGGCAGATCAAGCGCTGCACGGTGGAACTGGGCGGCAAATCGCCTGTGATCGTTCTGCCCGATGCCGATCTTGAGAGTGCCGCGCGCGGGATCGCCACCAGCATCTTCTTCAATACCGGCCAGACCTGCTCCGCGGGATCGCGCCTGCTCGTCCACGCCAGTGTGGTTGCCGATCTGGTGGAGAGGATCGCGGCAATCGGCGCCAGCATGACAATCGGCGCGTCCGGCGATGCCGATACCCGCCTCGGCCCGCTGATTTCAGCCGCTCAGCACAGCCGCGTATCCGGCTTTGTGGAAAGCGCGCAGGCGCAAGGCGCCCATCTGGCGGCGGGCGGCGCTCTGAGTGGCAAGGGCCATTTCTTCCGCCCCACCATCCTGACCGACGTCACCGCCCAAATGGCCGCAGTGGAGGAGGAAATCTTCGGCCCGGTTCTGTGCGTCGCGCCGTTCGAGACGAGTGACCTCGACGAGATCGCTGCTCTCGCCAATGACAGTGCCTATGGCCTTGCCGCCTATGTCTGGACCCGCGACATTACCGATGCGCTCGGCCTGATCGACCGGCTGCGGGCAGGCACGGTGCGGATCAACTCCGGCGGCGGGAATGACTTTTCCATGCCCGTAGGCGGCGTGAAGCAATCGGGCTTCGGGCGCGAGAACGGCCGCGCCGGGGTGGAAGCCTATACGGAGCTGAAATCCGTGACGATGGCTTACTGAGGAGGCTTGCCGATGCCGCAGGAAACAGCAGCCCCCACGCCCGCACTTGTCCCGGCATTCACGCTCGATGTCGAATTCGGTCCCGTGCTGAATGTCGGGCAATTGCCCATCGGCGGTGCACGAAGCCATTGGCCGGTCAGCGGCGGAAGGCTGCATGGCGAAGGGCTGGATGCTCGCTTGGCCGGTGGCAGCGAGACCCGCTTCGCCCGCGCTGACGGTATCACCGTGGTGGAGGCGAGCTATTACATTGAGGCAGAGGGTGCCTGTGCCCGTGCATTCGGCACCGGATACCTCACAACGCATGGCGACTTCACAGGCACCCGCCTGACACTGCTGTTCGAGGCCGAGGCCGACAGCCCCCTAGCCCGCCTTGCCGGGGCGGCCTATGTCGCCGAACGCGCTTCCGGCGGCACCACCCTCGCCATTCACAGGATCGCCTAATGCGGCTGGAACTTGCCCTGGAAATGCAGCTCACGCTTGGCCCGCGCATGCATATCCATATGGACGGCTATACGCGCGGTGCGGTGCTGATCGAAGCAGGCACCTTCCATGGCCCCGGCATCTCCGGGCGGATCGTGCCGGGCAGCGGCGGCGATTTCCCGCTGGTGCAGGAAGACGGGAACGGCCGCTTCGAATCCCAATATCTGCTTGAAACCGATGACGGCGCCTTCATCCTCAAGCGCAGCACCGGAATCCGCCATGCCCCGCCAGAGGTGGTCGCAAAGCTTCTGGCGCGCGAGGATGTCGATCCTGCAAGCTATTACATGCGGATGACCCCGCGCTTCGAGGCGCCCGCCGGGCCGTATGAATGGCTCAATCGCACGATCTTCGTCGGCGTGGGCCAGCGCAACCCCAACGGTTCCCTGTTCCACTTCTGGAAGGTGGTCTGAACCGATGGAGCAGTTCGACTATATCGTCGTCGGGGCAGGCTCTGCCGGATGCGTGATCGCCAATCGCCTGAGTGAAGACCCGTCCTGCCGGGTGCTGCTGCTGGAGGCGGGCGGCAGCGACCGTCGGATGGATGTGCAAATCCCTCTGGCCGTCTCGAAGCTCTGGCCCAATCCAGACCTGACCTGGGGCTTCTTCTCCGAGGAGGAACCCGAACTGGGTGGACGACGTCTGCCCGTGGCACGCGGGCGGATGCTGGGCGGCACTTCCTCGCTCAACGGGATGATGGCCATTCGCGGCCACCGGCGCGACTACGATGGCTGGCGCGATGCGGGCCTGCCCGGCTGGGGCTGGGACGATGTGCTGCCTTACTTCCGCAAGCTGGAAAGCCACTGGCGCGGCGACACGCCGTTTCACGGCGGTAGCGGCCCACTATGCGTGCAGCCTCACCCGGCGCCCAGCCCGCTGATGGCCAATGCGGTGGAAGCCGCACGTGCGATGGGTTTTCCCATCACAATGGATTTCAACGGCGAGCGAACCGATGGTTTCGGCATGCCCGATTTCACCATCCGCGACGGGCGCCGCCACAGTGCCGCCGATGCCTATCTGCGCCCCGCCCTGTCCCGCCCCAATCTGGAAGTGCGTACCCATGCGCTGGCGACGCGGGTACTGTTCGACGGGAGGCGGGCAACCGGGCTGGCGTGGCTTCAGGATGGCGAGGAAAAGCAGGCCCATGCCGCCCGCGAAGTGATCCTGTGCGGCGGGGCGATCAATTCGCCGCAATTGCTGCTGCTTTCCGGCATCGGCCCGGCAGGCGATCTTGCCGCAATGGGCATTCCCGCTCTGTGCGACAGCCCAGATGTCGGCGCCAATCTGATGGACCATCCCGGCGCGGGAATGGAGTTCGACCTTGCCCCGTCCCTTGCCTTCGAGAAGCAGTTGCGGCTGGATCGGCTGATGCTGTCCGGCCTGCGCTGGCTGTTGCGCAAGGACAGCCCGTTCGGCGCGCCGCCGCTGGCAATCTCCGCCAATGTCGCGACCGGGACAGACCCGAATCACGTAGACCTGCATATCCTGCTGATCCCGCTGGCGATGGAATCGCGCGTATGGTTCCCCGGTGTCGCCCGGCCGTTCGGCCCGCGCATGGGGGCAATGTGGTCGCTCAACTATCCTGCCAGCCGGGGCTGGCTGAAACTGGCCACGCCCGATCCGCGCGCCCATCCGCGCATCCGATTCAATCTGCTCTCGGCCGAAGAAGACCGGACTGAGATGGTGCGCGGATATCGCACCTTGCGCAGCCTGCTGGCCCAGCCCGCATTGGCAAACGTGACCGGCGACATCAGGCGGCCCGAAAACTCTCCGGAAAGCGACGCGGAAATACTCGAATATGTTCGCGCAACTGCTGCCACTGCCTACCATCCGTCAGGCACCTGCCGCATGGGCGGTGATGAGCGTGCCGTTCTGGACGACCAGCTACGCGTGAAGGGCGTGGACGGCCTGCGCGTGGTGGATGCATCCATCTTCCCGCGCCTGCCCGGTGGGAACACCAACCTGCCAGTCATCATGGTAGCTGAGCGCGCCGCCGACTTCATCAAGGCGAGCCGATAGAGCAACGAGAGAGGAAGCGGCGTCATGACTATGCTCGAAGGCAAAGTCGCCATTGTGACCGGTGCCGGGCGCGGGATAGGCCGCTGCCACGCGCTCGCCCTTGCCCGTGAAGGCGCGGCAATACTCGTGAACGATGCCGGGACGGCAATCACCGGCGGCGGAAGCGATCAGGCACCCGCCACTCAGGTCGCGGCGGAGATCGTTAATATGGGCGGGCAGGCCTCCGCCGATACGAGCGACGTCGGCAGTTGGGAAGGCCCAAAGGATCTGGTCGAACGCGCCGTGACGGAGTTCGGGCGACTGGACATTGTCGTCAATAATGCCGGGATCACCTGTTATGATTCCATCGCCAGCGAAACAGGGGAGAACTGGCAGCGGGTGATGGACGTCAACCTCACTGGCACTGCGGCTCTGCTCCACTGGACGGCTCGTCATTGGGAAAGCCGGGGGCCAGAACTGGGCCGCGCCGTGATCAACACCTCTTCCCCTGCGGGCACCAACCCACCGCCGGGTGCGATTTCCTATGTCGTGTCCAAGGCCGGGGTCGCAGCCCTAACAATGGCTGCCGCTACTGAGCTGTGCCATTTGGGCGTGCGGGTCAACGCGCTGGCGCCCATGGCCCGATCCCGGATGAGCGAGGCAATCCCGATCCTCGACGAGATCATGAAAGTGCCGGAAACCGGGCTGGACCGGATGGCTCCGGACAATGTCTCGCGCCTGATGCTCTACCTTTCTTCGCCCGATTGCCGTTTCACCGGGCGCGTCTTCGGTGTGGATGGAGACCGGATTTATCTGTTTCAAGGCATGAGTGCTGAAACCGTCATCGACAATGGCGGTCTGGCCTGGACAAAGCAGGCATTGGCCGCAGCGCTGGAAACAGTGCCGCAACGCGATGCCTCATGGATGATCGCGCCCGACCTTCACACACAGGCAGGTGCGCCACCGCAGAATGTCCTCGATGCCTTTGGCCGCGTCGCGCGCGGGGAGCCAGTGGAAGTGTGGAAGCCGATCGACCGGCGTTAGGCAATTGCCCTGCCGCTCGGCTGGTCAGCAAGTTCCGCCACCGCCCCAAGGAACGACTGGACCAACCTGCTGCTCTCCCGCTCCTTTAGCCAGAAGATGTGAGTGCTGGTCATCACCGGATCGCCCGTTATCCGGATGGGGTGCAAATTCGGACCGGGCACGAATTCCGCCTCTGACACGGCACCGATACCCAAGCCCAGCCCCACCGCCTCGCGGATCGCTTCGCGGCTGCCGATCTCCATCGCGATACGCGGCTGGATATTTGCCGCCGCAATCGCCGTCTCGAGCGCCTTGCGCGTGGTGGAGCCTGCCTCTCGCATGATCAGCGGCCTGCCGTGCAACTCGCCCAAGTCGATCTGATCGCGCCCGGCAAGCGGATGGTCGGCGCTAACGAACAGGATCACCGGGTGGGAGTTGAACGGCATGCTCGCATAGCGCTCGTCCTCGGCAAAGCTGGCGAGGATGCCGACATCGCATTGATAATCGCCCAGGCTCTTCAGCACGGTTTCGGAATTGCCGACTGTCAGCGATATCCTGATCCCCGGAAACGCGCGGTTATAGGCCGCGATCATTTCAGTAACGTGGAACGGGCCGACCGCACCGATCCGCAGAGTGCCGCTGCGCAGGGCGCCATTGTCCTGCAGCAGCAGTTCCGCCTCGGTCTCCAGCGCCCTGATCTGGCGTGCAAGCGGCAACAACGCTTCCCCGATGGAAGAGACCATGATGCGATGCCCACGCCGGTGAAACAGTTCCACGCCGAACTCGCGCTCCAGCGCCTGAACCTGCGAAGTCACTGTCGCCTGACTGAGCGAGAGGGCCCGTGCCGCCGCCGTGAAGCCGCCATGGCGGGCAACGGCGATGAAGCTGCGAAGCTGCGAGAGGTTCATTGCTCCATCAATCCATAGATCATTTCATGTATTTAAGTTTATAAACTCGATTTTTTCGATAGCAAGGGAGTCACATAAGCCGCGTAGCGGGCACGGGATCGAAACCGTGACTCGAAGGCCGTCCTTTGTCCCTGCCCGTTTCCCTATCTTCCTCCCGGCTGCAGGCCGTGCTGTTCGATCTGGCAGGCACGCTGATCGACTTTGGCAGCATGGCACCCGTGCGTGCCTTCGGCCGGGCATTCGATGCATTTGGCATCAGTCTGAGCGATGCCCAGATCCGCCGCCCGATGGGCAGTGCCAAGCGCGACCATATCGAACTGATCCTGGCCGAACCTGATGTGCGGTCCTGCTGGTCCAGCCGCTTCGGTGCGGAACCCGGCCCCACCGAAATCGACAGGCTCTACGCCGAATTTCTGGAGGCGGATGCCCGGCTGGCCACAGAACATTGCGATCCTGTTCCGGGCGCGGGCGATCTGATCGCCAGCCTGCGCGCACGC
The DNA here is from genome assembly GCF_001305965.1 of Erythrobacter sp. SG61-1L. NCBI lineage: Bacteria > Pseudomonadati > Pseudomonadota > Alphaproteobacteria > Sphingomonadales > Erythrobacteraceae > Erythrobacter > Erythrobacter sp. SG61-1L. The sequence goes on from NZ_JXQC01000003.1 coordinate 1,980,064, forward strand.
GGCATAGCAACGGGCGCAACCACAGGATACCCGCGCGAAATCCTTGACCGGATTGCCCCCCTCATCGCGGAGCGAGGCATTGCCCTTGGCGCGATGGTCTCGGCCAGCGACGTTTCCAATGGGCGCCCCGCCCCTGACATGTGCCTGCGCGGAATGGGCGTGCTCGGGATCGGCGACCCTGCCGTTTGCCTCGTCGTGGACGACACGCTGGCAGGGATAGAGGCAGGACGCGCGGCCGGTATGTGGACCGTCGGTGTTGCTGCCAGCGGCAATGAGATGGGTCTCACGCTGGCCGGCTGGGAAGCGCTGCCAGCAGCGGAGCGCCGGACGCGCCTGAGCGCGATCCAGGAACGGATGCACGGCGCTGGCGCGCATTACGTGATCGCCTCTGTCGCCGATCTGGAAGAACCCATCGCGGCCATCGAAGCTGCCCTCGCGATGGGGGAACGGCCATGACCACGGACCCGAGCAATCCCGTCCGTGTCCTGTTCGGCAGCGCCGCGGTCGACCGGATCGGCGAGCTTGCCGCCGGACGGCCCTATGCACTCTTGACCTATGCCGAGCCACCCTTTGCGGAACTCGCCGCGCGTGTTGCCCGGCTGGCAGGCCCGCCGGCCCTGCTGCTGGACCGGATCGCCCCCAATCCCACCCCAGATACGATGCGCGAACTGTGCGACCGGGCAAAGCAGAGAGGGGGCCGGATTGACCTGTGCATCGCCCTTGGCGGCGGCTCTGTGATCGACGCCGCCAAGGTCTTCGCGTTGGGCCATGGCGACGCGGACGCCATTCTGGAAGCCGTTGAAGGCAGATCGCTGCCGGAACGGCGTGCCTTGCCGATCATCGCCATTCCGACCACGGCCGGGACCGGCAGCGAACTGACCTGCTGGGCAACCCTGTGGGACATGGCAGGCGGGCGCAAGCTGTCGCTCGAACGGCCGGACCTCTATCCGGAAGCCGCGATCCTCGATCCGCAACTGATGACGGGGCTGGGCCGTGAACAGACCCGCGCCAGCGCCCTCGACGCCCTGTCACATGCACTGGAAAGCCTGTGGAACCGCAATGCGGACGACGTCTCGCGCGGCTTCGCCGTAGAAGGTGCACGCCTCATTCTCGCGGGCCTGCCCGGCGCGCTGGCCGAACCCGCCGACTTGGACCTGCGCAGCAAGCTGGCCGAAGGGGCGTTGAAAGCCGGCTTCGCCTTTGCCCGCACCAAGACGGCGCTGGCCCACAGCCTTTCCTACGCCGTTACGATCAAACAGGGCGTGACCCACGGCATTGCCTGTTCCTTCAGCCTTCCTGCCGTGATGCGGTCTGCACTGGGTGTATCACGGACATGCGACGAGGCGCTGGAGGCGATTTTCGATTGTCCGGCAGGTGACGCACCCGAAGCGCTCGAACACTTCCTGCATCAGGTCGGCATCGGCACCCATCCCGCCGATTACAGCATTGCCCCGGCCGATTGGGATCGCATCGTTGCCGATGCTTTCGACGGCCCGCGCGGGCGCAATTTCATCGGCAGCCCCGAGCACTTTCCAGATCTATTCGCTCCCGCCCTCACGCCCCCAGCCCACCCTGCAGNCGCCCTCACGCCCCCAGCCCACCCTGCAGCCCCCGAGGTGAGATCATGTCCCTGAGGATCAATCGCCGTCTCTTCATCGAAGCCGCCCTGATCGGGGCAGGCATCGCAGCACTGCCGGGCTTTGCCCGCGCCTGGCCCATGGCAGGTTTCACCCATAGCGTGGCAAGCGGCGAACCTGCCGCCGACAGCGTGACCTTGTGGACCCGCTATGTCGCGCCGGACGCGGGCATTGCGCGCCTGAAGCTGGAGCTGGCCGAAGACGAGGCATTCCGCTCGATCGTGGCGACGGGCGAGACGCTGGCCGGTCCTGAGACCGACTATTGCGCTCATATCCGCCCAACCGGGCTGAAGGCTGGCCGATATTATTATTACCGTTTCACCGCACCGGGTGGACAGGCATCGCCCGTGGGACGCACGAAGACCCTGCCGGAAGGCCCGCTCGACCGCTGCCGGATCGCGGTGATGAGCTGCTCCAACATCACCTCCGGCTGGTTCACGGCCTATGCCCACGCCGCCGCGCGCGACGATATCGATCTGGTCGTCCATCTGGGTGACTACATTTATGAATCGCCCACTACCCGGTCCGACGCGCTGGCCGAACTGGCCATCAAGCGCGATGTCCGCCCGCTGGGCGAGTTGGAAACGCTGGTCGATTATCGCCTGCGCTATGCCAGCTATCGCAACGATCCCGACCTGCAGGAACTGCACCGCCGCCATCCAATGGTGGTGATGTGGGATGATCACGAAACTGCCAATAACAGCTGGACCGGCGGAGCAGAAAACCACGCCGATAACGAAGGCATCTGGGCCTTGCGTGCGGCGGCAGGCGTGCGCGCCTTCCGGGAATGGATTCCGGCCAGCGGCGATTATGCTGCCTACCAACTGGGCGATCTGGCCACCATGTATCGGCTGGAAACCCGGCTGCTAGCCCGCACGCAGCAACTCGATCCCGAGCCGCTTCTGCGCGCTACCACCAATGTCGAACAGGCAGTGGCCGATTTCGTTCGTGGACCGTTGACAGACCCGGCGCGGCAATTGCTTGGCCCCACGCAGCTGCAATGGCTGGCTGACGGGATGAAGGCTTCGGCTTCGGCCGGAACGAAATGGCAGGTGCTGGCCCAGCAAGTCATCATGGCGCCGCACGTCATGCCCCAGATCAATTCCGGCTGGCTGGCGCCCGACCTCACTCTCGACGCCAAGACGAACGCGGAAATCGAGCTGTCGAACCGCGCAAGCCGCGCGGGGATGCCAATGGGAATGGATCGCTGGAGCGGCTATCCGGCGGAGCGCACCCGCGTGCTGCAGGCCGCTATTGCCGCAGGCGCCAACCTGGTGACCCTGGCCGGCGACAGCCACAATGCCTGGGCCAGCGACCTGTTGCTGGACGGGCAGCACGCCAGTGTGGAGCTCTGCGTCCAGTCGGTTTCCTCCAACGGCCTCGAACGACGCTTCGGCGGGAATGCGGATGCAATCGCGGGCGATTTTCTGGCCACCAATCCCGACCTGAAATGGTGCGACACCAGCCGCCGCGGCTACATGGTGACAGAATTCACACCCACTGCCGTCACCTGCGACTGGCTGTTCCTCCCTTCCCGCACTGAAAATTCCACCCGCCTGCTCGGTACGCACCGGCTCGCGTCGGAGCTGCACAGCCACCGTCTGTCGGCTGCCTGAACCCACTCCCACCACCCCTTCTGCAAGACCTCTCCCGGAGACCACTCATGTCCTCTCACAAGACCTCGCATCGCCTGTTGCTTGCCAAGGCGGCCATTCTGGCCACCGCTGCTTCCATCCCCGGAATCGCCCTCGCCGGTGACCTTCAGGGTACCGTCACCAATCCCGGCCTGTCGCGCCCCGTCAGCGGCGCCCGTGTGAGCGTTGATGGAATCGCCCAGCCCGTCTGGACCACCGAGGATGGCCGCTATCGCCTGGCAGACATCCCTGCGGGCGAGCATGTGCTGCATGTCGAGCTGCCGGGCTACACGCCCTTCACGGCCACCGTCTCGGTGCCGGAAACCGGCGCAGTGACACGCGATGTCGAAATCGGCCTCGCGGATGAAAGCGGGCAGGACATCGTCGTGCGCGGCGCCCGCGCCTCGCGCCTGTTGGCGACGGAGCGCAAGCGCTCGATGGATACGATCGCAGATGTCGTCTCGGCCGACACGATCGGCCAACTGCCCGATTACAATACGGCGCAGGCCCTGCAGCGCCTGCCCGGCGTTTCGGTCCAGACCGACCAGGGTGAACCCCGCTATGTCGTGGTGCGCGGCGTCGATCCCAACCTCAATCAGGTGACCGTCGACGGCAATCTGGTGGGCATTCCGGAAGCCGAAGGCCGCCGCGTTGCGCTGGACACCATCCCCTCGGACCTTGTCGCCGCCATCGAAGTGGTGAAGGCCGTGACACCCGATTATGACGGCAATGCCGTGGGCGGCAGCATCAACATCGTGACCCCCACTGCCTTTGACCGGACCGAGGACTTCCTGTTCGTTTCCGCCAAGACCACCTATGCCGAGCAAGCCGACAAGTTCGGCTATGGTGGCAGCGCCACTTATGGCGCGAAGTTCGGCGCGGATGATCAGTTCGGCATCGTGCTGGGTGGCAGCTATTTCAAGCGCTTCATTCACAGCCAGCTGGCCGGGCCGCGCGGTTGGACCGACTTCGGCACCGAAACCGCGCCGACGTCCTTCGTGATGTATGACTATCGCATCATGCGCGAACGGATCGGCGCGATCGCCAATCTGGACTGGCGCCCGAATGAAGATACCCGCTTCTACCTGCGCACGATCTACAACGAATATACCGACGAGGAAGAACGCGATCAGTTCAACTGGGATCTGGCCCGCGGCACCCGCACCTTCCCGGCCGAAGATCAGGTCAGCTGGTCCAAGGGCCGCGCCACCCGCGAGTTCCGCCAGAACAACCAGACGCAGAAGCTCTACAACATCTCGCCGGGCACCGAACTGACCTTCGGCAACGTTCAACTGGACCTGAACTACACCTATGCCCGCGCTCAGGAACACACACCGGTGCGTGACGATATTGAATTCCGTTCCACCGACACACTGTCCAGCACGCTGGACCTGACCACGCCCAGCCCGACATTCGTCAGCTACAATCCCGCCGCGCTGGACCCGGCGGCCTATCCGTTGCGCCGCATCCGCATGCGCAGCGAGGAAATCGACGAGGATCTGCACGCCTTCCGCGCCGATCTGCGCTTCGACATTCCGGACATGGACGGCAGCTTCATCAAGTTCGGCGGCAAGTTCACCGACCGCAAGAAGCACCGCGACAACCGCCAGACGCTCCAGACGCCGACCACCCCGGTGACCTTCGCCGATACCGGCACCTTCACCGACACGATCCCGTTCTTCGACGGCGTCTACGAATTCGGGCCGGGCATGGATTATCAAGGCGTGCTGGATTACTTCGCCTCACGTCCCGGCTCGCTCACGCTCGATGAAGGCGCGACCTACATCAACGATCACAGCCTGGATTACGACATCCACGAGAAGATCTATTCCGGTTACGGCATGGCCAACCTCCAGTTCGGCGATCTGACCGTGATCGGCGGCGTGCGCGTGGAAAAGACCGAGGGCGATTACAGCGCCTTCGCGATCCGCGACAGCGACGGCGACGGCACGCTGGAGCCTTCGGACATTCTGCCTATCGATCTGGGCACCGATTATACCGATGTCCTGCCCAGCCTGCACCTGAAGTATCGCATCCGCCCGGATCTGATCGCGCGCGCCGCATGGACCAACACGATCGGGCGCCCGAATTACGACGCGCAGGTGCCGACTTTCGAGGAAGAGGACGGCTCCGGTGCTGCCGGCAATCCGGACCTGCAGCCCTATCGCGCGATGGGCCTGGACTTCTCGCTCGAATATTATCCGGATGCGGACACGCTGTTCTCCTTCGCGGCCTTCTACAAGAAGATCGAGAACCCGATCTTCACCCGCACGATCCACGACACCAGCTTTGCCGGTATTCCGCTGATCTCGCTCTCCCAGCCGCAGAATGCCGCTTCGGGCGAGCTGTTCGGGCTGGAAGCCGCAGTGCAGAAGCGCTTCACCTTCCTGCCCCAGCCACTGGACGGCTTCGGCATTTCCGCCAACGCCACCTATGTAGATTCGAGCGTGGAAGTGCCGGGTCGCGAGAGCGAAGACCTGCCGTTCTTCCGCCAGTCCAAATGGCTGTTCAACGCCGCCCTGTTCTATGAAAAGGGCCCGTTCGAAGCTCGCGTGGCCGTCACCTATCGTGACCATTACCTTGAAGGGATCGGCGCGACGGCGGCGGGCGACACCTATGTGGACGGCCGCACCGTGCTGGATGCCCGCGTGGCCTATCGCGTGTCGGACAGCATCGAGATCTTCGCCTCCGGCGCCAATCTGAACAACGCCTCGGCGATCATCTATCAGGCAACGCCCAGCCAGTTGGTGACCAACGAAGCCTACTCCTTCACGGCTGACTTCGGGATCAACGTGAAGTTCTGACCTGCGTCAGCAGGCGGAGCGAGCCGCCCGGTCATGGCCGCGTCACATGTCCCTCACATGTGCGGCCATGGCCGGGCGACCGTTTCAGACACAGGATTTGCCATGACTTCACTCTTCCGTCCGGGCAGCCTTGCCCGTGGCTTTGCCCTGAGCACCGCCGCACTGCTTGCCGCCCCCGCTTCAGCAGGGACCATGAGCGAGCATGAGGACAAGGGCGAACGCCTGATCCTCGTCACAGTGGACGGCGTCCGTTGGCAAGACCTGTTCCGCGGGGCCGATCCCGAACTGGCCGGGGACAAGGCATTCACGAAGAAGCAGGACGAAATCCGCCAGCGCTTCATCGATCCGGCGGACCGCCCGCGCGCGCTTGCGCCGTTCCTGCACAGCTTTGCCGAACGCGGCGGGGTTTTGATCGGCGACCGCGATCACGGATCATGCATGAAGGTGGCCAACAAATATTGGTTCTCCTACCCCGGCTATAGCGAGATGCTGACCGGCAAGGCCGGATGGGCGAACAGCAACTCCCCGGTCGACAATCCCGACGTTACCGCGCTGGAATGGCTCAACCACCAGCCCGGCTTTGCGGGCAAGGTCCGCGCCTTTGCGACGTGGAACGTGTTTCCCGCCATCCTCAACGCGAAGCGCAGCGGTATCCCGATCAATGCGGGTTTCATGCCTTTGCAGGGCAGCGGTGCGGACATTGCAGCGCTCAACAGGGTTCAGGACGAACTGCCTCGTCCGTGGAGGGACGATGAACGCTATGACGCGCTGACGCACGCCTTTGCGCTTCATTCCTTCAAGGCCGATAGGCCGCGCATCCTCTATGTCGCTTATGGCGAACCCGATGCCCACGCCCATGGCGGCACATACGACGAATATCTGATTTCGACCGAGCGAGTGGACCGCTTCGCTCGCGAATTGTGGGATGCGGCACAGGCCGATCCGAAATGGGCCGGCAAGACCACGCTGATCGTGACGACCGATCACGGGCGGGCAGAACCCGGCCCGGCAGGCGACGGCTGGCGCCACCACGGCAGCGGGCTGGACGAGGCTGGCGTCGAACACCCCGAAAGCCGCAGGCTCGGATCGGATCAGACCTGGGCCGCGATCCTCGGCCCGGCCCCGGTCGCCGCAACGAAGCCCGCCGATGGCTGCGCCACCGCAGGCCAGATCGCCGCCACCATCGTGCGATCCCTCGGCTTCGACTGGCACAGCTTCGATCCGGAAGCCGCCCCACCGCTGGTTGGTCTGCCCACCGAATAGCCGACCGACAGCGTCAGATAGGAACCCGCACGACGTCATCCGTATATTCGATGGTCACCAGGCCGTCGTCTGTGTCCATGGCAACGGGATCGCCATCCTTGTTGTAGTAATAGCGATTTCCGCCTGCTTCGCCTTCGAAGGTCAGGATGATGCACTTCGCCGCGGAAACCCGGCCCGGACATGCGCCGGTAGTCTCCGTTCCCAGGCCCTTCACCTTCTTTGCCGTGCTGCGCATCTGCTTCATCATCTCGATGATGGCCAGCGGCGCGCGGTGATGATCGGTGGCGGTCTGCTGCTGGTTCGGCACCCACTGGAACAGCAAGGGCGATACAACGCCGGTCTGCAGCACCGCACCGATCGGAACACGCACCCAGCGCCCCTCTTCCTCGTCAAAGCCGACATAGCCGTTCCGGTCAGAATAGCTGGGATGTTCATTATTGCCCGGCTCGTTGCGGGTGGCGTCGGCTTGCGCATCGTAAACCAGCCGCTGGCCATCCGAATAGGAAATGACGATGCTGCAAGCCTTGGGCCGCACATCGAACTTCGCGAAGGGCACCCAGACGTCCTGCTGGGCGCGTGCGCCCTTCCAGGCCCTGACAGACAGCGTTTCCGGACCGGCAGAGCCAGGCGCCGTATAGACACCATCCGCGATGGAGCCGCGCTGCGCCTTTAATTCCAATTGTGGCATCGTGCCCAGCGCGTTGGTCGCGATTTCCATCCCGACGGGAGCCGACCGGCCAATGCTGATGCAACCCGGCCCGACCAACAGCAGTTTGCGACTGATCAGGTTGACTCTCGCCCGGGCCGGCTCAGTCCCTTCAGGGGCAGTCCCATCGACGTTGGTCATACGGGCAAAGAACTTCACTTCCCTGCCCTCGGGCACGATCAGCCGCGTGAAAGGCTTGCGGTCCACCCACTCGGCTTCTGCCACCAAACCGACGCGTTCCGGCGAGGACTGAGCATCTGCCAGCATCTCGAACCAGACCAGTTCCTTGCCCGGCAGGGCCGCGTCCTCACCGGGTTTCAGAATGTCAGGCTTCAGGCGCACACGAAACGGAACCGCCGCCAGCCCCTGCATCCCGAGCGGGCCGGACTTCACTTCACTGGCCACATCCGCGCTGTTTGCATCGAAAGTCGGAGGATTGAAGGAAGGCGACCCGGTCGGCCAGTATCGATCTTCCGCCACCACCTGCGCGATGACGCGGCCGTAATCTTCCCGCAGACTGGAACCCTGGGCGCGAAGCTGCCCCTCCAGCCATGCGATCGATTCCTCATAGCCTTCCTTGGGCAGCACTTCGGTGGATTTGTGAAGGTCGAACAGGAAGCGGATCGGGTCCCTGCTGTCATGGAGCTGCGCCAGCAGCATCCAGAACTCGCCGCGGTCATATCCGCCATCTTCCGTCCGGTTCAACGGCCGCGCATAGCTGGTCGCGCGCTGCTTCCCCGCACTGCCGAAGCGATGGCGCTGATAGAGGTATCCCGCCGCGTCGGCGGTTCCCTCGCTGATCCATGCAACGGATTTGTCGTTCTGGCTGCGGCTGTGAAAATAATAGCTGCGCGAAAAGGGTGATCCTGCCTGATAGGCATGGAACATCTCATGCGCGCTGAACTGCAACAAGGCGCCCCAATCCGTGTGGAGCGGTGCAACCGCGCCTTCCCCGGCATTGAGGCCGTAAGCGGCTGCCACCTCGCGCTGGGTAAAGGTTATCCGCCCCTGATCGCGCGAATATCCACCCACGGTGTCCTGCATTTCGGCCTTGGTCGACTTCTCGTAATCGACATAGACGACCTCGAGCTTGCCTGTGACCTTATCGGGTTTGAACAGGGGCGGGTTCGGCCAGGAACGATAGGTTTCCATCCACTGCCGGATGCGTTCCATCTCTTCGAGCTGCGGCGGAACAACCCGCGCGATTTCGGCGCACTTCGCAGCCGGGGTGGATGTTCCGATATCGACGCAGCGGCCGACCCAATGTTCGGACAGTATATCCCCCGGCAAGGATGTAGGAGCCTTGGCCTGATCTGCCCCGCTGTTCTGGGCGAAGATGGCAGGCCCTGCCAGTCCAGTGGCCACGATTACGGCCAGGGCTGAGCACAGTCGCGCGGACGCGGCTCTCATAGCGGTCTCCCTCAAATCCGGATTTGCGCGATTGTTACGCGCTGGGCGCCCGGGCGTAGCAATCCTCGCCAAAGGTTTTGCTCTCTTCGGTATCGCCTGCCAGCGTTCGATCCTTGATCACCTGCGCGCGCAAGTCCTTCAGTTCCGCCTCGCCAATGCCGGCGGCCTTGGCCCGCTCGTCAATCAGACCGTGCCAGTAGCTCACCGAGGGACTGAAACGGCGCGGCGGCGCGGACGACGAAGAGGTGATCTGCGTCGCCATCATACCGGACAGAGCGAGGTGGCAGTTGATCGCCTCCACTACATCGTCACGGGTCGCGGAGGCGACAGTCGGCGTTGCCTCTTCAGTGTTCTGGGCAGAATTTTCCGATGGGGCATCACCCCCTTGCGAGCCTGCTTCGCCGCAAGCCGCAAGCAGTGTCAGCGCCCCAAGTGTAAGCCAGTGTTTCATGTCCGATGCTCCCTTCGGTTTCCGCCCTGCCCCACCCGCTTCGCGCCGTCATACGCCAGATGGGGTATGACGGGGCCGCGTCACTCCCATAGGCAGCGCTCATATGTGCGATCTTGTGCCGCCGCGCCGACCGGCGTGGCGAACTGAAGTCGGGGAACCCATGAACACTATCAAACCGCGCCTTGTTGCAGCCTTCGCTTCGCTGGCAATAGTCGCCGGTGCCGGCCTCGCCGTGAGCGGACAGGCCAAGTCGCCGGAAGAAACGATCACCCTCTATAATGGCGAAGGTCTGACGGGTGTGCCGGTCACCATCAGCAAGGATGAGGCCAACCTGCAGGGCGTGGAAGCCAGTGAAGGGTTCGACGGGACCGCGAACGATTATGCCTATTCCCTGAAGGCAGTCGGCCGGTGGCAGGTCTGTATGGATGCGGGCTACACGACGGATTGCATGGAAGTTGACGGAGACGTCTCCAATCTTGGCGAACGTGGCGGCTCGATCAGCTCGGTCCGCTATGTCGGCCCGTCAAATGCCGTGGCCACCGCCAGCGATGAACCGAAGACCAAGGGCAAGAACAAGCAGACCAAACCTGCCAAGCCCGCAAAGACTGAAACGAGCGTTGCAGCCGCGCCCGCCGCGCCGGAATGGCAGCCGATGTTCAATACCGACCTCTACGGATCGGACTATCACTCGATCAATTACAGCCGTCCCGGCAGCAATTGGCAGATGTGTAAAGCTTCTTGCGATGGCGACCGCCAGTGCCGCGCATGGACCTATGTCCAGCCGGGCCGCACGGAGTTCGGGGAATGCTTCCTGAAGAATGAAGTGCCTGAAATGTCTGAATCCGACTGCTGCGTTTCCGGTGTGAAGGGCGCCCCTTCCTCCACCGCAATGCGCGGCGGCGAATTCGGCAACGGAGCCGTGCGGCGCATCGGCGAACGTTCAGCCAATGCTCTTGAGGACGAAGTGGGCCGCGCAGCCGAAAACGCGGTTCGCCGCGGCGTCGGCGGGCTGTTCGACAATTAGGCCTGCATTCCCATTCACCCACCCGGTTCGAGGATAGTACCCATGAAGAAGATCGCCCTCCTGTGTTCCCCCCTGCTGCTTGCTGCCTGCGGTGGAGGATCGGAAGAAAGCTCAACCGGCGCGCCCGACGCGACTTCCTCCGTTGCAGTGGCTGCAGAAAGCGTGCAGCCCACGATCACCACCCGCGAAGGCGCGGAACAGGCGTACAAATGCCGTGGGCTGACTTCCGCTGCGGCCGCAGCCAAGATCGCGCTTCCAGCCGACCAGGTACCCGCCGAACTCTCCGCGCTTTCCACCGGCGTTTCCAGCTATTGGAACAAGCAACTCGGAGCCATTGCCCCGGGCGTGCTGTCCGTCGACGAGGAAGCCAGCCTCATGGCATCCTCAACCCGCGTCCTGGCCACCCGTCAGGCTCTGGAAGAGGAAAAGGACGCCATCCTCGAGTGCATCGCGGCCATGCCAAAGGCCTGATCCAGCCATCGCGCCACCTGCTCTGAAGGAGCCTGCCACAGCTTAATTCCCTTGGCCGGAGCTAATCCGGCAGCCCCTGCCAGCACCGAACCTGCCCATAAGGCCACCGGGTCTTGCGTGGGCGCGGTCTTATGCGCACAATCGGCGCAGAGCGGAACGTGCTGTAGACGCTGGGCTTTCTTGGGGAATCGATGTCCGATCTGGGGCAAAAGCCGGCTGAGAACGTGGATTTCGACCTTATCGCGACATCCTACCGTTCGTTGACGGAGCCGGCTGCATTCGACGAAATGATTGCGGCGTGGAACCGCAAGCTGGCGGCTGTGGAAGACGAGGCCGACTGGAATGAGCAGCGATTGGGGCAAGACCTGTTCGGCCACCTCTCCCGCCTCGGATCGCTGGCCGAGAATACCGCCGCCGTCGCGGAAGACCCCATCCGCCAGACCGTGGAAGCCACGGAAGTCGCCACCATGGTGCAAACTCCAGAGGGGCGCGTGGTGGCGATCAACGATGCGGGCATGGCTCTGTTCGGGCCTCTGGCAGGATCGATCGACCCGCTCGACTGGCTCGATGCCACATCTACCGCCGATCTTGCGGCCCTGCGCCGCTCTGCCGCGGAGAACGGCAACCGCCAGCGTGCCATCCTGCGCCATGCCGAGATGGACGGATCGACTGACCAGCTGGTCGAGGCGCAGGTGCTGAAAGTGCCCGGTTCCGATACCGGCTTCGTCACCATCCGTTCACTCGCCCTGCCATGGTCGCCCGGCGTCGGCGAAGCCCTGGCAGAAGCCTTTGCCCTGACCGAGGCTGAGCTGGATGTGCTGCGCCTGTTCTATCTCTCGCGCGATCTCGACGATGTTTCGCTGGCCCGCGGCGTCTCCATCAAGACCGTTCGGACCCAGTTCAAGACCATCCTGATGAAGACGCAGGCGCGCAGCCAGACCAATCTGCTCCACTTGGTTGCCATGCTCTGTGCGCGTGTCGCAGCCGATCGGAGCGGGACGGAAATGGGCTGGAGCGATCCTTTCGGTTCGGAACAGATATTCACCCGTCCGGGCGGCAAGAAGCTGGCCTACAGCACCATCGGCCCGGCCCATGCCCGGCCGGTGCTGTGGGTGCATGGCCCCGGCTTCAACGGCATCCCACCGCAAAGCCTGATCGACAGGATCATCACCGCCGGTGGCCGCCTGATCCTGCCCTGCCGCCCTGCCTATGGAAACAGCGAGCGCGATCATGCGCAGGGCATAGAAGAGGATCAGGCATCCGCTCTGGCAGAACTGGCCGAGGAACTGGGTCTGCAAGCCTGCCTGGCCGTGGGCACTACCTGCAGCGCGCAGGCCCTCCATCTCGCGCGGGACAAAGTCCCCCACCGGATAGGCACTGTTGTGGCCATCAGCTTCAGCTGGAAAGCCAGCAGCGAGGAAGTCCGACGTCTGCCAGCAGTCCACCGCACGGTCTACAGCCTTGCCCAACGTGCCCCGTCTATCCTGCGATCGATCTGTTCGGTTGCCCTGCGGATCATCCGCCGTGTCGGGCCTGACTGGTACGTGCAGCGCGCCCACAGCTATTCGCAGGCCAACCGTGCCTGCCTGCGCAATCCGGAAACCCAGGCCCTGCTGCGCAGCGATTGCCGCATGATGCTGGCACAGGGGACAGAAGGCTTCATTTCCGACCTGCTGCTGGCCTATGCTGATACGTCCGGTGCCTTGACGCGCTCAACCTCGCCCACTGTCTGGCTGATGGGAGAGTTGGACCAGCACCTGCACCTTGAGGAGGCCCGGCTGTTCTGCACGCGTTATCCGGGGATTTCACTGAAAGTCCTGCCCGGATGCAGCGAACTGATGGTCTATCAACGTCCCGAACTGGTTGCGGACGCTATCGTCGAGGCTTTGTGCATGCGGGCCTGAACGCCTGGCGCTTTTATTCGGGATCTGCCCCGACAGGCTCTTCCGGCCGTTCGGATCGCTTTCCCCTCCTGGCGGAAAGCACCAGCGCCAGAATGAGCGCCGCGATAACCGCCAGTGCAACGGCTGCGTAATGCCAATCGCTCCACACCCCCAGCCCCGCTAGCTGCTCGATGAACACGCGCTGGCCAAGCACGAAGATCATAATCTGCAAGATTATGAAATACTTGGCGAATTTCCTGAACTTTTCCAACGCAGGCCTTTCATCATGCGATTGGGGCAGTCAATGCGGCTCGAATTGCGGTTCCTTCCGGTCTTCGAGAAAATCTTCCATGAATTTGAGGTTGTTGCGCAGCCGCTCGTCCTCCGGGGCATAAGCCAGCGCGGCGCGTGCATGCCTGGTCGCCACCTCGTGCAGGCCGATGTTCCATGCCCCCAGGGCCGCCAGATCGTCAGGCGTAGCGCCATAGCAGCGCGGATCGCGCACATGGCGATCCGGCGGGGGCGAGAGTGAAAGGCCTTTCACGGCCGCAGCGTAACAGTTGGGCCAGTCCTCCAGCTTGTAATAGGCTTCGGCCAGCGCGATCCACGGTTCGCGGACAGTGGGCAGTTCGGCAACCGCCTTGTGATACCAGGGCAGCGGATCGCGCCCCAGCCCATCCAGACACTTGCCGATGAAGATCATGCTGGCCACGCGTTCCGAGGTGAAATGGCCATTCATGTCCAGATAGCGCTGGAACTCGGCAATCGCCTCTTCATAGCGGCGATTGTAGAAATATTCGCGCGCCAGATAATGGGCCATGCGCGGCTCGTGCGGCTCGGCCTTCACGGCGCGCTCCAGCATGCCGAGATAGGCACCCCGGCTCTTTTCCAGATCCGGATAGTGGTCCACCTGCAGCCCTTCGACCACGACGAACTTGTCCTCCACCCCGTCGGGATAGAGCGCCTCGTGGCAAATATGGCGCCAGAAATAACCGTTGCGGGAATGGATACGGGCATTGAGGAACTGCACACCCGGCGAACCGTCCGCCTGATGGCTGTAAACCAGCAAATACTGCCCGCGCGTAGTGCCTTCCACCCAGGCCGCTTCCAGCTTCTCTCGCCAGCCTCCCGACAGCACTTCGTCAATATCGAGCGCGAAGCAGACGTCGGCATCTTCGGGCACCAGTGCCAGCGCTGCGTTGCGCGCATGATCGAACCGCCAGGGCTGCACCTTGATCTGGTGAACCTGCGCACCGCGCGCGCGGAACATATCCTGCGTCCCGTCGGTAGAGCCGGTATCGGCGATGACGACATAGTCCGCCCCTGCACAGGCATCCATGAACCGGTCCACGAATTTGGCTTCGTTCAGGCAGATACCGTAGATCGCTATCTTCATGGTCTTCCGTTCGCCGCTATCTCTACGCAGAGAGTGAGGGGGACTTTTCCCTGTAGAAGGCAAGGTTGCTCGCCAGCCGGTCATCGTCGGGCGACATTTCGCAGGCCTGCATGCCCAGGCTCACCGCCTCATCATAAAGGCCAATGTGATAGGCGCCCAGTGCCGCCGTATCGTAAAGCCGATGGCCCCAGACTTCGGGGCGGTCGATATAGGTGTTGGTGCGCCGGGCTACCGCCAGGCCAGACTTGGCCGCGAAATAGCAGGTATTCCAATCCTTCAGATCATAGGCGAAAGCCGCGAGATCGGCCCATGGCTCACGTGACCATGCCGCTTCGCCCACCGCGCGGATATACCATTGCCGCGCATCCTCGTCCTTACCCTGCACGTGATACGCCTTGCCCAGCAGACGCATGGCCCAGCAGCGTTCGAGAACCCAGGTTTCCGGCATGGCCAGATATTCCTGCAGCGCTTCGACTGCTTCGTCCCACTGTGCGTGATACGTGAATTCGCGCGCCAGATAGAAGGCCGTGCGCGTACAGGCAGGGTCTTCCGCCCGGGCGAGGCGCAGCAGATCGAGATACTGCCCGCGCGGCTTTGTCGGATCGGGCAGATGAGTAATCAGCGTCATGTCGGAGACGCAGAATACCTCCTGCATGCGCCGGTCCGGCTCCAGCACTTCGTGGCATGGGTGCCGCCAGTGATAGCCTTGCCGTTTGTGAACCTTGTTCGCCTGATAGCGAACGCCCAGGCTCCAATCGAATTGATAGCGCATGCGCGTGGCATCGGCGGTCCAGGTCTTCTCGATTTCGTCCCGCCAGCCCGGCATCATGACCTCATCGAGATCGAGCGCGATGCAGATGTCCGCATCCGCCGGAACCAATGCCAGCGCCGCGTTGCGCGCATGGTCGAACCGCCAGGGGGCGATGCATATTCGATAGACGCTGGCGCCCTGTTCCTCCGCGAGCCTGACGGTATCGTCATCGCTGCCCGTGTCGGCGATCACGATATAATCGGCATCTGCCGCAGATTGGCAGAAGCGCTCTACGAAGCCCTCTTCATTCTTCGAAATTGCGTAGACGGCAATCTTCATCGGACCACGCTGCTACTGATGTTTTCGCCGGTCAGGTTCATGCGCGATGCAGGCAAATGTCAAATCGCCCTCCAGCACCGTCCCCGGAATTCGCGATTGTCCCCGACCCAAAGCGATAAACGTTACTGGCGGCCGATCCGAGAACCAGCCGCCAGCAACTAACACACTATGTCCGACGTCACGGGCCTACCGGACCAGTGGGACCAGTCGGGCCGGTATCACCAGTCGGACCTGTCGGGCCGGTATCACCGGTCGGACCAGTCGGCCCGGTCTCGCCCGTCGGGCCGGTGGGACCAGTGTCACCCGTCGGGCCCGTCACCCCGGTATCACCAGTCGGGCCAGTCGGGCCCGTCACGCCGGTGTCGCCAGTCGGGCCGGTCGGACCCGTCACCCCGGTGTCACCAGTCGGACCGGTCGGACCTGTCACGCCGGTGTCGCCAGTCGGACCGGTCGGACCCGTCACCCCGGTGTCACCAGTCGGACCGGTCGGACCTGTCACGCCGGTGTCGCCAGTCGGACCGGTCGGGCCCGTCATGCCGGTGTCGCCAGTCGGACCGGTCGGGCCCGTCATGCCGGTATCACCAGTCGAGCCGGTCGGACCCGTCATGCCGGTATCGCCAGTCGGGCCAGTCGGACCCGTCATGCCAGTATCGCCAGTCGGACCGGTCGGACCCGTCACCCCGGTGTCGCCAGTCGGGCCGGTCGGACCCGTCACGCCGGTGTCACCAGTCGGGCCAGTCGGACCTGTCATGCCAGTATCGCCAGTCGGGCCAGTCGGGCCAGTCGGACCTGTCATGCCAGTATCGCCAGTCGGGCCGGTCGGGCCGGTCGGGCCGGTCGGACCTGTCACGCCGGTATCACCAGTCGGGCCGGTCGGACCTGTGTCGCCAGTTGCACCCGTGGGTCCGGTCGCGCCAGTCGGGCCTGTTGCGCCCGTATCACCAGTCGCGCCCGTCGGGCCCGTTGCGCCCGTATCACCGGTTGCGCCGGTCGGGCCAGTGTCACCCGTAGGACCGACCGGGCCAGTCGCGCCCGTATCGCCGGTTGCACCAGTCGGACCCGTGTCGCCGGTCGGGCCGGTGGGACCGGTCGCGCCCGTCGGGCCAGTTGCGCCGGTGTCGCCGGTTGCACCGGTCGGACCCGTATCGCCCGTGGCACCAGTGGGGCCAGTATCGCCAGTGGGTCCGGTCGGTCCGGTATCTCCGGTCGGGCCGGTATCCCCCGTAGGACCGGTATCGCCCGTGGGACCAGTATCCCCCGTAGGACCGGTATCGCCCGTGGGACCAGTATCCCCCGTAGGACCGGTATCGCCCGTGGGACCGGTATCGCCGGTCGCGCCAGTTTCCCCGGTCGGGCCAGTCGGGCCGACGATGCCGGTAAGGTCGTGCTTGGCCTTCTCGACTGCCAGAACCGCCTGGTCGAACGCCAGATAGGTCGGGCGCCCATCTTGCCGGTTGCGGTCGATCAGCGACTTGTTGCCACCGCCGAAGTTCACGCGGATACCGGCCATTGCCGACTGCGCCCAATCGGCATTGTAAAGGCCATCGACGAACAGGGTGACGGCCGCGCTGTTCGAGCTGCTGACCTGATATTCCAGCCCGCCGGCCAGATAATGATCGCCGCCGGAATAGCGGTGACCGGCCGAGATGCGGAAATTGTCAGAGGGATAGAACGCCAGGTCGACAATGTCGAAGGGACGCGTATCGATCGTGCCGGTTTCGACACCGGCAAGCGCTTCAAGGCTGAAGCGGTTCAGATAGACTTCGCCGCCCACGCCGATACGTGCGAGCGAATAGCTGGCCGAGGCGCCACCCTCATCAAGGCCGTTGAATGCGTTGGCCACCGAATAGCTGCCATAAAGGCCGATCGCGCCGACCTTGGGATCGCGCACATAGAACTGGCTGCCGATGCCGCCGAACAGAGCATCGTCGGTAACGGCCGTGCCCGCATCGATCTGCACGCGCATCGTATCGCCGACCGGCACCGCGATGGAGCCGACGAGCGAGCCTGCGCCCGAACCCTTGCCGAAAACGCCGCCGCTTACGCTCAACTGGCCGGTAATGCCGGGCTTGGCCGGCAGCACATCGACCGGCACTGGCGTTGCCGCCGCCTGGCCCGCCGGAACGGACGAAGCGGAAGCGCCGCTGCTTGCCAGCGTGGTGCCAGAAGGCGGCGCACCGGGAACCGAAGCGGTGCTGGGAGGAACCTGGCCGGCCTTTACCGACGCGATCTCCGCACGCATTTCCTGATTTTCGGCTTCAAGCTCTTCGATCTTGGCCTTCAACTCGCGAAGGACCGCCGCCACATCGTCCATGCTCTGAACATCCTGAGCAGACGCCTGTGCGGCATATGTGAAGAGCGACCCGCTGCAGAACAATGCAGCGACAAACCGTGATCGTTTCAAACCAAAAGCCCCCGTTTGAATTTGGTGTCTGAATATATGATAATTATGCGATATTTTGTAATATAATTACAGAAACTTCTTGTTTATGTTTTCTTTGGAACACAAAGTGCCATGATCTGCGCAGCAAAACCTAAATTTGCGTTTAGCCTGAACCAGATTTCCCCCACACCGCGGCCAGCATACTGACAGCGGTATAAGCAGCAGAAGTATAGAAACTCTTGTCGCGCGCAAGGGGAAAAATCATTTCAGGATAAGGCACTAGGGACGACTCTTGCCATCCGCAGCCTTTGCGTCCTCCTGACATGGAGCACGGTCTGCCCGGGTCTGACGTTCAAAGACAGGCGGTCAGGCCATGCCGGCCTGCCAGCGCTCCAGCTTGCGATAGATCGTGGATGGGCTGATCTGGAGATCGCGCGCCGCTTCGGTGACGTTGCCGCCACGGGCTGCAATGCTCGCTTCGATCACGATCCGCTCCACCTGTGACAGGCTCATCCCCTTGGCCGCAGAAGCAAGATCGACCGGGGGCGCTTCGTCGGGGTTCGCCTGTTCAACAACAGTCCCCAACGGCCGCAGCGCCTCGGCTTCCACTGCCACCTTCGGGGTTTCGCGCACCATCGGCGTTGCCTGGGTCTGGATGTCCAGCAGCGGGCCATCGCCCACTACCACGGCGCGGCGCACGCAATTCTGCAATTCGCGCACATTGCCGGGCCAGTTGTGGCGGCGCAAAGTCGCCAGGCCTTCCGGGGAAATGCCCTCAAGGTTGCGCCCTTCATCGGCGCCGAAACGCTCCATGAAGGCCTCTGCGATCAGCACCACATCCTCGCCGCGCTCGCGCAGGGGCGGCATTTCCAGGGGAATGACGTTGAGGCGATAGAACAGGTCTTCACGGAACCGGCCTTCGGCCACTTCGCGCATCGGATTGCGATTGGTCGCGCAGACGATCCGCACATCCACTGGCTCCGGCTTGCTGGAACCCACCTTCTGGATCATGCCTGACTGGAGAAAGCGCAGCAGCTTCACCTGCAGCTTCAGTTCCATCTCGCAGATTTCATCGAGGAACAATGTACCGCCATGGGCCTCGCGCGCAGCGCCGGCGCGATGCTCGATGGCGCCGGTGAACGCGCCCTTCACATGGCCGAACAGTTCCGATTCCAGCAGGTTCTCCGGGATCGCCCCGCAATTGATCGCCACAAACGGCCCGCGAGCGCGCCGCCCTGCGCGGTGGATCGCCTCTGCCGCAACTTCCTTGCCGGTTCCGCTTTCCCCGGTGATGAACACGGTGGCGTTGGAATCCGCGATATTCTCGATTTCGCGATAGACAGCCTGCATCACCGGCGAACGGCCAATGAAGCCCTGAAACCGGTCTCGCCTCGTCGCGCTTCGGGCGACTTTCACCTCGCGGGCAAGCTTGCCGCGCTCGGCCGCGTTGCGCACGGTGGTGACCAGCCTCTCGCCGGAAACGGGCTTTACCAGAAAGTCATAGGCACCCAGCCGCATGGCCGAAACTGCGCGAGAGAGCGAACCGTCGGCCGTGATCACGATCACGCTGGTCTCGCCAAGGCTGGCGCTATGGGCCTCGAGCAGATCCAGCCCGTTTCCGTCCGGAAGCTGCAAGTCCAACAGGATCGCATCAAAGCCAGCGCGAAACTGGATATCCGCCTCCGCCAGAGTGGAGGCCACCTGCACTTCGAAGCCAGCCTCGCTCAGCTGAGCGGCATAGCTCAACGCCAGCGAGGCCACATCCTCGACAATAAGAACGCGGGCGCCGCTCATCCTTCAAGCCTGAAGCGGACGCGGAACGTATCGTTGGTATCCTCGCGCAGGATCTGCCGCTTGTCGCCGAAATATTCGAGGCATCCTGCCAACAGGCCATGCGCGATATCGCCGAATGGCCGGTGCGATGCATATTCTACGGACATGGCCCCGCGATCCCACTTCGCACGTATGGTGGGCGGCTTTGCCCCGGGATGCATTACCTGCACATCGCGATGAATATGGTCGTCCACGTCAGTCAGCAAATCGTCCGCATTGTCATAGAGGACCATGATGGCACGGTGCTTGGCAATGAAATTGTGAAACAGGAACCTGCCAAAATCGCGTGACAGCGTGATCGGATCGAAACCCGAAATCGCAGCCGCAACTGCCAGCAGTTCGATTGCTTCGTCGGATGGATACTGCCCTTCCGCAGTATAGGCACCGCCGCTAGCAAGTTCCGCTTCGTCAATTACCGTCTCGACAAACACTGGACCGCCCGTCTCCTCAAGAAAAGACAGAAGGCTTCTAATAATTGCACCCTTCATTTTCGGTGTGTTCCGTTCTGCAAATTTGTTCTGCAGGACGAACAGCAAAAACCGTGCCGATCTGAATCGGCGGAATCCGGGTGCAAAAACCTTCGCAATCCTCGCATAACGCGAAATTCTTTGCATTTTGCGAATGGAGTTCTCGCGAAATGCGAGAAATGGCCATCCATCTCCTCGCAAAATGCAGAATCCGCTTATTTTGCGAATTGGCACGCCTCTTGAAACGATCCCGGCGAACTGCGGCGCGGATGCGCCTGATGGAGGCAGGATCGTGAAGTATCGCAAACAGATTGCCGCGCTCGCCATGATGACCCTGGCCAGCGCCTGCGCTGCCGGGCCAGCCCCGGCGAACCTTTCAGGCGCGAACTGGGCGCCCGGGCAATTTGCCGGGAAGGACCATCCCCAGGGCGACTGGGTTGCCCGGACGCCTGCGCCCGCTCTTTCTGCAAACTGCATGGTCCAGCAGCCGGGCGAGATCGCCGGGCTGCGCCCTGCCGTCTGGTCCGAAATGGAAGACAGCGCCGCGCCGCTCGCTCCGGGCGACCGGCTGAGGATCGACCTGCTGGGCGATGCGGACGGCCTGTCGGGCATCTATGTAATCGGCAGCGACGGCCGCCTTTCCGTAGCGGGCATCCCGCCGGTCGACGCCTCGGGCCAGTCCGAAACCGGACTGGCCGCCCTGCTGCGCGAACGGCTGGTGGCGGCTCAGATCGTACGCCCGCTGCGCAATGCGGTGACGGTGTCACTGGTGGAATCCGGCGGGATCGCAGCCGCAGTATCCGGCGCGGTGTTCCAGCCCGGCGCGGTGCGCGTGGGCGAAAGGTCCGCCGAAACCCGTGTCGGCCTCAAGGAAGGCATGGTGCGCGGCGATGACAATGCTTCGCGCACGGTGGGCGCGGCCATCCGCAATGCCGGCGGCGTGCGGCCGGATGCGGATGTGGCCCATGTCTATCTGTTGCGCGGCGGGGCCTATCTGGCGCTGGATCTGTCCGGCCTGGCTTCCGGCGCTGGCACATCCGACGTCATGCTGACTTCCGGCGACCGGATCGTAGTGCCCAGCCGCAATTGCTTTGACGAAACGCTGGTTCGCCCCGGCCCGCTGACCGCGCCCGGCATCCGCGTCTACATGTCGAACCTGACGCGCGGTGCCAACAACAATGCCGGTGCAGCCATTGGCAAGGAAAGCACGTCCCTGCCCTATGGCACGCGCTTGCTGCAGGCGCTGGTTTCCATGAATTGCGTGGGCGGCAGCTACATGACGTCCGACCGGCGCGCGGTCCTGATCTCCCGCAATCCGCTGAACGGCCAGAGCATCGTGGTGGAACGCGATGTCGAAAAGCTGATCCGCATGGCCAGCCGTGACGATGCGAACCCCTATCTCATGCCTGGCGACGCAATTGCCTGTTACGACAGCCGCTGGACCAATCTCAGCGAGGCGCTGGGCATGGTCTCCAATCTGGTGAACACGGCAACGCCGGCGATCATCGTCTCGCAGGTCGGCAAGTGATGAACGCGCACGCCGAAGTCCTTCCACCCCCGCGGAGGCTGGTGCGCCTGTGGCACGTGGCGCGCGACGGGCTGCCCTCCGTGGGCCGCTATCGCCGCTACATCACGGCCATGTCGATCCCCCTCGGGGCGATCTGGCTGGTGACCATTGCCTATCTCGCTTTGGCGCCCAACCGCTACGACAGCCGGATGTCGCTGATCCTGCCGGGCTCTGGACAGGGCAGCACGCTGAACCTTGAATCCATCGGGCAGGCCAGCGGCAATGCCAGCTCGCCCTTTTCAAGTTCCACTCTCAGCCCAACGGAGAATTACAAGCGGCTGCTGCTTTCCGATCCGGTCCTGCGCGCGGCAGCCCAGCGGGCGGGCGAGGACGAAGCGGCATTCCCCCAGCCTTCGATCAAGCTGATCGACCAGACCAACCTGATCGAAGTCACCATGCCCGCCGGAACGCCTCAACTCGCCCAGAAGCGCATGGGCGCGCTGCGCGCTGCCTTTCTGGAAGCTCTGGACAATCTGCGTCAGGACGAAGCCCGTGCGCGGGAGGAAAGCGATGCCGAACATATCGCAGATCTCCAGCGCAAAGTGGAAGGGGCGCAGCGGGCCTTGCTCGACTTTCAGGGCAAGACGGGCCTTGTCTCGCTCGATCAGTTTGCCAGCCGCATTTCGGCGCTGGACGATCTGCGTTCCAAGGAACGGGATCGGCGGGTGCAGCTTTCCGAAAATAGCGCGAGTGAAGCATCTCTGGCCCGCTCGCTTGGCGTCTCGCTGCCGCAGGCGCGGCAGGCGATGGTGCTGAAGGCCGATCCGGTGTTTCAGGAATTGCTGACCCGCTATGCCCGTTCCACAGGGGACGAAACGCAGCAGGGCGCCACTCTGGGCACCGCCCATGGAAAGATGGAGCAATTGACCGCCGAAGGTGACGATCTGCGCGAGGCCATGGCCAGGCGCGGATCGACCCTGACCGGCCTGCCCACCGCCAAGGTGATCGCCTTTGCCGACCTGTCTGTTTCCGAAGGCCGCGCCCGGCTGATGGAATCCTATGTCCTGCGCGACAGCGACCGGAACGGCAGCGCTGCCGCGCTGGCCGAAATCCGCCGCCAGATCGGGCAGGAACAGGGCACTTCGCGCACGCTGGTGAAAGACGCATCGAAGCTGGCCGATCTGGTGCGCGACGTGCGCGTGACAGAGGCTGTGTTCAGCTCCGCCCTCGCCCGGCTGGACACCAACAAGGCCGATCCCTTCGCGTCCTATCCGCTGGTCCAGACGCTTGAGGCGCCTTCCCTGCCGCGAGCCAAGGCCGCTCCGTCGCCGCTGATCGCCCTTGCCGGGGCCATGGCGGCATCCATCCTCATCATCTTCGGGTTCCTGCTGCTGTGGCTGCGCCAACCGATCATCCGCAAACTGCTGCCGAACGCCTGATCGCCACCACCATCCAGTGGACCTGGGTGCTGTGGCTGATCGGCGGGCTATATCCGGCAGGCCCGGCGCTGGGCTGGATACTGGCGCTGATGGCCTGCGGCCGGATCTACATTGCGCCCGGCCTGCCGGAGGACCGGCGCCCCGGCCCGCTGCCCGCCACGATCTGGCTGTGGCTGGCGGGCATGGGCGCCATGTTGCTGGTGCTGTGGATCGGCCATTCCAATTTCAGCCTGGGCACCGGCCAGACGATCAAGTCCTCAGTCGGCTGGGCCAAGGGCTGGGCCTTGCTGGCGCTGTTTCCCTTCGCCGGGGCAGTGCTGCGCCCTCGGCCGCAGGTAATCTATCGCGCAATCAGCAAGCTGGGGCTGCAATCGCTGATCCTGCTGCCGCTGTTCCTTGTCGCGCCCTATGTCGGCCTGCCGGGCACGCTGTGGGTATCCCCACTGAAGATCGTCGGCGGCTCCGGCCCGGAATATTTCGCCGCCATCCTCTATACGCTGGAGCCAGGCGTGGGCACGCCGCGCTGGCAGTTCTTTGCCCCATGGTCCCCCGCCGCCGGGATGGTAGCCGTGATCTATGTGCTGCTGGCCGCGCGCGATTCCAGCCTGACCTGGCGCATGACAGGCATTGCTGCCGGGCTTGCGCTGGCCATCTTTTCCCAATCCCGCCTTGCCCTTGTGGCCGTGCTGGCGATCCCGCCCTTCGTGATCTTTGCCGCGCGCATCAACCGGCCTTCCAGCTGGATGGCGGCGGCCCCCATCGCCCTGTTCGCCGGCTTCTTCGGCCCGGCGATCAATGCCTTCATCGGCCAGATGGTCAGCGATTTTGCCGCAGCCCGCGCCGATTCCAGCCGGGTGCGCGCCACCCTTGGCCGCATCGCCCTGGATCGCTGGCAGACAGAGGCGCCGATCTTCGGCCATGGCGTGGTGGAGAACGGCCCGCATCTGGTGGAATATATGCCCATCGGCAGCCACCACACCTGGTACGGCCTGCTGTTCGTGAAGGGGCTTGCTGGCGCCGCCGCACTGGCCGCGCCGCTGTTCGCCAGCTTTGCCGTGCTGTTCTGGCGTGCCCGCCAGAGCCAGCTGCAACGCACCGGCCTGGGCATGGTCTGCGTGCTGATCCTCTATAGCTTCGGCGAGAATCTGGAGGCGCTGGCCTATCTCATCTGGCCAGCGCTGGTGATCCTGGGCTGTGCATTGGGCGAGAAGCTGTCCAAGGCCGATTGAGCCTTCCGCCGGTTCGCCCGCTTCAGCGTCGCCTGCGTCCCCTCAACATCCCTGAAACATGGCATCCTGATCAGCCCCATTGGCGCGCTTACCCCATGGCGCGCACCCTTCCTCAGGGCGGTTCGCTCGCCTGGCATGGCAAGATCATGCCTTCGGATCGGCACAGGTCGCATTACGGACCGGGAGACGAGGGATCGAGGATGGAAGTTGGTGGGCAAGGCCGGACTGTCCGAAGCGCCAAGGCCTCCGCAACCTATCCCTGACCAATGCCCTTCAGCGCAGTGACATGCCGCCTTTCAGGCGGAAACTGCGGGCGCCACACTGACGGTGGCCGGCATTCCCCGTCCAGAGAAAAGACAAAAAAAGACCGGCCGGGCAAAGGGGGCTGCCCGGCCGGTCCCTCGGTTCGCTGGTGGCGGTCAGGCCCGGCTGAGGGAGACCCGGGTGAAGAGATCCCGCCAGGCGAACCGTACCTGGTTACCGATCATGCGTGCTGCCGCACGGCCGCTCAGGGCCATTTGCGTCAGCGGCATCATGCGGAAGCGGCGAATGGCCGCTTCGATTGCGTCTGCGGTGTCCAGCCTGACGCACAGGCCCGCACCGCCCACCTGTTCGGGCAGGCCATCAATATCCGCGACCAGAATCGGGCGGGCGGCAAGCCGCGCCTCTGTCGCCACCTGGCCATAGGCTTCCCACAGGGAAGGCATGACGATGGCGTCGCACTGGGCCATGAAGCCGGCCAGATCCTTCACTTCACCATGGAAGCGGATATTGGCCGCATCGCCGGCAATGACGCGCAATTCGTCTTCCTGCGTGCCGTAACCGCCCACCAGCAATTCGATCTCGCCCGGGCAGAAGCGCTTGCACGCCTCGATCAGCGGGCCGAAATTCTTCACCGTGGCCAGCCGCCCATAACAGCCCAGCCGCAAGGGCTGGCCGCGGCGGGGGGCGACAGGGTCGATCTTCAGCAATTCATCCTTGCAGGACCATGGATAGATCGTGCGGCAGCGTGTTGTATCCAGCCCGGCCGCCTGACGCAGCCAGCGCGCCTGCGCCCGCGACACACACACGATTTCATCCACCGCGCGCGCGGAAAGCGCCAGCCGCAACATGGCCCGGAACCGCGCCTTGCGAGGCACACGGCGCCGTTCATAGGCCGCCGTATAGGTATGTTCGACATGCACCAGATGCGCATGGGGATTGCGCAGGCGCAGCGTGCGGAAGAACGGCAGATTGTTCCATGCAGGCGGGAAATGGGTGACGATCACATCCGCATCCGGCAGGTGCGGCGCAAGGCGCCAGCGCGGATCGATGGGCAGCACCATGCTGTTCACCAGTTCCGCGATAACCGGATCGTCGAACACGCGCAGGCCGTTGGTCACCCCGCCCATTCCGAAATCGTCGAGCAGATGGAAAACGCGCAGCATCACGCAGCCTCCTTCAGATAGACCCGCGCCAGTTCGCGGAAGCGTTCCGCGCCCAGGAGATTGCCCGCCACCACCGCGCCAAGCGTGGTCATGGTCTTGATCGGTTCGGCCACAACGATGTGGGGGCCGGTGCGCAGCGCCTTGGCCATCAGCGAGCTGGCGAATTGGGTATCGCCAAGCTGGATCGCGCGGCGCGCAAGATAACGCAGCTGATAGGCGCGGGCCGATGTGCCATATTGCGCGGCAAATTCCGGCGCATAGGCAGTGACTTTGCGCAGCATCGCTTCCCAGCTGAGATATTGCTGCACGATATTGGCCGAAAGCGCGCCGGACACGATCCGGTAATCGGTCAGCAGGCCTTCGATCCCTTCGAATGCCACCCGATGGCGCACGGCAAGGCGGGTCCAGAATTCGATGTCTTCCGACTGGCGGAAGCTTTCATCGAACCAGCAGATGCGATCCGGTTCGCCCGGTTCTGAAAAGGCCGCGCGATCGATGTCGCGCCGGCGCAGAACCGCTGCACTGCCATTGCCAACCGGATTGCGCTGCAGGATCAGGCCAGGCGTGATGCCGGTCAGTTGCGGGCGCATCGCCACGGACAGGGCATTGCCGAACCGGTCGATCAGGCGCGACCCGGCATAGCTGACGCCGATGGCCCGGTTCGCTTCCAGATGGATGAAGTGCAGGCGCAGCTTGTCCGGGTGGAAACAGTCGTCGGAATCCAGCAGGGCAATATAATCCCCGCGCGCTGCGGCGATGCCGGTATTGCGCGCGCCTGCAAGGCCCCGATTGGGCTGGGACAACACGCGGATGCGGGGATCGTGGAAGCTGCGGACGATTTCCATCGAACCGTCGCTGCCGCCATCGTCCACCACGATCAGTTCGAAATCGGTGAAGCTCTGACGCAAGACCGAGCGGATCGCATCGGCCACGTAAAGCTCGACATTATAGACCGGCATGACGACCGAGATGCGGGGATTGGCCATGATGATACTCCTCTGGGTTCTGGCCGTCAGGCAAACAGGCGCTGGCGCACGGTGCGCGGGATGAAGGGGCTGAAAGCAGCACCGGCCAGCGTCAGGGCGCCGCGCCGGAAATCTTCGAGGAAGGCATGGGCATCGGCCCGCAGGCCGCGCAGCGCAAAGCCAAGTGCGTCGCCCGCAGGGCCGCCGATGCGCAGGGCGCGCCGGGCGAGATAACGGCAATAGAGCGCCTCTGCCCCGGAAAGATCTGCAATCTGGCGATAGCGGTCCGCCAGCTTGCCCCAGCCGGCCAGCATGGCGCCCAGATCGGAAGAAAGGCCGCCCTCGCTCATGCGATAATCCACCAGCGTCTCTTCAATGCCGGCAATCCGGTGTCCGTCGGCAATCAGCCGGGCGAGCAGTTCCTGATCTTCGGCATGGTTGATGCTCTCGTCGAACCCGCCCGAAGCCAGAAAAACCGCTCGCGACACGACAAGATTGGACGTGGTGCAGGACGGGTTCTCGCCCAGCACCTGTTCCAGTGCCAGAATGCCGGAAGGAACCGTGGAATAGGTGCGCGCCGGGCCCATGCCGCGTCCAGCCGATGGGCGGAACGCGATGCGGGCGAAACTGCCTGCAAGGTCACGCTGGAGATCGTGCAGCCAGCGGTGGCACAGCAGCTTGTTGGCCCGCCACTGATCATCGGCGTCCATGAACGCGATGTAGCGCCCATGGGCCAGCGCGACGCCCAGATTGCGTGCGCTCGACACGCCGCCGTTATCGCGGCTGACCACGCGAATGCGATCGTCACGATCTGCATAATAGAGCATGCAGTGCAGCGTTTCGTCGCTTGAACCGTCATCGATCAGCAGCAGCTCGAAATCATCGCAATGCTGCTCGAGGACACTTTTGATCGCCTCGCCAACGGTGGTTGCCGCGTTGAAGGCGGGCAGGACGACACTGAAATAGGGCACGTTCATGACAGCTCTCCCTTGAGCGTAGTGGTGTTGGGCGTGGAAAAGGCGAAGCGCAGCGCGGGCAGGCACAGGGCCAGCGCAAGGCCCGCCGCATATCCGATGCAGGCCAGCGCGATGGAGTGGCCGGCCCCCAGTGCCAGGCCGCCGAGGCCCAGCACGGTGGCCATCGCGGCCATGCGGGTTTCACGCAGCGGTTCTCCGTCGGCGCGGTATTTCGCGCCCAGGATCGCGCCGCACATCAGCGGGACGGCGGCCAGGCACAGCAGCGAAAGGAACGGGGCTGCCGACACCCATTTCGGACCGAACAGGATCGGAACGTAGATGGGCGCCAGCAGCCCCTGACAGGCGACGAGCAGGACCAAGGGGGGCAGTCCCAGCAGGAACGCCTGACGCAGTTGCGCCGCACGTTCCTGTTCGCCACCTGCCCGGCACAGGCTGGGAAACAGCACAGTGCCGAAGGCGGTGATCAGCGATTGCGAAATGCCGAGCCCGGCATTGAACGCGAAATAATAGAGACCCAGCGCATCGAGGCCGAGCATGGCACCGACGATCAGCTTGTCAGCCTGCAGCCGCGCGGCGGCCAGCAGTTCGGACGCAAGGACGGCAGGGCCATAGACCGCGAAGACGCGCCAATGGGCATAGCCAGCTGCCGGGCGCGGCGCCCAGGGGCGGGCACGGCGGGCAAGGATCGTCCAGACGGGCGCGGTCAGCAGCTTGGGAAGAACAATGGCCCATGCGCTCGGCCAGATCAGCACGAGGGCGACGGTCAGCACATGATCGGTCATCGTCTGGGTCGCGCCGATGCGGGCAGTGGCCCCCATCCGACCTTCGCGCATCAGCAGGAAGATCTGCACCAGCCCCGGGGGCATCATCAGATATACGCCGGACAGCACGGCCAGCATGGCGGCCGCTTCCCGCTCGCCGGTGATCAGGGCCAGGGCGGCGGCGGCAGCGATCTGGATCAGCGCAACCGATCCGCAGACCAGCCAGAAGACGCGGCGGGCAGTGTTGCACACCCGGTCCAGCTCGTCCGCACGTGCGGCGACGATGCGCTGGCCGATCCCGGCATTGGCGAGGACACGGATCAGTTCGAACAGGCTGAGCGCCGCTGCAGCAGTCCCCAGCATGGCCGGATCGGTGCGGCGGGCGATCACCAGAATGGCGACGATACGCACCACGCGCGTCACCGCCTCGGCCGATGCATAGGCAGCAAAGCCGCCGATCATCGGCCTCAGGGCGGGCGGTATCCGCAATGTGAATGGCGCAAGGCGCATGGTGGACTCCTCAGTTGCGATCCACCCTTCTCAAGAGCCGTGCCATTTTCCGTAATTTATTGAATTTACGTGATATTCTAAAATCCGTCCCGCTAGGCGCGCGGCCCATTTCGCTCTTTGCAACAGCCGGCCTTGCAGAATGCGAGCGGATTCCTTGCATTTTGCGAATTTTGCAGGACGCCAAAATCTCATTTAGCGAATGGAAATCGTCAACCTTCTGAATTAATTATATAATTCTAAAAACGGCACGATCGTTGCTGCTGCTCCGCTGTCCCGCACAGCAGAGGAGAGCCACTAATGAACCCGTTTGCTATCAGCCGCGCCCATCGGATCGATCCGCTGTTCGGCCTGCCGCTGGTCAATGGCAGCCGCGCCGCCATGGCTGCCGAGATCGCCGCATGTGCACAGATCGGCGCTAACTGCGTCATCAATTTCGTGAACGCGCATTGCGTGAACACCCTGCGCTCGGATCGGTCCTATTCTGCCGCGCTGGAAGCAAGCGACCTGCTGCTGCCCGATGGCAGCGGCATGCGCATCGCCGCGAAGATGGCCGGTGTGCCGATGGGCGAGAACCTGAACGGAACGGACCTGTTTCCCGAGATCTGCGCCCAGCTGGCGCGCACAGGCGATACGATCTTCCTGCTGGGCGGCCTTCCGGGCGTTGCCCGCGATGCCGCCGATGCCATGTGCCGCCGCTTCCCCGGCCTGCGCTTTGCCGGGACGATGGACGGCTATTTCACCCCGCAAGAGGAAGACGCCGTGATCGCCCGCATCAACGCATCGGGCGCGCGCATTCTGATGGTGGGCTTCGGCGTGCCGCTGCAGGAAAAGTGGATCGAACGCAATCGTTCGCGCCTGACCGTTCCGGTGCTGATGGGCGTGGGCGGTTTGTTCGATTACTATTCCGGCCGCATTGCCCGCGCCCCCGCCCCGATCCGCGCGATCGGCTGCGAATGGGCATGGCGCCTGGCGATGGAACCGCGCCGCCTTGCCAATCGCTACCTGCTGGGCAATGCGGCCTTTCTGGCCCACGCCGCCCTGAATGCGGCAAGGCAGCGTGGCTTCAACGAGGTGGCATCGCTTGCCGCCAAGCGCGCACTCGATCTGGCGGTGACCGCCATCGCCATGATCGTGCTGGCGCCGATTTTCCTGGCCACCGCATTGGCCATCAAGCTCGACGATGGCGGGCCGGTGTTCTTCCGTCAGGTCCGTATCGGCAAGGGCGGGCGCAATTTCTCCATGCTCAAGTTCCGTTCGATGCGGGTCGATGCTGAAGCGAGGCGGGCCGCCCTGCTCGCGCAGTCGGAGCGCGACACAACCTGCTTCAAGATGAAGCACGACCCGCGCATCACCCGCATCGGACGGTTCCTGCGTCGCTTCTCGCTGGACGAGTTGCCGCAGCTCATCAACGTCCTGACCGGCGAGATGTCGCTTGTCGGCCCGCGCCCCGCCCTGCCTTCGGAAGTCGAAACCTATGGCGCAGCTGCCTGGCCGCGCCTGCGGGGCAAGCCAGGCATCACCTGCATCTGGCAAGTCAGTGGGCGTGCCGACATTGCCTTTGCCCGGCAGGTGGCGATGGACCGCGCCTATTTCGCCCGGCGCACGCTGGCGACGGATATTGCCCTTCTGGCCCGCACTGTGCCGGCCGTGGTCAGCGGGCGCGGCGCCTATTGATCCTCGATCAGCCTGGCAAACAGATCGCCGCTGCCCTCAAGGGTGGCGGCAATCGCTTCTTCTAACGCGGGCAATGTCTTGGATGCAGAGGAAAGCGGCCTTTCCCGCAAATCGCCCAGCCGCTCCAGAATGGCCACTGCACCGATATTGACGGCCACCCCCTTCAGGCTGTGCGCAGCCCGCCTCACGCCCTCCTCGTCCCCCGCCTTCACGGCCTGACTGATGGCCGTGCCGTAAGTGGCGATATCAGAATAGACAGCGTTGAGCAGCGGCCTGCGATAGGCCTCCGGCAGGGCAAGGAACGCCTTACGGAACGCCACCACGTCTATCAGCGCCGAAGCCGCCGTGCCGGAATTCCCGGCCGCGAACGACGTCAGCAAGGCCGCGCGCAGGGCCTCGCGCCGCACCGGCTTGGTCAGGCAGGCAGACATGCCGGCGGCCAGCATCCGTTCCCGCTCTTCCTGCAGGCCATGCGCGGTAATCCCGATGATCGGCGTGCGTGAGACCGGCCCTTCCAGGCTGCGGATCGCCCGCGTCGCTTCCTCGCCGCCCATGACCGGCATCATCACATCCATCAGGATGGCATCGAAACCACCATGGCGCGCGGCATCCAGCGCCTGCGCCCCATTTTCCGCCGTTTCGGTGATACAGCCCATCGCTTCGAGCTGCTGGAGCATGACGTAGCGATTGGTGGCCGTATCCTCCACCACCAGGATCGAAGGCGCCTCGCCTGCAGCGGTACGCAAAACGGTTCTGCGTTCCCGGCTTTCAGGTGGCAGATCGCATTCGCGCAACGGGATTTCGACAACCAGTTCGTCCGGATGTTCCGACGGCACGAAGCAGCGGCCACCCATGGCCAGCACCAGCCTGCCCGCCACGCGAATACCCGGCTGGCGTATCCTGGCGGGATCGCCTGCAGCAAGCTCGTCCGCCCAGCCATCCGCGCCCGTCGCGGTGATGGACAGCGCAAGCCCGTCCGCCCAGTCCGCCCGCAAGA
Source organism: Erythrobacter sp. SG61-1L (assembly GCF_001305965.1). Taxonomy (NCBI): domain Bacteria; kingdom Pseudomonadati; phylum Pseudomonadota; class Alphaproteobacteria; order Sphingomonadales; family Erythrobacteraceae; genus Erythrobacter; species Erythrobacter sp. SG61-1L. Next base: position 2,012,002 of record NZ_JXQC01000003.1, read on the forward strand.
CCACGCCGCCTGCCCCGACAGAAAACGCCTCGTCCACCAGCATCTGGAGGATTTCGCGCAGGCCATGCGCATCGCCCAGCACCGCTGCGGGCATGTTCGGGGCGATCTCCACCGACAGGCCCTTGGCGGCGGATGGATGGTTCACCTTCCAGAAATCGTGCAACCGGCCCAGCTGCGCGGCAAGGTCCAGCGGCATGGAGGCAATCACGCGCGGGGGCGATGTGCCTTCCGCTTCCTCCGTCAACGCCTCGATCAGGGCCACCAGTTGCCCGCTGGCATAGGATGCCATTCGCACCTGCTGTGCGGCCTCCTCTGGCAAATCCTGTTCCTCCAGCAGGCCCACTATCCCGCTGAGCGCATCCAGCGGCGTGCGCAACTGGTGGCTGATTGCCGAAAGAAAGCGGGTGCGGGCGGAAAGGGCACGCTCTGCCTCCAGCTTTGCCGCTTCCAATTGCCGCGTCAGACTGTCGAGTTCCCGCACGCGCCGTTCAGCGCGCAGGCGCAGCGCCTTCATTTCACGGGCCGTCCGCCGGGCCTCGGTAACGTCCCTGACGCTGCCGTAGAGGGTGAAGGACATGCCGTCCGGCTCGATCTCTCGCCGGACGGACCAGTGGAGCCAGCGCAGCTGTCCATCCGGCCGCACCAGGCGATGTTCCATCTCATGATCGGTGTTCGACGGATCGGAGGCGAGATAGGCCTCCCATGTGTCGAACACACGCTGCAGGTCGAGCGGATGGATCAGATGCGCGGCGTCTTCAGGGGAAACCTTGCCCCGTCCTTCCAACCCGAGAATGGCAGCCAGTTCTTCCGATGAACTGAAATTGGCGCCGTTTTCCGAATGGAACGTGGCAATGCGCGCGGTGCGCTGCGCGGTGAGCAGCTTGCGGCTTTCCACGTCCAGCCGCCGGGCAAGGTTCTTTTCCTTGCTGCGCAGATCGCGGTTGGACTGATCGAGCTCGATCATCCGCGCCAGCAATTGCGCCTCTGCATCGTGCAGGGCCTTTTCAGTCCGCTCCAACCGGCGGGTCAGTATCTCCGCCCTTTGATCCAGCGGCAAATCGTTGAGCGCGGTGGAAGGGAGTTCCTTCATTGCTGGACTGCCTGCCGCAAAGCGTCGAGTTCGATGGGTTTGAAGATCATGCGAATCCCCGCTTCGGCAAGGCGCTGGCGCAGCGCCGTTTTTTCCTGCGAGACAAGCGCCAGAAGCTGGCCGGGGGCAATGCCTTCCCAATCCTGCGGGTCGGTCTCGTCCGCATCGAACACCACCAACGCCTCATCCCCCGCACTGTTGCACAGATTGCCGCTGCCCTTGGTGGAATAGCCAAGTTCCGCCACCAGCGCTTCAGCCATGACGCGGGCACTGGCGCTGGAAGATACGACCAGCGCATCCTTGCCCTTGCCCGGCCGGCGCAGATCGGCGCCCTGCGCCATGCCCTGCGGCAGGCGCAGGGTGAAGCGGCTGCCCTTGCCTTCTGTACTCTCCACTTCGACCGTGCCGCCCATCGCTTGTGCCAGGCGGCGGGAAATCGCCAGCCCCAGCCCGGTCCCGCCAAAGCGGCGTTCAGTCGATGCCTCTGCCTGCTCGAAGGACTGGAATATCTGCGATAATCTGTCCTGCGGAATACCAATGCCCGTATCTTCCACTTCCACGATCAGCTCCAGCATATCCGGCACGTTCAGCGGCCGACAACTGCAGTGCAGGCTCACACCGCCGTTGCTGGTGAACTTGATGGAATTGGAAAGGAAATTGGCGACGATCTGCTGAATACGCGCCGGATCGCCCACCAGCCGACGGCCGCAATCGTCCGACATGGTCAGCCCGATCCCCTTGCGGCGGGCCAGCGGGCGGAACAGTTCCGTAACCCGCAGCATCAGATCCTGCGTATCGAACTCGATCTTCTCGACCACGAAAGACCCGCTCTCGATCTTCGCGTCCTGCAGCACATCGTCCAGCACGCGCATCAGGGCATCGGCCGAATCCTCGATCAACTTGAGCGCCAGCGCCCGTTTGGAAGCGGATTGTTCGCGCTTCATCTGGTCCAGCAGGCCCAGAATGCCGGTCATCGGGGTTCGGATTTCGTGGCTGACAGTGGCCAGAAGATCGCGCCGCATATCGGCTGCTGCCTGCGCCGCATCGCGTGCAGCGACCAGCCGGGCCTCCGCTACGGTCCTTTCGGTAATGTCGCGCGCAATGCCGAACAGCCCGCGCGGCACGCCGCCCATGCCTGCCGACAGCGGGCTGGCCTTGACGAAAGCTGTACGGCGGCGGCCTTGCTTGTCGATCAGATCGAAAGTGGTTTCGAAAGGTTCCAGCTGCATGCGCGCCCGCTGAAGCACTTCCAGCACCCGGCGGCGGTCTTCCGGCGCAATCAGCTTGCCGACATCGCGGAAGCCGATCTCCGTGCCATGGGGATAGCCGTATAGGTCGCAGACCCATTTCGACAGACGCACGGTCAGCCGCTGCGTGTCCACCAGGAAGTGACCCAACTGCGCCGTGCTCTCCGCCAGTTCAAGGAAGCTGACACTTTCCTCGATCTGCATCATCCGCTCGCGTTCCCCGGTAACGTCGCGAATAATGTAGGCAAAGCCGAGCGCTTCGCCGTCAATGCCGATCAGGGCATCCGCACTGTCATTTGCCCAGAACTCACTGCCATCGCTGCGATAACGCACCGCATCTTCAGAAATCCGTCCGTCGCGCGCGGCGCGCACGAGGAATTCCATATATCGCCATTCGCCCTTGCCGCCCGGCCCGAACACCCCGGCCAGGCCTTCGGGCCGGGCATCCGGATTCCAGCCCAAAAGGCGATGCGCGCCCTGATTGGCACGGATGATCCGCCCGTCCTTGTCCAGCAGAACGATGCCGTAATCGGATACAGCATCCACCAGCGTGTCGAAGGACCGCGACAGATTAGCCCGTTCCCAGTCGATGCGCTGTTCCATCTCGTGAAAGGCAAGGCCCAGCCGCTCGATTTCGTCCACCGGAGGTTCGGGCGGCACCTCCCCTTCCTTGCGATTGGCCAACGCGGCGATCGCGTCGGCCCGCACGGCCATGGCGGCAACGGGACGGGCAATCTGGCGATTGATGAACCACAGCGCCACCGCGATGAATACGAGCGCCCCGATAGTCCCCGCCAGCAGCAATGGCAGGGCCAGCCCGAATGCGGCCGAACGGACCCGCTCGCCGGGGATCAGCGAGATCACGACCCAGTTCGGCTGCCCCAGTCTGGCCATGGAAACATAGGCATCCAGTTCGGGCGAATAGGCCTCGAAATCGTTCCGCCTCTCCTTCTGCACGAAGTGCCAGAGCGCCTGCAGGCGGGGTTCCTTTGTAGAGTCCAGATCAAGAAAGCGCTCGGTCTCCCGGCTCGACTGGACAGTATAGTCCGGGTGCCGGATCAGCTTGCCGTCATCTGCAATGATGATGTTCTGCACGCCGGGAACATCGGTCTGCAAATCCTTCAGCAGGCTGTCGAGCGGTATGCTGCTGCCCCAGGCCCCGAGGTGGCGGCCCCCGGTGCGCATGGCCGTCATACAGCCAGTGGTCCACATATAGCCGCCCTGATCGTACAGGATCTGGGTCAGGCTGGTACAGCGCATCCGGCCGGAAGGATTAACTTTGGGTGAGGTGATGGTGGCGAATTCGCGATCCTGAAAGTTCAGGTTTGCCGGGGCACTGGTGCGATAGAATTTCAGCTGATCCTCGCGCCGAGGCGCATACATCACCAGATCGTTGGTGGTGGTATAGAAATACAGGCTCTCGATCGTCGGCCCGAGTCCCTCTGTCATGCTGCGCAAGGTGTCATAGGCGGCAAGGATCGTCTTTCGGCGATCCTCCGGGACATTCTCGCCTGAAACGAACGCGCCGATACCGCGGGCCGGAATGCCCTGCTGTGCTTTGCCGGTCCACAGGAACTCCGCCCCGCGCCTGCTGCCATCGCCCTTCTTCGGGAACAGCCGATCAAATCTGGCGGGGGAACCGATTTCATCCTCAAGCGCCAGCCGCATCAACTCGCGGGCGCGCGCCTCTGTCTTGCGGATTTCGGTGATGCGGCGTTCCACCTCGGTCTCGGCCTCGACGCGCGCCGTGCGCAGCAGGTCCACCGAACGGATGACTTCCCGGTCGCGCGCCGCATCATAGGCCATCCACGTCAGCAGCCCGAACGCCAGCAGCGCGAGCGGCACGATGAGCAGAATGGCTTTCTGCGAAAGGCGCATCCATTTCCCCTGCCAACCGATTGTCCGGCCCGCCGGAAAGAACGGAGCCGTCATGATGGGCCAGCTTAATGAATAAACTTAAATCCGGCTTCTTTCCATATTGTCCAATTCAAATTGGAACGGCCCAATGCCTACCGGCCAATTGTTAATAAAGCCCGGCTCTGACCGGCCGTTTCAGCAGCGGCAAACCCTTAGGCAGCGCCACCGCGCGCTCGTGCCGAAAGGTATCATTCACTCGAAGAATGGTAGATTATTGCGGCTGGGGGAATGCCCCCACCCTGAAATCGCGGCCTACCCAGCAGCCGCAGTCGTCGCGGAACGAGAGCGCGCCGGCCGGCACAAGATCGCCTTCCGTCCCACGGCGATAAGATCCAGTGGCCTTTTCTCCCGGACGGCCAACTTCCACCACCACTTCGCTGATTCCGTCGAGGAAAGGCCGGGCACCCGCGCGCCGGATAGAAAAGCTCGGCCCGCCCCATTCGACTCGCTCGCACGGCCCGTCGAATTGACCTTTGGGAGTCGCCAGCACGCAATGCCTTACCTGATGCACTGTCTCGCCGCCTTCATCCGCGACAAATGCGCTGCCACCTTCAGCGCTGATGGGTGTGGTCGGCAGCGCAGTGCCGCTTTGGGATGCGTCATCCCCGCCCGCCTCGCCGCAGGCGGCAAGCGAGAGGGCGGCGGCAAGGACCGTCGCGGCAGCATTGGATCTCCTGTTTCCCAAGCCTGGCTCCCCAACTGCACCTTGGCGCCCTTACCCTCGGGCGCCATGCCGATTACCGAACCTGACCCCAGCCGCCGCCATCCTCGCCCCATGCGACAAGAGTGAACGAGCCGGGATCGATGTCCTGCCTGCCGGGGCTGAGGCGGAAGAACCACGAATGATGTTGGAATTCCCGCCAAAAAGCGGGCGTCTTCCTGTCAAAACCATATTGGCCGCATGCCCCGCCGGACGGGGTGCCGGGCCAGACATCGACCAATTGCGCATCTGCTGGCCAGCCAGCAACATCCGCCCTGCGTGTAACGCAGCGCGTAGCCTGTAGCGGATCGCGAATCTCCGACCGTACGAGCGCGAGCATCCCGGCGCCGGGCGCACTGTCCTGGGAGGCAGCGATTTCCACGGCAACGCGGCCTTTGGAATTGCCTAGCGCCGATGTTTCGTAAGTCAATCTTGCCGGCTCTGTATCGCCATGCTGGGCCGCCCAGACGAGCTTCGTGGCATCGCCCTTGCATTGCAACGCCCGGTAAAGCAGCACAGCGCCGCCCGCCATGGCCGTTTCCTGCATCACCCAGTCGCAGCCCTTTGGCTTGGCTGGCTCGCCGCCGGCAGTATATTTCAAATAGCCAGAAGCCCGCGAAGTGCACATGCCCGTTATCGGCAGTCGCTCACCGTTGTCGGGGCAAGGCTTGCCGGAGACCGCTTCTGCCAATGCGGCGGGCGTTTCGTCACGCGCCTCGCCCTTCGTGCAGGCGGAAAGAAACAGAAGGCCAGCAAGCGCTGGAGCGCAGGCGGCAAATCGCAGCAGGTTGCCGCGCTCTCCGCGAGACAGGCCCATCAGGGAATTGAGAGGGTGCCGTGCAGGCTTCTGCCCAGAGGCAGCTAGCGACCCCTCTGGCCCGTCGACATCGCAATGCCCGAACCGGAGGGGACCGTTAAAGGCATTGCCGTTCGACAATGCATTGGGTTGCCCGCCGCAAGTCACCCTATTGGCCAAGGCCACGGAATTGTCCGCCACCTCCAACGGCTGCCCCTGCACCGTTGAAGGTGGCGTCACCGGCCGGCGCGTGCCCCTCTCGCGCCAATCGGATCACGCAAATCGCTTCCATCGTCGCACGGAGGCGTTACGCGCCGCCGTTGCGGCGAGCCGGAATGTCGTCAAGGAATTCCCATTGAGTTTCATGCGCTTGTCCTCATGAAACGAAGGGCGACCACAGTCCCGCTCGTGGCAAAGAAGATAGGCTCGCAGCCACCGGACGGAACTGGCCACCCGGCCAGTCACCCCTATACAGATGTACAGGTCAGTCGTTCAGAAGTCGGTGTCGTCCACCAGCCGGTTACGGGCGGCCAAAGCCGCCGCCTCAGCGCGATTGGATACACCCAGCTTCAACAGGATCGCACTGACGTGATAGCGGGCCGTGGGCAGCGATATGCCCAGATAGGTGGCGATCTCGCCATTGGTGCAGCCTTTGGTCAGCAAGGCCAGCACGCGGCGCTGTTGGCCGCTCAGCGTCACTTCGTCCGGCGCGGGGGAAGCCGGCGCGGGCATTGCCGCATCATTGCCGGGTTCGAAAACGCTCTCCCCTGCATGGACTCTGCGGATCGCATCGGCCAGTTCCTCGGCCGAAACCGTCTTGGGCAAGAAACCGCTGACACCGGCGGACTTCATCTGGGCCACCGTCTCGCCATCTGCAAAGGTGCTTAGGCCGATCACGCGCACATCAGGGTGATAACGGCGGATGGATTCCGTGGCCCCTGCCCCGCCCATGCCCTGCATCCGCACATCCATCAGCACGATATGCGGCCGGTGGAGCTGGCAGAGGAACAGCGCTTCCTCCCCGCTCTCCGCCTGCCCCACCACGGCAAAGCCGTCCATCGCGCCAATCACCTGGGACAGGCCAGCGCGCACCACCATGTGATCGTCAACCAGAAGGATGCGGATCGGGTCAGCCGTCATTGTGTTCCATCCACACCAAAGTCACGGTCGTTCCCCTGCCCGGCGCGCTGTCCACCTCAAGCGAGGCCTCGATGCGCTCCGCGCGTTCCCGCATAATCTTCAGGCCGAGATGGTCCCCAACTACGCCATCCGGGTCGAAACCGCATCCATCGTCACCAATGACGAGCAGGGCCTGCCCCGGCAAGCATTCAAACGTCACCCGTACTTCCTGAGCCCCGGAATGGCGGGCAATATTGTTCAACCCCTCTTGCGCAACGCGATGGAATGTCGTGCTCACTTCCGGCGGAAGCGCTCCTCCGCCATTCACCTCCACATGCATTGCGATGCCGTGGGCTACCGCGAATTCGCGAGCCAGCGCCTCTATCCGCTCTCCCGGTGGTAACTGCTGCTCTACTGACCCGCTGCGCAATTCGGCCAGCAATTCCCGCATTTCCGCCAAGGCATTGCGGTTGAGCTGGGCCAGGCGCGCCACGGCCTGAGCGCCCTGTTCCGGATCGCGGCGCCACTGTTCGGGCACCGTATCGGCCAGCAGGGCGGCGGAGAACAGAGTTTGACTGACGGAATCGTGCAGGTCTGCGGAAAGGCGGGCGCGTTCTTCCAACTGGGCATTGCGCGCGGCAATATCCGTTACCTCTTCCACCCGCTCGGCCACCATCGCCTCCAGTCCATTGACCATGTCGTGCTGCGAACGAGCCATGGCGTTGAAGGATTCGGTGAGATAGCCAATCTCGTCATTGAAGCTGACCCGCACCTGCGTGCCCAACTCGCCATCCCGGAAGCGCCTGATCCCGCGCAGCAGCCGGTCGAGCGGGCGGACAAGAAAGCCGCGATAGAGCATCGGCATTCCCACCATGGCCAAAAGCACTGCCCCAATCAGGAATGGCACGATCGGCCTGTAGAGCCGGTCGAGATGAGTCAGAAAATCGTGGTAATAGTCGCGGATTATCGGCGCGGAGGGTGCCGTGCCCAGCGATGTGCCATAACCAGGCGAGATACCCATCAGCCAAGGCGCGGCAAGCGGTTCGAACGGCATGAAGCGCGGCTGGGCCGGCATGGTCAGATAGGCGAAGTCCACCCGGCCATTGGCGTGCAGCACCGCCTGAAAGCCATAGCAGCGATCTTGCAACGGCGCGCAATGGTCTCGCCGCGTCACCACGACGCGCCGGGGATGAACGCGTACCTGCACCGTGGTTCCGCTTTCCGGGATGGCTACCAGCAGCGGATAGATTGCGGGCTGCGCACCATATCTGAAGACTAAGTCCGTCGGGCGCGGCGGGTGTTCGAAGCCGATGGTGCCGTCGCCCGCCACGTGGATCTTACGGTGGGTGCGGCCAAAAAAGCTGAAATCGAATGGCAGCGGAACCTCCGCGCCGTTCCGGTCGATGATCCTGCCCGCGACGGGTTCCGGAGCCAGCGGCACTTCGCCCACGGCATAAGTGCCATCCGCCATGGGCGAAAAGCGCACTTCCTGGCCGGCAACCACCATTCCCGGCGCCCTGAATTGCGAGAAATAGCCCGGCCCCACGATCCACGAGGCACCGTTCACCGTGGCCAGCAGCAGAACGACGCTGATCGTGGTCAGCTTGAACAGGAAAGACGAGCGCTCAGGCAGATAACCGAGATAGACCAGCGTGAAGCCGGTAAGCTGGGCCAGCACCGACCAGCAGATCAGAATGTCGGTGGAATAGGGGCCTAGCAGCCCTTCGTTCTGCAGGACCAATCCCGTCGTATGGACGATCGGAAGCAGGGCGAACACCACGAAACCGCGCGCTGCCTTTGCTTCGCGATTGGCTGGCGGGCTGGCAACCATCTGCCACAATGCCTTGAGATTGCCCACAAGGCCGGATGGGGGCTGCGGCAAAAGCGCACTCTGTGCGTGCAGAAACTGCCGCACGAACAGCAGCCCCAGCCACAGCGTGCTGGCATTGAGCCAGTTGGCTGCCCAATCCGGCCGCATCCAAGGATCGCCAGCAATCAACCCTATATCCGTACGCACCGCCACTGCCGCTTCGGCGATTAGCGCCACGCCCATGAGCGCACCGATCACCATGCTCTCGCGCTCGGTGCCCGGCAGGCGGCGGGGGAAACGATAGGCGAACTGGATAAAGGCCGCCGCCGCGCTGCCCCCCATGAAGGATATCCACGGAGAAGCCTGCAAGGCGAAGGACGATGGCGAAAGCCAGGGCATCGCATAGGCCAGCCAACCTCCGCCCGCCATGGCGTGGTACAGGGCGGTCAGCAGACCGGGAACCAGAAAGCCGATGGTGAGGCAGAACAACAGGGTGGGCACAAAGTCCCGCCCTTGCCGGCGTTCCGTATAGGCCCGTTTGCCCAGATATGCGGACAGCATGAGCGCAAGCAGAAGCAGCGACAAATAGCTGATCGCGCCGGGATTCCAGAGCAGGCCCGCGCCAACGGCCGTGTCTTCTGGCGCCAAGGGTTGAATCATCGCATGCCCCCGCGCCTCCATGCGCAGGCTTAGTGCTTGTGATCAAGGCGTTCCTCTTGCCCTCTCTACCATGACACCCAGTCGCCCCGAGGCTTCGGACTGCGTCAGGCAAGCAATCGTGCCAGCCCGTGGCCGATCCTTGACGGATTGCCTCACTCGCCTTAATCGCTACTGCGACTCATTCGCATTTGCAATTCAGGAGGAAATTTTGGCAACAGGGACCAGCGCAACCGGGGCAATCGGGGCTGCCCGGAACAGCGCGCTCAGGGCGGAACGACTTGGCGCAACCGCCGTTGCTTTGCTCTGCACCACGGCAATTGCCGCACCAGCATTCGCGCAGGACAACGACGGGCTCTATTGGGCAGAACGCCGCAAGGCGATCACCGTCACTGCCACGCGCCTGCCCACCGATGCGGTGAATGTACCCGCCACGGTTTCCGTCATCACCGCGGAAGACATTGCCGACCAGTTGGCGACCGACATCAAGGATCTGGTCCGCTTTGAGCCGGGCGTATCGGTCCAGCGCCAGCCCGCCCGCTTCGGTGCCGCGCTCGGCTCCACCGGTCGCGCGGGCAATGCTGGCTTCACCATTCGCGGAATCGGCGGCAACCGCACGTTGATCATGGTCGATGGAGTGCGCGTGCCCGATGGCTTCAGCTTCGGCGCGCAGGATGTAGGCCGGGGCGACTATGTCGATCTGGGGCTGGTCAAACAGGTGGAAATCCTGCGCGGCCCGGCCTCCGCCCTCTATGGATCGGATGGGCTCTCCGGCGCCGTCGCCTTCACTCTCAGCGAGCCGCAGGATTTCCTCGACAAGGGCGCCAAGATCGGCGGCCTTGCGCGCGCTTCTTACAGCTCCGCGGACAATGAGTTCACTGAAACCGCCATTGTCGCGGGCGGCAGCGAGCGGCTTTCCGCCATGGTCGCCTATACCCGCCGGGACTTCGAAGAACTGGACAACAAGGGCACGAATGACGTGACCGGCTCTGCCCGGACCACGCCCAACCCACAGGAAGGCCATGCCAATTCCGTGCTCGGCCGGATCGTGTTCAAGCCCGGTGGCGGCCACAAGCTGCGGCTGACCGGCGAATATACCGGCACCTACCTGTTCACAGACGTCCAGTCGGGCCTCAGCGGCACCGTACTGGACCTCAAGGGCACCGACACGGGCAACCGCGCCCGCATAGCCGCCGACTGGACCTGGGAAGGCGAAGGCGCGATCGATTATGCTCAGCTCGGCCTCTACTGGCAGGATGCGGAAGACCGGCAATTCACGGCGGAGGACCGCAACCCTGCTGTCGATCGCACGCGCCTCAACACCTTCGAAAACCGCGTCTATGGTGCATCGGCTGAATTGCGCAGCAGCTTTGCAACGGGCGGGCTGGATCACCGGATCGTGTTCGGCGGCGATGTTAGCTTCACGCGGCAGGAAGGATTGCGTGACGGCACCGTGCCGCCCGCTGGCGAAACCTTCCCCACCCGTGCCTTCCCGGCCAGTGATTTCATGCTGGGTGGGCTGTTCGTGGGGGACGAGATTTCCATCGCTGACGGCGTGCTGACGCTGTTCCCCGCGCTGCGCTTCGATGCCTACAAGCTGGACGCAACCGACGATCCGCTGCTGCCGGGCTTCGTGGGCGCGGACCAGTCCGATTCCCACCTTTCCCCTCGCATCGGCGCGGTGGTGAAGCTGTCCGACAATATCCGCCTGTTCGGCAATTACGCCACCGGCTTCAAGGCCCCCGAGCCGGGCCAGATGAACCAGTTCTTCGAGAATCTGGCCTATGGCTACACATCGGAACCCAATCCCGATCTCGGCCCGGAAAAGTCGAAGAGCTTCGAAGGCGGCATCCGCGTGACGGCAGGCGAACTCAGCCTGTCCGCCACGGCCTTCCATGCCGATTACACGGACTTCATCGCGCAGGAAGTGGTCGGCGGTTCCTTCACCCCGCAGGACCCGGCGATCTACCAGTTCATCAATATCGGCAAGGTCAAGGTCGAAGGGCTTGAGGGCAAGGCTGAATATCGCGCGCAGAACGGCATCACCGCCCGCTTCGCCATCGCCTATGCCAAGGGTGACGAGATTCTGGACGGCGGCGGCAAGGCGCCGCTGGCCTCGATCGATCCGCTCAATCTCGTGCTCGGCCTGGGCTATCGCGATCCCGGCGGAGCCTTCGGCGGCGAAGTGGTGCTGACCCACAATTCCCGCAAGGAACTGGATCGCACCACCGGCACCTGTTCCGGCGACTGCTTCCGCCCCGACGCCTCGACCATCATCGACGCCACGGCCTTCGTGAGGCTGGTCGAAAGGCTGACGCTGCGCGCGGGCATCTTCAACATCACTGACGAGAAATACGCGCTGTGGAGCGACGTGCGCGGCCTGGCCGCCACCTCCACCGTGACCGATGCCTATACCCGCCCCGGCCGCAACGCCAGCGCCTCGCTCAGCTTCCGCTTCTGAACTTCGACAGGGACATTCATCCATGAAACCGATCAAGAAACTGCTGGGCGCCGGGCTTGCCGCGCTTGCCCTTGCCGCCGGCACACCGGCACTTGCCCATGGCCCTCTGCCCGAAGGCACCCCGGCCGAGGAACGCGCCGCCTATGAAGCCGACCGGGCCGACATCCTGGCCATGGCGGGCGATTTCCGCGTGCGTTTCGACATGCAGGAATCCACCCGCTGGCGCAGCGATTACGAGCCGATCCCGGCCAAGGTTTCGGGCGGGTATGAAAGCGTGCGGGTGATCGAGGATAGCGGCACCAGGATCGTGCTGCAGCACCTGCTGGTGGTGGACATCGAAGGCAAGAGCCATGTGATCAAGCACTGGCGGCAGGATTGGGAATATGCGCCCGAAAAGATCCTCGCCTATTCCGGCCCGGATAGCTGGAGCTGGGAGGAAGTGCCCGAAAAGATGCGCCATGGCCGCTGGTCGCAAACCGTCTGGCAGGTGGATGACAGCCCGCGCTATTCCGGCTGGGGCCAGTTCGAAACGCAGGGCGGCGTGCGCCGCTGGCGCTCCAGCTGGACCTGGCGTCCCCTCGCCCGGCGCGATGCTGTGCGCCACCCGGTCTATGACCGCTATCTGGCGATCAACCGCCACCAGCTGACGCCCGACGGGTGGATTCACTGGCAGGACAACACCAAGATGGGCCTGATCGGCGGCAAGCTGGAGCCGGTGGTGCAGGAATATGTCCTCAACACCTATACCCGCTTCAACGGCTATGACGTGAAAGCCGCCGACGATTACTGGGCTGCCACCAAAGGCTATTGGACAGCCGTGCGCGGCATCTGGGACGAGATCGCAGAGAAGAAGGGCGGCATCCACGTGAAGGAGGAAGCCGAAACCGGCACCGTCATTTCCGGCCGCCTGCTGGAACTGGCCGACGAGGTTCTCAACGGCCAGACGAAGGAATCCGCCGCAATTGCAGAAGCCCGCAAGCTGATCGACGGGAATACCGGGGGCAAATGATCCCCGTCGTTCGGCAAGGGCAGGTGCCCGCCCCCGTCATGCAAGGGAATGGGGGCGGGCACTGTTGCCTTGGCCGAAGCAACGCCGTTTCCGACGTGTCGCCCGGTACGTGCAACTGCCGTCCGATATTACGCTTGACGCGCTAGGTAACATCAATAGTCTCTGCTCAGGTCTTTCAGAACCAGATCACTGGGAGAGTGTCAGCAGTCATCGGACGGTTATCCGCCCGATGGAAGGAGACTCTCTATGGTCCGGTCGTCCGGCTTCGACGCATTCTCCCAACAAACCAAACGATTGGCTCCGATTGGGGGCCGAGGCAGCTTCAGGCATTCCATTGCCCTTGCCGGGGCAATGTTCGCCGCAAATCTGGCGACGCCGGCAATGGCGGCTTCTGAAACATCAACAAGGCTGGTCAATTGTGGCGAGCAAAGCTGCCTGATGGTTTCCGGACATCGTGACGATCCGAGCGCAATCATCACCATCAACGGCCAGCCAGTATCAGTCGAGGGTGAGCGTGGCTGGCGGGTACGCGTCCCGGTCGACACAGTGCGCGCATGGTCTGCGCCGAATGCACGGACGATCGAAGTCACGCTGCTTGATCCAGGTACCCTGCAGGAGACTTCAGCCAGTGTCGATCTGCCGATTGGCCTGCTGGGCAACCTGACCGATCTTGCGGTTCTGGAGGTCAGGGCCCGCTAAACCCAATCTTGTGCGCACATGTGCAAAAAATGGCGAAATTCCGCCAATCCTTGCCTGCGCACGCCTATAGGCCTATGGCGATTCTCAGCCGTCAAAGAGCGGCGATGACCAGAATCGCAGGAGATGACGATGAAGAAAGGCCTTTTGGCCCTGGCCGTGTTCGCCATGGCCGGCTCGGCTTCGGCCGCCACCAATGACCCGTTTGTTCAGGACAAGGCGACGCTTCGCCTTGACGGGCTTGATCTGTCGACCGTCGATGGGCAGCAGCGCCTTGCTATCCGTATGGATCAGGCCGCCCGTGCAGTTTGCGGCGACGACAATCTGGCAACCGTGCACCTGACGCTCGGCGCATCCGCACGCGAATGCCGCAACACCGTGATTGCGGACATCCGCAGTCAGATCGAAGCCCGCATGGCTGCAAAAGCCTCGCAGACCCGCTTCGCTTCCAGCCGCTGAGCGCCATTGTCCAATGTTCCCTGGCCCGTTTTTCGGGCTGGGGGCGGACATCCCGATACTCCTGCAATGTCGCGCTGCGGAACAGGCGATAATACCTTTGCCAAGGCAGGTAACACTTCATAAGCTGCGCTGATGGACCTTATCGCCAGCCGGTTTCCCACTGAAACTCCTGCGCCTTCCCGGTTTTCCGCCAAAGCGCCGCTGCTCGCGGCAAGGCCCTGGGCTAGTCTGGCGGACATGCCGTGACGTTGGAGGCGCAAGCAAGGGCGGCGCTCAGACGTGGCGACCTGCCTGCTGCGGCCTCTGCTGCCAAGGCCCTCGCCCAGTCCGAACCCGGCAACCCTTCAGGCTTCTTCCTGATGGGAATCGTTGCTGCAAATGCAGGACAGATCGCCAAGGCAGTTCCGCTGATCGAAGCTGCCGTTGCACGCGGGCCGACTGCCGAGCATCTGGCCCAGCTCGCGCGGATGCTCATCCTCCTGCGGCGCGATGGCGAGGCAGGGAATGCTGCGCGCAAAGCGCTGGCACTGGGACCCGCCGACGCTTTGACATTCGACACCATCGGCTGCGTGCTGGCCCGGCTCGGCGAGCATGAGGCCTCGCTGGTGCCCTTTGCCGCTGCCGTGAAGGCGGAGCCGGAGAATCTCGAATTTCGCTACAACCTTGCTGCCGCCAGCGGCTTCACCGGCAGGGTCGAAGATGCGCGCGATCATTACGAGACAATCCTGGCCGCCGATCCGGTCAACGCGCGCGCGCATTACGCGCTGGCTATCCTTTCCCGCCAGACCAGTCGGGCAAACCATGTCCCCCGGCTCGAAGCCGCATTGAAGGCAGCACAGCGCCCCGATGACGCGCTGCGTATCCGCTATGCGCTGGCCAAGGAAATGGAGGACATCGGCGATCCCGCTGCCTTCCGCCACCTTTCCGCCGCCAATGCCGAGCACAAGCGCACGATCCGGTACGAATTTGCGCAAGATGCGGCGATCTTCGATGCCATCGAGGCTTTGTTTGCCGGCGGGACAAGCGCCCTCGCTTCCGGCACAGGCGATCCCGATCCGGCGCCCATCTTCGTCGTGGGGATGCCTCGCACCGGCACGACGCTGGTAGACCGTATCCTGTCCTCCCATCCGGATGTCGTTTCGGCCGGAGAACTTCAGGACATGCCGCTGGCCGTGAAGCAGTTAGCGGGAACGCCTTCGCGCGTGGTGATCGACCCCGAGACCGTCGCGGCGAGCGCCAATGTTAATCCCGCGGCCATTGGCGAAGCCTATCTGGCGCGGGCTGCGCATCACCGCCCCGCCGGACCGCCGCGCTTCACAGACAAGCTGCCCGCCAATTTCCTCTATATCGGCCACATAGCCCATGCCCTGCCGAATGCCCGGATCGTGTGCCTGCGCCGCAATCCGATGGATACGGTGTGGAGCAACTACAAGAACCTCTTCGCCAGCCAGTCGGCCTATTACGCCTATTCCTATGACCTGATGGACACAGCCCGCTATTTCGCGCGCTTCGATCGACTGATGGCGCTGTGGGATCGGCTTTTCCCCGGCAGGGTACTGCAGCTGTCCTATGAAGGGCTGGTGGCCGATCAGGAAGGGCAGACCCGCCGCCTGCTCGACCATTGCGGGCTTGAATGGAACGAAGCCTGCCTGTCATTCCACGAAAACAGCGCCGCCGTGGCCACACCCAGTGCGGCGCAGGTCCGCCGGCCGCTCAATGCCGACGCAGTCGGCAAATGGCGTGTCCATGAGCAGGCTTTGCAGCCAGTGGCCAAGTGGCTCGAAGCGCAGGGCATCGCTTTGGCGTGATGCCCGGACAAGCAAACGGGGCGCCAGCCGTTTCCGGCAAGCGCCCCGCCCGCTGTTCGTCACATCAGAACTTGTAACGTGCTTCGAGGCCGAAGGTCCGCGGGCTGATCACCGTCTGACGGTAATAGCGCACGGCCACACCATCGTTGACGCCAATCCGGGACCTGTCGTTGTCGACCGACGTTACGGCATATTTGTCGAAGATATTGTTCGCAAACAGGCCGATGGAGTATGTGTCGGTTTCATAGGTCAGCGATGCGCGATGCAGCACATAGCTGGGGATTTTGTCGCCATAGGCGCGATCCCAGCCAAGGCGGGAAATAACGTCCCCGCGATAGGTCGCGGTCCAGTTGGCAATCAGATCGCCGTTCGCGAGGGGCTTGGTGTAAGTTGCCCCAAGGCTGCCCGAATTCTTGGCCGAGCCGGGCAGTCGATCCCCAGAGAGAGCATCGAGCTGATCAAACCGGTTTGAATAATCGCCCGGGGTTTCTCGAATGGTGAGAATGCCCGGTACGTCCTCGGTCAGCTTGGCATCGGTGTAGGAATAGGTGCCCTGGATCGACAATTCGGGAACCGGCCGCAGCTGGAACGAAGTTTCGAAGCCCTTCGACCTTGCCGTACCACCATTCACGGTAATGCCGGTGGCGCCGTTCAGAGTAGCCGATGCAACCTGCAGGCCGCTCCAATCGATGTGGAACACGTCGAAGTTGAAGGTCAGTTTGCGGTCGAACAATTGCGTGCGGAACCCGATTTCGACGTTCTTCGTAGTGTCCGGCCCGTATTGCAGTTCGTTCGGCAGGGCGCAGATGTTCTGGCCCGGGGGCAGCGGATCGTCACACGGTGCAACAGTGTTCGGGCCGCCGATACGATAGCCTTTGCTGTAAGTGGCGTAGAGCATCAGGTCCGGAGTGAAATTGTAGGAAGTGTTGAATTTCCACACCCAGCCATCCTGCGATGCACTGCCGCCACGCACTGTCTTGTCATAGGGACTGAGCGGCTGGCCGAGCAAAGGCAGCGTCTGCGCACCGGCAATGTCCGACGTATATTTGAAATAGCGGGCGCCAGCCGTGACCTGCCATTCGGGCGTGATCTTGAACGAGCCTTCACCGAAGATCGCCTTCTCGGTCACTTTCGACGTGGTGTAGGATACGTATTCAAGCGCGTTGGGGTTACTATCGGTGTCTACCCAAGGGTGGCCCGGCACATGCTCCGCATAATCGCGCTGCGACTTCTGCTCGTTGTAGAAACCACCGATCACCCAGTTGAACGGGCCGCCATGGCGCGAGACGAGGCGGACTTCCTGATTGACCTGCTTGTAGTGGTTCTCGCTCTCGTTCCAGCCGGAGAAGGCGGGGAACAGTTCGTAATCATAGTCCAGATCGAGCAGCAGGTCGGTAACGTCGCCCTGCGTCTTGGTGCGGACATCGGTGTAGGCCGTGGTCGAAACAATATCGAAGATATCGGCGATGTTGGCATTGATTTCCATGCTGGCCAGATGCGCATTGCGCTCCACCGGCTCGATATAGCGGGCGGCATTCTCATATTTGCCGGTGCCAAGCACGCCAGCGCTGTTGGACTGCGAACCGTCGGTCTTGGTCTGCTGATAAGCGTAAGTGAAGATCACCTTCAGGTCTTCACTGGTCTGGAACAGCAGCTGATTGCGCGTGCTGAAGGTCTTCTCGAAATTGAGATCCTTGAGCGTGTACAAATTCGCGGCATAGCCTGCGTCCGAAACGCTGTCCGGGCCATCGGGCTGCGGCAGCGAAACGCCCGGCTCCTGAATCAGCATCGAATAGTCGATGAAGCCCGGATCGTAATAATATCCGGTGGACGACCGGAAAGCGATGTGATCGGTCACGATGGGCAGGTTGATCACGCCATCGATCTGGTAGCCCAGATGGCCACTGTGATCCTTGCCATAGAAACGACCGTGGACCTCGCCTTCGACGTCGGTCACGTTCGGGCGGTTGGGGATATAGCGGATGGCGCCGGCCAGCGTGCCCAGGCCATACAGCGTGCCTTGCGGGCCAAGCAGGGTTTCGACCCGCTCCAGATCCAGCAGCTTGAAATCGTAATAGAGCGGAACTTCGCCGAGATAGACGCCCAGCGCATTGTCGGTGTTTGAACCGTATGCATCCGTATCCGAAGCGCGCAGGCCGCGCAGCACGATGGTGCCGGTGGAACGCGGCCCGGTGTCGGTGATGGTCATGCCCGGCGTGAAATCGGCCAGATCGCGCACGTCGTCGATCCGCTGGCGTTCGATTTCCTCGGAACTCACGGCCGAAATATTGATCGGCGTTTCCATGATCGTCGTGCTGCGGCGGGTGCCGGTCACGATGATCGCATCTTCATAAGTGGTGGCGGTCGAATCCGCTTCCGTCG
Organism: Erythrobacter sp. SG61-1L; assembly: GCF_001305965.1. Lineage (NCBI taxonomy): Bacteria > Pseudomonadati > Pseudomonadota > Alphaproteobacteria > Sphingomonadales > Erythrobacteraceae > Erythrobacter > Erythrobacter sp. SG61-1L. The sequence goes on from NZ_JXQC01000003.1 coordinate 2,030,153, forward strand.
CGGTCTCCACCATTTCCTCAGCCGATGCCTGGCTGGCGAATGCCACACCGGTGAACATCGTGGCGGAGAGAAGTCCCAATCGCAATTTTGCGCAATACGTCATGTCAGTCCCCCTGATTGGGTTAAAACTTCCCCGTGCCCTGGCGCGCACCAGAACCGGATTAGTCTTTTGATTTGAGGATCTTGCGCTGTCCCGGTCGCCACTTTCTGGCCTATTGACCGGCTTGCTGGCTGCTCGGCTTATTTATGAAACCTGCCGAGTCCCGCGATCCGAATGTTACCCCTGCGATCCGCCTAAACCTCAGCCTGGCGTGGTGGCCGACTTGCTCCGTCTCGTCTTGTAGCCGTCAATCATCGGCTGAAACGGAAACATGAACTGTTCGTAGATCGAAAGCCGCTTGCGATCGTCCTGGCCGACGATGGCGGATTCACCTTCGCGATAGGTGCCGAACATGCGGTCGAAGACGATGATCGAATTGCCGTAATTGCAGCGCGTATCTTCATAGCTGAGCGCCGTGTGATGCAGGCTGTGGTTCCGGATAGTCGTGAAGAAGAAGGAATAGGCAAGCGGAGGATCGGCGCGGACATTTGCGTGCGCGAAGCCGGAAATCACCCCGCCCATATTGATGGCGCAGAAGATGGCCGCCTCGTTGAAATCGAGCAGTGCGATCACGCTGAGGCTGATCAGGAACAGCTCGATCGGATTGCCCACGAAACCTTTCATCGCATTGAGTTGGGTAACGTGATGATGCGGCGCATGAGTAAGCCAGAGCGGATACCAATTATGCATCCAGCGATGCATCCAGTATTGGCCGAACTCGATCAGCGAGATCACGATCAGGGCCTGCACCAGAAAGGGCAGTTCCTTCATCCACGGGGTGGAAATGCCGAGCGCTTCCTTGATCGAGAGCAGCGGCTCTTCTGCCAGATTGCTGGAAACCCAGGAAATCGCAGTATAGCCCAGCACAACGTAGAATACGTCGGTCAGAAATTCGCGCTTGTTCAGGCGCCAGCCTTCATGCCGTTCGAAGAACCATTCAAGGCCCTGAATCCATGCGATAATCGCCACGCCGGTGATGACGAGAGTCCACGGATATTCGACGACCGATTTCGGTGCGAGCCCCCAGAACAGAATGACAGCAGCGAGCGTGAGCGGCGGTATCAGGTTGACAAGGGTGGCCGAAATCCCGCCGCGACCCGGATCGCCCGCGCCTTCAGGGGCGAACTGATCTGCTGGCTGAGGAGCACTGGTGACCGGCGGCTGGCCCATAGAAAATCTCCATATCAAGCCGGTACCCGGCTCAATCTTGCAGATCCTCTCCCCCATGTCCCTGATGCCGCTCTTTAGGCGACAAGGGACACGGTACAGATATTACCTAATGCGTCAAGAGTATTAATCTGACGGGAATTTTCGCGCCTGCCAAACGAAAAAAATCCCTGAAAACCGCTATTTTTCCGAAATTTGGTAACAATGGAAATTATGAAGTAATACCACAACTGTTATGCGGATATGCCGCGGAACGGCACCTCGTGCGCGGCTGGTAAAACCCGATTGTCATCGCCGATTCGTGCAATTGGAGCCAGCACGGCTGTTCCTTGGCCCGAGGTTGAGTCGAGGTCAGGTCATCAGCGAAACTGGCCCGGCCGAACCCACCATGAGCAATAGGCAAACGCCAACGATCCCGGATCTCGCCGGGATGAGGGATCAGCTCATACTGAAATGGGCGGACGACCTGAATTGCCGCCCGCGAGAGTCAGTCTTCGGATTTCGGCGTGTCGGCTTCGGCCCACCAGGACAGCGTGTGCTCGTCATGGGCCGTGGTCCAGATACCCTGCGGTGTGTAGCGCAACGCACCGCTGCCCGCAGGCTTCCCGACCCGGGCGGCCACTTCCATCGTCAGTGGGTCGATCACGGCGAACACCTGATCGTCGGTCGTGCGCAGCCACACCTTGCCGCCGCCAGTGTCAATATCGCCCCACTTGAGATTGTCGCCAACCTTGATCCGCCCGGCGACTTCCACCGTATCGGGATCGACCCGCACAAGCGTGCCGTCGGCCTGTTCCTGTACCCACACACCGCCTTCACCAGCGGCAAGGAAGCCGGGCATCTTGCCCAGCGTGATCGTGTGGGTGACGGAGTTGGTGGCAGGATCGATGCGCTGCAGGGTCTGGCCCATGCCGCTCACCACCCACAATGCGTCAAAGCCGAAGGCGAGATAAGACGCGCCGACCGTTACCGGAATCGTGGCCACCACGGCATTGGTTTCCGGGTCGATCCGCGAAACCTTCCCTGCCTTCTGGTCAGGCGCCCAGATCGAACCGGCGCCTGCCACTACGTTCAACTCGCCGCTCGGGCCGATGCCCGCCGGGATCGTCGCCACAACCGTGGCGGCCACAGGGTCTATGCGGTAGACTTCGCCGCCATCGCAATTGCCCAGCCACAGCGATCCGAAAGCGATGCTCATCGCGCCGCAGGGCTTGGGCACATCCACGGAAGCGCGCTTGCCCTCGGTCGACCATTGCTCGACCCGCCCGGCGTTGGTCGCCCACACCGTGTCCCCGTCCACCGCCAGAAAGTCGGCAAAGCCGGGCACACTGATCTGCTTTTCGGACAGTTCCGACGCATGGGCGGGCAAAGCGGCTGAGAACGCAACCGACGCCAGTGCCAGACCGATGGATTTCTTCATGCGCATGCTGCTCTCCTGGTCCGCTTGCGGCTCAGCTGTACCGATAGGGGTTCTTGTCGATCGTGGTCGTTCCCCGCGTCTGGTTGCAGAGGAAGACCGTGCCGGTGAAATAAATGCCCGGCTCCGTGATCGTCTTGGCGTATTCGAAAGCCTCCCGCAGCTGCGCCACGGTCATTTCCACCGGCGCCTCGTCGGGCTGCCAGGTCATGCCATAGGCATAATCTTCGTTCGCATTGCTGATCTCCACGTGGCAGCCCATCACGTGAGTGACCGGATGGGTGTCGCAGAAATCGATCAACCGCTTCATGCTGTCGAACCATGGCTCCCAGAAGCTGATGTAGCAGCGGCCGCGGTAGAACATGTCGCCGGTGAACAGGATCTGGGTGTAAGTGTCGTAATAGCAGAATTCCGACACCACATGGCCCGGCGATCCCCAGATCAGGATGTCTCGCCCACCCAGATCCAGCGTCACCTTTTCTTCCGGGAAATTGGTCATGCCCCAGAAGCCGACCATCTCGTCATGGGTCAGGCCCATATAGCGGGTGTTGGGCCGGTCAGCGAACTGGTTGACCGCAGCATAGTGATCCGCATGCAGATGGCTGAAAGCCACAAGCAATTCCAGGCTGGCCGGGTCGCGATCGTTGCGGCGGCACCATTCCTCGATGCACTGGTCCACGATCCCGCGCAAATCCCAGTCGTTGCGCAACTGCACGAAGCCTTCGTCCAGCAGCAGCACGCGATCATTGCCGAAATAGAGCGGAGCGAAGGGTGCTTCGTAACTATACGCCTTATTCTGGCGCAGGATCGCCGTGTGCGGGTTGTACCAGTGGACCTGAACCGGCGGATCGGTGTTGTCCATGCAGGAGGACGAACCGCAGATCCACTTCTTCGGGAAGTCGCCCGGCGCGGGAAGGTTGCTCTTGAAGTCGACCGGCGCCCCCCTCGTAGCCGCAGATGCGACATCGGCCAGTGCGGTAAGGCCCGCGCCGGAAAGCGGCACAGCGGCCAGAGCATTGTAGGTAAGGAAAGTGCGGCGATCCATGGCAGCTCTCGTCGTTCGAAGGGGCGTCAGAAGGGGCGCGGCGCGTTGATATTGGGCACGCCCTCGGGCCAGACCTGTGTGCGCTGATCGGGGCTGACCCCGTTGAACAGCACGAAGTCCGGCCGGATCAACATCATGTCCTTGCCCTTGACCTCGCGGGCGTAAGTCACAGCCTCGTCAATCAGTGACGGCTCCATTTCCAGCAGACGCTCGTAAGGCTTGTAAGTGGCGAACCGCGCGTAATACTTGCCAGGCACGAACATCATCTCGATGTGGCCACCGAGGATCCATTTGACCGGCTTTGAAGCGGCATAGGCCTGCAGCCGTTCGAGCGAAGCGACGAAATCCCCATCATTGCTGATGTTGATCTTGCCCGGAAACAGCAGATCGCCAGTGAACAGGAAATCGCAATAGGGATCGTAGAAGGTCACCCCATCCTTATGCGCACCGGGCGTGGGGATCACTTCGATCACCCTGTCACCCAGATCGATCGCCCCAATGCCCGAAGGCCAGCTGCCGGCCAGCCCGTAGAAGCCCTTCATCGCGGCGAGCGGCCGGGGAACGATGGTGGTGTCCGGCCTTCCGGCAAACTGCACCAACCCCTGATTTTGCGCAATGTCCTCGCCCGATGTCAGTGCGACAGTGAGCGGCACATGCTTCCGCCCGCGTGCCTGGCTCCAGCGGGTAACGATCGCGTCCACCGTCTGGCGCAGCGGATAGTGATCGGCATTCGCGGTCGCTCCGCTGTCGATCAGCAGCGCGCCCTTGTTGCCGAACAGAAGATATGTGAACGGGGCCTCCCAGTGCACGCAGACATTCTGCCGCAGCACGTAGGTGTCCTCATTATATTGCACCACCTGCACGCGAGGATCGCGGTTCTTGGCGGCAATGTTGGAACCGTAGGTCCAGCGGAAAGCCAGATTGCCGGGGGCCGGCCCATCGCATGTGTAATCGTGCACCACCGCTTCCGTGGGGTGCAGCGGCACCGCGCTGTCGGTATTACGGGCACCGGCCGGATTGTAGCCGAGTGCCGGATTTCCGTTGGGATAAGCACGAGCAGTGGCCGATTGCGGATTGCCGGACAGTGCTGGGTTATATGTCGGGCTCTGAGGCATCGAAATCTCTCGAAACGGCCGCGAATGCAGCCTTGAACGATTGCCTTCGATGCACGCCCTCCCAGACGCCGCGGCTGTCCGGTCAGACTGGTTCCGGCCCGCGAGGCAGTCATCATATGGATATTACAAACTATATCAATGGTAATAATTGCCGATGGACAACGCCTCGCTTTGGCGCAATGCTGCACGTGCGAAAGGAGTCGAATCATGCTCAATGGAATCCGCGCCGCGGGAAGAACTGCTCTAATAGCTTGCGCCCTGCTGGTTGCGTCGTGTTCGCCTTCGGCGACCGAAGCGCCTGAGCCGAAGACTGACTTCAATATTGGCTGGTCGATCTATGCCGGCTGGATGCCCTGGCCCTACGCCCAGCAGGCCGGCATCGTGAAGAAATGGGCCGACAAATACGGCCTCAAGATCAATTTCGTGCAGGTGAACGACTACGTCGAGTCCGTGAACCAGTACACCGCCGGCAAGCTTGACGGTGTGACCGTTGCCAACATGGACGCACTGACCATCCCCGCTGCAGGCGGCAAGGATACCAGCGCGATCATCGTCGGCGACTATTCCAACGGCAATGACGGGATCCTGCTCAAGGGCGCAGACAGCCTGGCCGCGATCAAGGACCGCAAGGTTAACCTCGTGGAGCTTTCGGTTTCCCACTACCTGCTGGCGCGCGGGCTTGAATCGATCAACCTGCCGCTGACCGCAGTGAAGACCGTGAACACCTCCGATGCCGACATCGCGGGCGCCTTCACTTCGCCGGACGTCACCGCCGCAGTCGCCTGGAACCCGCAGCTTTCGGCAATGAAGGCTACTCCGGGGGCCAAGCTGGTGTTCAGCTCGGCAGACATTCCGGGCGAAATCTTGGACCTGCTGGTGGTCGACACCGCGACGCTGAAGGCCAACCCCGATCTCGGCAAGGCCCTTGCCGGCATCTGGTACGAAACGATGGCGCTGATGGAGAAGCAGGATGCCGAAGGCAAGGCAGCCCGCGCGGCCATGGCGAAGCTTGCCGGGGCCACCCCGGAAGAGTTCGACAGCCAGCTGTCCACCACCTATCTCTATGCCGATCCAAAGGCGGCCGTTGCGGCCACTTCCTCTCCCGCTCTCATCACCACGATGACCCGCGTGCGCGACTTCAGCTTCAATAACGGCCTGTTCGGCCAAGGTGCGAAGTCCGCCGATGCCATCGGCATGTCGTTCCCCGGTGACAAGACTCTCGGCGACAAGAACAACATCACCCTGCGCTTCGATGCGACCTTCATGCAGATGGCCGCGGATGGTAAGCTGTAAGGGGCAGGCTTAGAAGAAAAACAGACCTATGCGTTGGGTGAACCGCCGGATCCGGCGCGGTAACAGTATCATTCTGGGTGCGATCCCGATCGCGCTTCTGGTATTGCTCTATCTCGTGATCGCGGCGGGCCGCCATGCGGCCAACCCGAGTGACAAGATCCTGCCCCTGCCCGGGGCGATGGCCGAGGCGATGGCAGCCCTGCTGTTCCAGCCCGACCAGCTCTCCGGGCGGTTGCTGTTCTGGGCCGATACACTCGCCAGCCTCGAACGGCTGGGCCTCGGCCTGGGCATATCAACGCTCTCGGCCTTGCTGGTGGGGCTGGTTCTGGGAGTTCTCCCGCCGGTCCGCGCCACCTTCGGGCCACTGGTGACGGGGATCGCCGTCGTCCCGCCGATCGCCCTGCTGCCGATCCTGTTTATCGCCTTCGGCCTTGGGGAGACCTCCAAAGTGGCCCTGATCGTCATCGGTATCGCACCGTTCATGATCCGCGACGTCGCAGCCCATGTCGCCTCGCTGCCAAGGGAACAGATCGCCAAGGCGCAGACCTTGGGTGCAAGCAGCTGGCAGCTGATGCTGCGCGTTGCCCTCCCGCAAGCCATGCCGCGCCTGATTCAGGCGGTGCGCCTGTCGCTCGGGCCGGCCTGGGTGTTCCTGATCTCCGCCGAAGCGATCGCATCCGACATCGGGCTGGGCTATCGTATCTTCCTCGTGCGCCGCTACCTCTCGATGGACATCATCCTGCCCTACGTCGCATGGATCGCGTTGCTGGCGGTGCTCATGGACTTCCTGCTGGCGTGGACCAGCCGCAAGCTCTACCCTTGGGCACATGGAGCAGGCCATTGAGCGCGCTCCTCAGCCTCCGCAACGTCTGGGTCGAATATGGCGACAAGGTCGTCCTCGAAGACGTGTCGCTCGACATCGCGGCAGGCTCCTTCGTCTCGATCATCGGCCCATCGGGTGCGGGCAAGAGCAGCCTGTTACGGGTAATCCTGGGACAGGAAGTTCCGACGCGCGGCTCAATCATGCTCGACGGCGTGCCCCTGCCCCCGGAATGCGGGCCGGATCGCGGCGTCGTGTTCCAACGCTATTCCGTGTTCCCGCACCTCTCCGTGCTGGAAAACACGCTGTTCGGCCTCGAATGCGCGCAGGCGCCCTTCACAGGCCGACTGTTCGGCGCAAGGCGCCGTGCCGCCATTGGCGAGGCGGAAGAGATGCTTAAGGCCGTTGGCCTTGGCGACAGCCTGCACCTCTATCCGGCCGAGATGTCGGGCGGGATGCAGCAACGCCTCGCCATCGCGCAGGCCTTGGTGAAGCGCCCCAGAATTCTGCTGCTGGACGAACCCTTCGGCGCGCTGGACCCTGGCATCAGGGCCGACATGCACGCGCTGATCACCCGGTTGTGGAGCGATTATTCGCTGACCGTCATCATGGTGACGCACGACATCAAGGAAGCCTTCTCCCTCGGCACCCGCGTGCTGACGCTGGATAAGCGCCGCCATGATCCCCATGCCCCGCATCGCTTCGGGGCAACGGCGGTCTATGACCTGCCGCTGACGAAACCGGCGCCGTTGTGCCCGGTGGAGGACGAAGTGATTAGTATTACGATTGACATAATTGATAATAATTGAGAGGATTGCAGGATGAGCTCCGACCCAACCAGTCTCGCCCGACTCAGCATGAGTCTCCCGGCAGAACTGTCTCGCCAACTGGACATGATGGTTGAGGAGCGCGGCCTCCCTTCCCGCTCCCAGATGATCGCCGAACTGATCCGCCACGCCCTGGCAGAGCATGAGGCACTGACCCGGCCGGAGAACATGCTCGCGGGCACGGTCACGCTGGTCTATCGCGGCAATCGCGGGCGTGTGCGGCAGCAGTTGGCGGAGACGCAGGTCGACTATCTGAAGGAAGTGATTTCCTCCCAGCATGTCTTCCTTGAAGACGACCAGTCGCTGGAAGTGTTGCTGGTGCAAGGCCCGGCCATCCGGCTCAAGGCGCTGTGCGATGCGCTGCGCAGCATTCGCGGCGTACATCAGCTGCAACTCGTCACCACTACTGCCCTGCTTCCGCCGCTGCATGAGCTGGACGAGCTGGAAGACGATTCCGCCGAAAGCCTGCCCGAAAAGGAAGCCGCCGCATGACAGCAATCCTCGCCGATCCCATGGCCGCGCGCGATCATGCCCGCGCGATGGCCGGTACCGTGGTGGAAGCGATGCCGGTCTTGCCGCCGGTCGCCGCCGACCTTCCCGCGCATGTTTCGGCCGAAGACCTTCTGTGGGAAGAAACGATTGCTGCGGGCGGTTATGCCACCCGCAAGCTGGCGCGCGGATCGCGCCTGCGCCTGATCGACCTTGAGGGCGATGCCTGCGCATCCCTGCTGATCTACAATGCCGAAATGCCCAGCGAACGGCTCAACGTGGCCGATACGGTGAAGGTGCAATGGAACGCCTATCTCGGCGCCGGCAAGCTGCTGCTGTCCGACATGGGGCGCGTGCTGATGAGTATTCTGGAGGATGAAGCGGGCACGCATGATGCCTTCTGCGGAACCTCCAACGCGGCGACCAACGAAGCGAAATATGGCGAAGGCCGCAATAGCGGCGCCTTCCCCAACGGGCGCGACCGCCTGCTGCTGGGCTCGGCCAAGCACGGGCTGCAGCGGCGCGACGTCCACCCCTGCGTGAACCTGTTCAAGGGCACGAAGATCGAGCAGGACGGAACCATCACTCCGCTGGTCGGCCCCTTTGAGGCCGGGCGCAGCATGGTCCTGCGCGCGGAAATGGACGTGATCGTAGTCATCGCCAATTGCCCGCATGTGCTCGATCCGCGCGACCAGTGGGTCGTCACACCCCTGCGGGCTACCGCCTGGCGCGGCGCTGTGACGCCCGAGACCGACCCTATTCGCAATTCAACGCCGGAAGGGCTGCGGGCCTTCCAGAACGTCGAAGACTATTTCCGCCGCTAAGAAGGACGCCAAGGCCGCAATGACCACCGATCCGGACCACTCAGGCCTATCCGGCACTGTCGTTCACGATGAAATCGTTCCAGCGCGGGCGCCGTGGCTGCACCATGTCGCCGCCGGGCAGACATTGCGGATCGTCGATCTGGAAGGCAATCAGGCGGTCGATTTCCTGCTTTATTCCGCTGCCGACGATGCCGAACGCTACAGCGCGCAGGATACTGTGGCGGCGCAGGGCAATCTGTTCCTGAAGTCAGGCACCGTGCTGCGTTCCAACGAAGGGCGCGCGATGATGACCATCGTGGGCACATCGGTCGAATATCACGACACGATCGGCGGCGCCTGTTCCTGTGAATCCAATACGCTGCGCTATGGCCATCACACCAAGGCCCAGCATGCCTGCGTCGAGAACTTTCTCGAAGCCAACCTGCTGGAAGGCCGGGGCAAGCGCGACATGGTTTCGAACATCAATTTCTTCATGAACGTGCCGGTGGAGGAAGACGGCGCGTTGGGTATCGTCGACGGGATTTCCGCGCCCGGCCTCACGGTCGATCTGCGCGCGGACATGAATGTGATCGTCGTCGTGTCCAACTGTCCGCAGATCAACAACCCTTGCAACGCCTTCAACCCCACGCCGGTTCGGATGATCGTCACCGCATGAGCTTCGATACAGTACTGGTTGCGAACCGGGGGGCAATCGCCACCCGGATCATCCGCACGCTGCGCCGCATGGGCCTGCGCTCTGTCGCGGTCTATTCCGAGGCGGACGCTGGCTCGCTGCACGTCTCGCAGGCGGACGTCGCTGTCTGCATCGGTCCCGCCCCGGCTGCGGAAAGCTATCTGGACATCGCCGCCATCCTCAAGGCCGCGAAGGATACCGGGGCAGGCGCGATCCATCCCGGCTATGGCTTCCTGGCCGAGAACACTGAATTTGCAGAGGCCTGCACGGCCGCCGGCATCGCCTTCATTGGCCCAACGCCGGAAAATATCCGCACCTTTGGACTGAAACACAGCGCTCGGGCGCTGGCGGCCGAGCATGGCGTGCCGCTGGCGCCCGGAACCGGTCTCCTCACTGACGAGGAAGAGGCGGCGGCAGCCGCGCGGGAGATCGGTTTCCCCGTCATCCTGAAGGCCACGGCGGGTGGCGGCGGCATCGGTATGCGCATCTGCGAGGATGAAGCCGCGGTACGTCAGGGTTTTGCCGCCGTTGCCCGGCTCGGCGAAGGCAATTTCGGCGATGCGGGCGTATTCCTCGAACGCTATATCGGCCGCGCCCGTCACATCGAGGTCCAGATCTTCGGTGATGGCACCGGCCGGATCATGCCATTGGGCGAGCGGGATTGTTCATTGCAGCGCCGCAACCAGAAGGTGGTGGAAGAAGCACCCGCGCCCCTGCTCTCCGCCGCCAAGCGCGCCGAACTGATCGATGCCGCCGTCCGCCTCGGCGAAGCCGCACGCTACCGCTCCGCCGGGACAGTCGAATTCCTGTTCGACGCAGACCGCCAGGAGTTCTTCTTCCTCGAAATGAACACCCGCCTTCAGGTCGAACATGGCGTGACGGAAGAGGTGATGGGTATCGATCTGGTCGAATGGATGATCCGCGGCGCAGCCGGGGATTACGCCTTCCTTGATGCGGAACCACCGGTGCCGCAGGGCCATTCCGTGCAGGTGCGCCTCTATGCGGAAGACCCCGCGCTGGATTACCGCCCCACTATCGGCACTCTGACGGCCGTCAGCTTCCCGGAGGGCATTCGCGCCGAAACCTGGTGCATGGCCGGCGGCACGGTCAGCGCATGGTACGATCCGATGCTGGCCAAGCTGATCGTCCACGCACCCACGCGTGAAGGCGCGATCTCCGCAATGCAGGCCGCATTGGACGAAAGCCGGATCGACGGCATCGAAACCAATCTGCGCTGGCTGCGCGATGTGGTCCGCAGCGAGAAATTCGCCAGTGGCGAAGTATCGACCCGGCTGCTGGAGATGGTCAGCTACAACCCGCGCAGCATCCGCGTGGTCAGCGGTGGCACGGCCACCACCGTGCAGGACTGGCCGGGCCGACAGGGCCTATGGGCCATCGGCGTGCCGCCGTCAGGCCCGATGGACGATCGCTCGTTCCGGATCGGGAACAGAGTACTCGGCAACCCCGAAGGCACTGCAGGGCTTGAGGTAACCGCCAGCGGCCCCACGCTGGTCTTCAACTCGCCCGCGCAGATCTGCGTCACCGGTGCCGATTTCGGTGCCACACTGGACGACCAGCCGATCGAGCGAGGCACCGCCATTGATGTTGCGGCAGGCCAGACCCTGGCTCTGGGCCGGGCGGCAGGTGGCGGCATGCGCGGCTATATCCTGTTTGCCGGGGGGCTGGACATCCCACCTTACCTCGACAGCCGCAGCACCTTTGCGCTGGGCCAGTTCGGCGGCCACGCGGCACGCAGGCTGCTGGCCGGCGATACACTGCACCTGGGCACCTCCGATACCGGCGCACCCGTCGCCCCCAGCCCCACGCCCAATTTCGGCGAAACCTGGACCCTGCGCGTCCTTTACGGGCCGCATGGCGCGCCTGATTTCTTCACCGAAGACGATATTAGCGCGATCCTGGCGGCCGAATGGCAGGTGCATTACAACAGCAACCGCACCGGCGTTCGCCTGGTCGGCCCCAAGCCCGAATGGGCGCGCAAGGATGGTGGCGAAGCGGGCCTGCATCCCTCCAACATCCATGACAATCCCTACGCCATCGGCGCGGTGGATTTCACCGGCGACATGCCGATCATCCTCGGGCCGGACGGTCCCTCGCTCGGCGGGTTCGTGTGCCCGTTCACGGTAATCGCCGCGGATCGCTGGAAGATCGGGCAGCTCTCCCCGGATGACCGGCTTCGCTTCGTACCAGTGACTGCCGCCGATGCTGCCATGGCCGATCAGGCTCCGCTGGAACTCCCTTCAGCGCCGGAACCTGCGCGCGACATTGCGGATCTTTCGCCGATCCTTGCAGACATTCCGGCACAGGGCGCTCGTCCCCGCACGGTCTATCGCCAGCAGGGCGACCGGAACATTCTGGTCGAATACGGCCCCATCGTGCTGGACATAGAACTGCGCATCCGCGTCCACGCGTTGATGACCGAGCTGGAGGAACTGGCGCTGCCGGGCGTGATCGATATCGTGCCGGGCATCCGTTCCCTCCAGCTTCATTTCGACGGGGACGTGCTTGATCAGCGCGGTGCCCTTGCCGTGCTGATGGCGGCCGAGGAATCGCTGGGCGATCTGGAGGATTTCTCCGCACCTTCCCGCATCGTCCACCTGCCGCTCAGCTGGCGCGACCCGGCGACGCTGGAAACCATCGAAAAATACATGGGCGCGGTGCGCGACGATGCACCGTGGTGCCCGGACAATATCGAGTTCATCCGCCGCATCAACGGTCTGCCCGATGCAGATGCGGTTGAGAACCTGATCTTCGATGCCAGCTATCTCGTCCTCGGTCTGGGCGATGTCTATCTCGGCGCGCCGGTGGCCACCCCGGTCGACCCGCGCCACCGGCTGGTGACGACCAAATACAACCCCGCCCGCACCTGGACGCCGCCCAACGTAGTGGGCATCGGCGGGGCCTATATGTGCATCTACGGCATGGAAGGGCCCGGCGGTTATCAGCTGTTCGGCCGCACCATTCAGGTGTGGAACACGCACCGCCAGACCGATGCTTTCGTTGACGGCAAGCCCTGGCTGCTACGCTTCTTCGACCAGATCCGCTTCTTCAAGGTAAGCGCGGAAGAACTGGCCGAATGGAGGCAGGATTTTCCCAATGGCCGCCGTTCGATCACGGTCGAGGAATCCGAATTCCGCCTTGCCGATTACCGCGCCTTCCTTGCGGAGAATGCCGAGGCCATCGCAACCTTTGAAGCACAGCGTCAGGCCGCCTTCGACGAGGAGCGCGCCGAATGGCAGCGTTCCGGCGAGTTCGACCGGGTGACCGATCTGGAAGAAGGCGGCGATGCCGGTTCGGCCGAAGCAGTGGCCATCGAAGTCCCGGAAGGCGCCGATCTGATCGAGGCCCCCTTCGGCGGCAGCGTGTGGAAACTGATGGTGGCCCCAGGCGACACTGTGGAAGCGGGCGAGATTATTGCCGTGATCGAGGCAATGAAGATGGAATGCCCCTTCGAAAGCCCGGCCAGCGGCACCGTTGCGGCACTCTACATGCAGGAACGGCAGTCATTGCAGCCCGGCACGCCCATGCTGGCGCTCAAACGCCATTAAGCCTGTTCGCCTGCCCTGTCAGGCGAACAGATGCTGTCCGCTATCCACCGGGATGATTGTCCCGGTGATATGGCGGGCCGCATCGCTGGCGAGGAACGCCGCGAGGGCGCCGACATCGGCCACATCGACCAGTTCCGGCTCTGCCGCCTGTTCCCGCGCGCGTTCGAGCAGTTCGTCAAACCGGTCGATCCCGCTGGCCGCCCGCGTGCGGATCGGCCCGGGTGAAATGGCATGGGCGCGGATGCCCTTGGGGCCAAGCTCGGCGGCGATATAGCGCGTTGCGCTTTCCAGCGCGGCCTTGACCGGGCCCATCAGGTTGTAGTGCTCCACGACCCGTTCAGAGCCATAGAAGGTCACGCAAAGCAGGCAGCCGCCATCCGACATAAGCGGTTCGGCCAGCCGCGCCATCCGCAGGAAGCTGTGGCACGATACATCCATCGCCACTGCGAACCCCTCAGGGGAGCTATCCACCACCCGGCCATGCAGATCGTCACGCGGGGCGAAAGCAATCGAATGGAGCACGAAGTCCAGCCCGCCCCACTCCTGCGCCGCCCGCTCGAACAGGGCCTCCAACTCGCCATCCTCGCGCACGTCGCAGGGCTGGAGCCATTCGGCACCTATCGCGTCGGCCGTCGGCTGAACGAATGGCAGCGCCTTCTCGTTAAGATAGGTCGCTGCAAGCCGGGCGCCGCATTGGCGGAACGCTGCCGCGCAACCCGCCGCGATGCTGTGTTCATTGGCGATGCCGACGACAAGCCCACGCTTTCCGGTGAGGTCTACGAGTGGCTTCATGCTGTTCCCTCCGTGCCAATGCCGAGCGTGGACAATGCCTGCATGGCAATCATCCGCTCCTCATCGGTTGGTATGACGAAGACTTTCACCGCGCTTGCGGCACTGCTGATGATTGGCGCATTGGCCTCGTTGGCAGCCTGATCGAGAGCAACCCCGGCCCAGGCAAGGCCCGCACAGATGCGCGCCCGCATATCTGCATCGTTTTCACCGATGCCGGCTGTGAAGACCAACCCGTCAAGCCCACCGAGGCTGGACATCAGCCCGCCAGCTTCGCGCACGGCGCGCCAGGCGAACAGGGCGATTGCTTCTTCCGCTTCGGGCCTGCCGCTCTGCCTGAGTACCCGCATGTCGCTGGAGATGCCCGAAACGCCGAGCAGGCCCGACTGCTGATAGAGCATGGCCTCCGTTTCCGCCGCGCTCATGCCCTTGCGCTCGATCAGATGGAGCACAGCCCCCGGATCGAGCGAGCCGGAACGCGTACCCATCACCAGCCCGTCCAGCGCAGTGAATCCCATGGTCGTATCCACGCTGGCACCGCCGGCCATCGCGCACATCGAAGCCCCATTGCCCAGATGCGCCGCGATCACCCGGCCGTCAGCCAGCGCTGGATCGATCTGGCGTAGGCGCCGGGAGACGTAATCGTATGACAGGCCGTGGAAGCCATAACGCCTGATCCCCTCATCATGCAGCGCGCGCGGCAGGGCTAGGCGCGTCGCGAGTGGCGGCATGGCATGATGGAAGGCCGTGTCGAAACAGGCGATCTGGGGCACCTGCGGCAGCAGATCGGTCATGGCCCGGATCGCTGCAAGGTTGTGCGGCTGATGCAGCGGCGCAAGCGGGCAAAGCGCGTCGAGCCGTGCCAGCACGCCATCGTCCACCCGGACCGGCCCGACGAATTCTGTGCCCCCATGGACGACCCGGTGCCCGACGGCGAGCAATTCGCGCCCATCCAGATGGTTGCCCAGCCAGCCGATCAGTTCACCCAGCAAATCCTCATGCGTCAGCCCTTCGCCATCGGGCCAGCGGCGCTCCACGACATGTTCGCCATTGTCGTCCTTCGCGGCGAGATGGGGCGCCGTGCCGATGCCTTCGATCTTGCCGCCAGCCACATGCAGCGGCTCACCCCCGCCATCCACCACGAACAGCGCGAACTTGATGCTGGAAGAGCCTGCATTGAGGCTGAGCAGTGCCCGGGTCATGGCAGGCCGGGTGCCGCCTTGGTTGCCGCGCGGGCCAGCAGGACGGCCACCGCACAGGAAGCAAGCCGCGTCCGCAAAGTATCTGCCCTACTGGTGAGGATGATCGGCACCCTTGCGCCCAGCACCACCCCGGCAGCGTCGGCCCCGCCGAGGAAGGTAAGCTGCTTTGCCAGCATATTGCCCGCCTCAAGGTTGGGCACGACGAGGATTTCCGCCTTGCCTGCCACGTCGGAGACGATGCCCTTCTCCACTGCAGCGGCCGTGTCGATCGCATTGTCCAGTGCCAGCGGCCCGTCAAGCAGACCGCCCACGATCTGGCCGCGATCCGCCATCTTGCACAGCGCCGCAGCATCGAGAGTGGAGGGGATGTCGGCATTGACCGTTTCCACGGCGGATAGGATCGCAACCTTGGGCTGAGGCATTCCCAAAACATGGGCAAGGTCTATCGCATTGCGCACGATGTCGGCCTTTTCCGCGAGGCTGGGCGCGATATTGATCGCCGCGTCGGTGATGATCAGCAGATCCTGCCTGCCCGGCACGCTCATGATATAGGCGTGGCTGATGCGTCGTTCGGTGCGCAGGCCCGTGTCGCGGCGTACCACCGCACCCATCAGTTCATCCGTGTGGAGGGAGCCTTTCATCAGCAGCTTGGCACTGCCGCAGCGGATCAGTTCGACCGCGCGATCCGCTGCCGCATGACTGTGCGGAGCATCCTCTATGCGGAAAGCCGAAATATCCCGCCCGGCTTCGCTGGCCGCCTGCGTGATCCGCGCGGCGGGGCCGACCAGGATCGGCTCGATCAGCCCTTCCCCCGCAGCCTCGACCGCCGCGTCGATTGCTGCCGGCGAACAGGGATGGACAATTGCGGTCGCGACCGGCCCCTGCCCGCTCGCCGTTTCAAGCAGGCGGCGATAATGATCGTGACTGGCCAGCCTGACATCGGGCAGTTCCACTCGCCGCCGCCGGACCTTCTCGGTGGGCGCGATGATCTCGGCCGCACCGGAAATCACTTCCTCGCCATCCTGGTTGGTGCAGCTGCAATCGAACAGGATGATCTTCTTGTCCGGGCGCTTTTCCGAAACCGTGACGCTGGCTGTGATCGTGTCGCCCAGCCCGACCGGGCGGCGAAAGCGCAGCGACTGGCTGAGATAGATCGCCCCCGGCCCCGGCAGTTCCGTGCCCAGAACCGCAGAAATCAAGCCGCCGCCCCACAGGCCGTGGGCGATGACCCGGTGGAACATGTCGGTCGCGGCATAGTCCGGATCGAGATGGGCCGGGTTCACATCGCCCGAAACCAGCGCGAAAAGCTGGATATCGTGTTCGGTCAGAACACGCGAAATGCTCGCGCTGTCGCCAACCGCGATCTCGTCGAATGTCCGGTTTTCGACATAGTCCTTATCCGTCATGGTTCAGCGTTCCAGCACATAGGTTCCCGGCGCGGGGCACAGGGGCGCAAAGCCCTTGTCCGGCGCGCCCATCGGCGGCGGCGGCACGGGGTCGCCCGAATGTTCGCGCAGCCAGCTTTCCCACGCCGCCCACCATGAACCGTCATGCGCCGTTGCGCCCAGCAGCCAGTCATCGGGGTCGATGGCGGGATTGCCCGCCGGGCGGGTCGCCTGCCGGAAATGGCGGTTATTATGGCCCGGTTCGGAAACGATACCGGCATTGTGGCCGCCGCTGGCCAGGATGAAGGTGACTTCGCCTTCCGTCAGCATGTGAATCTTGTGAACCGACTTCCACGGCGCAACGTGATCGCGTTCCGTCCCCACGGCAAAGATCGGCTGGCGCAGGGCTGAAAGGGTGATGGTGTGCCCATCCACCCGGAAATGGCCGCGCGCCAGTTCATTTTCCAGATACATGCGGCGCAGATATTCGCTGTGCATCGCATAGGGCATGCGCGTACCGTCCGCATTCCAGGCCATCAGATCGTTGATCGGCTCGCGCTCCCCCATCAAATAGGTGCCGAGCAGGCGCGACCAGATGAGATCGTTGGAGCGAAGCATCTGGAACGCGCCGCCCATACGGCTGCTATCGAGATAGCCCGCGCTCCACATTGCGCCTTCCAGCAGGTTGAGCTGGCTGTCGTCGATGAACAGGCCCAGCTCGCCCGGCTCGCTGAAATCGGTCTGCGCGGCAAACAAGGTGATGGTCTTCAGCCGGTTGTCGCCATTATGCGCCAGTTCCGCCGCGGCGACCGACAGCAGCGTGCCGCCAAGGCAATAGCCCGCCGCATGGACCTGTTCGGCCCCGGTAATCGCGGTTACGGCATCCAACGCGGCCAGCGGCCCCATGCGCAGGTAATCCTCAAAATCGCGATCGCGATCCTCCACGCCGGGATTGTGCCAGCTGAGCATGAATACGGTGTAGCCCTGCCCGGTCAGCCAGCGGACCAGCGAATTATGGGCCGACAGGTCCAGAATGTAATATTTCATGATCCAGGCCGGCACGATCAGTACGGGTTCCGGCCGGACGAGATCGGTGGTGGGCTCGTACTGGATCAGTTCCACCAGATCGTTGCGATACACCACCTTGCCCGGCGTGGCGGCCACGCGTTCGCCCACGGGGAAATCCTCGGTGCCTGCCGGTGGCTCGCCGCGAATGTAGCGTTCCACATCCTCGGCAAAGTGACTGAACCCGTCACGCAGGCATTGCCCGCCCGTTTCCATCACCCGGCGTTGCAGCACCGGATTGGTGGCGATGAAATTGGTCGGCGCGGCCATGTCCAACAGCTGGCGGGAGACGAAGGAAACCACTTCCTCATGGTGAGGCGACACGCCGGGCACATCCGTGGTTGCCGCGTGCCACCATTGCTGGCCCAGCAGGAACGCCTGCGAGATCAGATCGAAAGGCGGCTGTTTCCACGCAGGATCGTCAAACCTGCGATCCTGCGGCAGGGGATGGATCGCCGGCTCCACATCGCCGTCACCTGCCTTGCGCATGGCATAATCGGCCAGCCGCATCACCTTGCGCCCGGCCTTGGCGGAAATCTGCAATTGCTTGCCCGGTGAAACGGACAGGTGAAGCATCCAGTCAAAATAGGACTGGATGAGCGTGGAAGGGGACAACGCATTGGTAGCGAAAGCCACCGTGCTCATCGCCAGATGGTCGAGCGTATGGGCAATCCCGTCAATCGGATCGGGTGCCTCTGTGTCCTGCTTCAGCTGGATCGCCATCGTTCCTCGGCTTTGCTGCAACTGCAATGCTACGCTGCAACATGCAAAGCAATTATGAAAACGGTATTGCCGGGGCAGTAAGGGATGGCCGGTTCGGAAACTGGCGATGAAATGTCCAGATCGACAATGGCCTACCGGCCGCCAGCACATTCGCGCGGCGCATATTGCCGGTTGCAACCGACATAGCGGCCATCGATCGAGACGGAATAGCTGCCATAACGCGGATCGGGCACCGGGAAGTCAGTAGAAACCAGTTGGGCACCGCTCAGCAGCGCCCGGTCCCTCTGCGTATAGTCCCCGGCCCGCGCGGCATCGGTGTGCTTGTCGGCGCGGGTATAGACCAGAAAGCCTTCGCGCACGCGGCGACCTATATCGCTCGCCTTCGGATTGTCGCGGCGCAGCCAGCCGGTGAATGGATCACGCGGATCAAGGCTGGGGAAGAGGACCATCTCGTGCCCGGCCGATGTCGCGAATGCGATATAGTCCCGCTGCTTGGCATCCTCGTCCAGCAGCAGGAACACGATCTTCCCCCTCATCCGGGAAAGGGCAGGCCATCCGCCCTTGCGCACCGCTTCGTTGAGCGATGCATATGTGCCCTGAACATCTCGCGGCGTCACGATCCTGCCAGCCGGAATGGCGGCAGAAATCTCGGCATGGAGCCTTTCCCAGCTTCCGGCTGTGAACGGCGCATCGGGCGCCGGTTCATAGGCATTCGCGATAGGCGGTTTGCTCGATTCCTTGGTTTCGAACTGGATGAAGATCGGGAAGTGGCCCGGATGCGCGTCTGACCAGGCGTTGACGATCCCAAGGCAGGCCGCCAGCGTCAGGCAATGGCTGCGCACATCCGTATCCGCGGCATGGAACACCTTCATGCCGGGGCGTTCCAGCACATGGCCGGGATCGAAATCCATCCGGACGCCCTGACTGCGCAGATATTCATAGGCGCCCGGCCGGGCGAAGCGCCCTCCCTCCGGGTCATCATGCAGGTCCAGCTCGAACAGCCGGATGCCGAGATCGAGCTGCCTTTCAAGCGGCAGATGCGTGAAGGACAGGGCCGGAATGAGCTTGCGCGCAGGCCATTCCTCGCTCTCGCGATAGTCCGTCTCAAGCATCAGGTCGAACACTTCGGATGGCGGTTCGATATGATAGGAATTATGCGTCCCCACCATCTGGAAGGCCGAAAGGCTCAGGCTTTCCCGCGGATCGCCGGCGGGGCCTTCCTCGGCCGAAGCCGGGCAGGCAAGCATCGCGGCGAGGCAGGCAATGGCCAGCATCCGCCGGAGGGGAGTGCCGTTGATCCTCTGCATCGCCTGCCTCACGCGAATAGCCTGCCCGTTCGATCCATCTTACCCGGCGCCTCCCCGCTCAGAAACGATAGTCGAACGTCAGCCGCCCGCCCACGCTATCGAAGTCCGCCCCGGAACCGTAAGTGGCATCGCCGCGCAGGGACCATGCCTTGCCGCTCAGGCCAAGGCCCAGCGTGGCTTCCACAAGATCGTCCGGCAAGGTCACGGAACCAAGCGCAAGGCGCTGGCTGTCGCCCCCGGCAAAATGCGCGCTGGCCTGATAGCGGGTATCGCTGAAATTATGGACGAAGCGGATGCCGGCGCTGGGAAGCAGGGTCAGGTCGCCCAGATCCACCGGCTTGCCCAGTTCGAGGCCCACTTCGGCAAGCGGCACGTCCAGCTTCTGCACATCGACCACCAGCGCAAGCGGGTTGCCACCGCTTTCGGCAAAGGCATCGCGCTTCATCGCAAGGTAATCGAAAGAGGTGGTCGCGGTGAGTTGTACTACCTCCAGCGGTGCGCGCCAGATTCCGCCGAGGTGGAAAGCGAAGGTCGAACTGTCGAAGTCAAAGCTGACTGCGTCGTCCAGCACACCCCCAGCCAGAGGGCGTGATCCGTCGTAGGACGCTGCCGAATAGGATGCCGCGCCCGTCAGGGCGAAATCCCCGGCACGCAGGATGGCATAAGCGCCCAGCGTGTATTGGGTGCCGTCCATGGCGCCCGAATTCGCATCGAACCGGGTTTCCGTATCGCCGATCGCGCCAAACAGGCCCAGGCGGAGATTTGCGGAAACGGCAGTATCGATCCCGGAAACGCTGTTGAGCGAGTTGGTGTCAAAGGCGGACACTGAACCGTCTGAACCGTAATCCGCATCCGAACCGGCAATGCTGGTCCACAGGCGGACGCCCTCGACGTCGAAGTTCGTCAGCGTACCGGTCAGGGCGCCCATGGTGGCGCGATATTGCCCGATATTCGCCACGACTGGCGCGCTGGCGTAGATTTCCGGCGACAGGCCGCGAAGAACGGCGTCGAGATTGGACCGGTCGGTCGCATCCGAAACCTCGGTCAGCACGGCCAACAGGGTCTCGTCAGCCCCTGCCAACTGGCCGAAGATATATTCGCCGACAGCCGCAGCAGGCGCATGCAGGGTGGGATCGCGCAGCAGTTGATCCACTCGCACCGACACGCTGTCACCGCTCACGATCACGTCGGAAACCCGAGTGAAAGGCACGCTCGCATCGAACAGCAGGTCCAGCCCCGCCTCGTCCGAAATTCCGCCTGTCGAATGCAGGATAGTGATCGTCCGGCTGTCGCTGACGATCCCGTCGATCTGGACGGTACCGCCATCGAGCGTGGTGACGCCGCCGACTTCAAGCGACACGATGTCGGCATCAGTCAGGTCGATGGCCAGGAGCGAGCCTGCATTCAGCGACAGATCGCCCGCGATTGACATGGTGTGACCGGCATCGACCGCGATCAGGCCGTCATTGACGACCGAGCCGACCACTTCGCCTGCACCCGCCAGTTCACCCGCCGCGCCGACCGTCACGACGGAACGAGCAGCCGGATTATTGAAATCATTGGGAAGAACCCGCGTACCGGTCGACAGGTAGAGAGTGCCGCCTTCGATAGTGATCGTGCCGAAAGTGAGATCGTCGGTCGTCGTCAGGACGCCCGAACGCTGCTCCAGCTCTTCG
Source organism: Erythrobacter sp. SG61-1L (assembly GCF_001305965.1). Taxonomy (NCBI): domain Bacteria; kingdom Pseudomonadati; phylum Pseudomonadota; class Alphaproteobacteria; order Sphingomonadales; family Erythrobacteraceae; genus Erythrobacter; species Erythrobacter sp. SG61-1L. The sequence continues at coordinate 2,051,636 of NZ_JXQC01000003.1, forward strand.
AAGGCGTAGACCTGCGCAGCTTCGATAGTGCTCGCGCCGGATTGGTAGACAAATGTGTCATGGCCGCTGCCGCCATAGATCAATCCGTCGATGTCATTCAGCGAACCACCCGACATGGTGAAGGTGTCGTTCCCCGCACCCAGATCGATCATCTCTCCGGTGAAGGAACCACCCGCCATATGGGTAAAGCTGTCATCGCCCGCATAAAGCTCGACATTGCCGATTAGCGCCCCGGCATTCGTCACCCGTTCGACTGTCGGATTATCGGTGCTGTAGGCTATGATCGAGCCTTCGGCGCCCGCGATCTCGCCGCCCGCCAGATTGGCGATGTAGGAGGGGCTGGAGCCATTTCCGTCGGAGATGAAAATTGCGGCGTCGCTGGCGGATACGATCCGGCCTTCATTGGTGAGCGAGGACACGCCTTCACCCAGGAAGATCGCCGCCGCATTGCCAGAACCGGTGGCGGAAATGAGGCCTTTGTTTACGACCGAACCGCCCTGCCCCAGGGTCAGCGCAAAAGTTCCTTCGGCCGTAGACTGGACGATGCCCGTCCCGCCGACTGTTATCGTCGCGCCCTGCCCGGCGCTGACCGCATCGGAATAGACGCCGTTGGTCTGCACGTGGCCATCGATTGTGATCGTGGCACTATCCAGTGCCTGAATACCTTCCGATCCCTGCCCCATGGTCGAGATCGAGCCGCCCTGTGCAATGGTGACCCTGGCAATTTCATTGAGCTGCACGCCCTCTGAATCATTGCCCCGTGTCACCACTGTACCGCCAATTGTGACCGTAGAGCCATCGGCTGCCTGCACGCCTTCGGAGCCTGCTCCCTTGGTTTCGACATTGCTCCCTACCGCCACTGTGATCCGGGCGTTGTCGCTTGCCTGAATGCCTTCGGAATCTTCTCCGTCAGTCAGGATCGCGCCTTCATGGCGGATGGTAGCATCATCGCCCGCCATCAGTGCTTCCGCCCCCGCACCAGTGGTTGAGAGCGTACCCCGGTTCACCAAATGGCCACCCGCATCGACCAGAGTGATTGCCTCGTCATCCACGGCGGTCACGTCCGCATTATTGGTGATTGTGCCGACACTATAGAGCGCTAGCGGGGCGTTCAGGCTCCCGTCGAGGATCGTCACGTCCGTTTCAGCGCCGTTTGCCTCGACAGTGTAGAATTCGAAATTGGTCGTCTGCGACAGGTCCAGCGAACCGTCGGCATAGAAGCGCGCATCGACACGGTCGAAGCCTTCGCCGCCGTCGATTGTGCCCATGATCAGCCCGGTGTTCGCATCCTCGACATAGAACTGGTCATTGCCCAGGCCGAGAGAGACGCTCCCCGTTACCGAGCCGGCACCGTAAAGCGCGAACTTGTCCTTGCCTGCGCCCAGGCTGACGTCGCCGGTCAGCGAGCCATAGTTCAGCACGGTCTCTTCCGTGGCGTCGATTTCGGCCGTGCCAGCAACCGCAATGGAGCCGCTCACCCCGGTAATACTGCCGCCCGCCAGATTGGTGATGACCGACGAAGTGCCCGGCTCATCATCGTCGATCAGCACGCCGTATGCCTGTGCCGAAGTGATCGAGCCGGAGTTCGTCAGCGTGGCCTGCCCTTCATCGAACAGCACGCCGTCGGCGCCCAAGCCCGTCGCTTCGATGGAACCGGCATTCTCAAGCGTCGAGCGGCGTCCGAGGACCAGCGCACGCGCGCCATCGCCACTGGTCACAATCGAGCCGGTTGCGCCGACGGTGACAGTGGAATCGTCGTCAATGTCGATAGCATGGGCATTGGCGCCCGACGTCTGGAGAAGGCCGTCCACCGTAATCTGGGCATCGTCGGCATCGATGATGGCCGAGGAACCCGCACCGGTAGTGACAATCGAGGCCCCGTCCTCCACTACCGTGACCGACACGCCGTCATCGAGATTATACACCCCGATGGCGCCTGCGCCCGAGGTCGTGATGGCTGCGCCGTCTTTCAGCGTGACCGTGGACCCCGCGCCGACATTGATCGCGTGGGAACTGGCCCCGACCGTGTCGATGGAACCGCTGTAAGTGACGATCGCGTTGGTGCCGAGTTCGATCCCTTCCGCCGTATTGCCCTGGGTCGAGATCGAGCCGGAACCGGTGACGATCGAAGCATCACCAAGCAACTGGATCGCCTCGCGGGAATTTCCGGTCGTGGAGATCGAGCCATTATTCTCGACCGAGTTGTTCTGCTCGGCCGAATAGATCGCCTCACTATTGGCAACCGCGATCTCGCCAGTGTTATGGATCGTGTTGGTGTTACCGATATAGACGAGCTTGGTGATCTTGCCGTTATTGGTGACATCGTTCCCGTTATCGACGACGATGTCGGCAATCGTTCCGTTATTGACGATGAAGTTGTTGTCATCGAGCGCGATCTGGCCGTTGACCGTGCCCGCTTGCTCGACTGTCACCGTTATGGCGTCGTTGAAATTGGAATATCCATCCGCGTCGGTGCCGGAGCAGACGACTTGCGAGGGCGTTCCAACGTCGGCCGCGCATTGTGCATGCGCCGGATCGCTTGCCCCGAGGCCCAACAGCACAAGCGCGGAGGAAGAGAGCAATACCGGACGCAAGGCACGGCCAGCATTTCCAAACGTAACGTCAACCTTCGATGCAAACATCGCCGAAATTCCCTCATGTAGGATGTGTGGTCCGGCAGGCGGCGCGGCATCGGGCCGCGCCGCCACGCCCGGTCAGAATTTGAACTTGAGTCCGAGCCAGTAGGACGGGCCGGAAACCACCGCCCGGCGCAGCAGATCGCTGCTCAGGCCGGTCCGGACTTCCTGGTTTTCGCCAGTGATGTTCTGGGCACCCAGATTGAGCTGGAAATTATCCAGCACATCGAGCCAGACGGAGGCATCGAGCCTGTCGATGCTGTCGAGGAAGACGTCGTTCAGCCCTGGATTACCCGCGTCGGACGGGTTCGTCTGGAACTCGCCGGTAAAGGCCCTGCCCTGCCAGTTATAGGCAATGCTGGCGCCAACCGGCCCTGCCTGATAGCTCGCCATCGCATTGAACAACTGCTCAGGCTGATTGCGCAGGCCCTGGATCGTCCGGGGCGTGCCGTCGTCCAGCACTGCGTTCAATTCGGCATCGATATAGGTGTAATTCGCGCTCAGCCGCAGGCCTTCCAGCACGGGGTGAATGAAGCTGAAATCCTCTTTGAAGGCCGAGATTTCCACCCCGAACAGCTTTGCCGAACCATTGTCGGAGAAAGTGGTCGTGCGGATCTGTGACTGACCCAACGGGTCGAGCGGATTGGGCGCGCTGGCAGTCTGCGAAAACTGCTCGTTGTCGATTTCCTTATAGAAGGCGCCAACTGCGATCAGCCCTTCCCCTCCATCGAAGTAATATTCCGCACTGGCATCGAGATTGGTGGCCAGGCGGGGTTTCAGCCTGGGATTGCCGCTGACGATTGTCTGCGAGAGGCCGTCATTGATGATCCGTGTGCCGAAAGCGAATGCCTCGAAGTCAGGGCGGCCGATCGTCTGCGTCAGCGACAGGCGCAGCTTCCAGTCCTGCGCAAGATCGAAGGCCGCATGCACGCTGGGCAGGAAGCTGGTGTAGGAAGTGTGGAATGTGTTGGGAGCGGCGACGCCATCCACGATAGTGTAATTGTCGACATCGACATCCGTCTTCACCGCCCTGACACCGCCGACAATCTGATAGCCTGCGCCATTGTAGACCGCCATGGCGAAGCCGGCATAGGCATCTTCAGTCAGGCTGTAATCGGCCCCGAGGTTCAGTGCCTCGTCCCGAACCACGACGGCATTCGTGTCAAAAAAGGCCTTGTAGGCAGTGCGGTCGATCCCAAGCGCGGGATCGGCAAAGTCGACTGTTGCAACGTCGGGCCGGTTATCGGCGAAAGTATACGTCACCCCGTCAAGCGAGCGTTCCGTTGTTACCGTGTCCAGCGTGCGGTCGAGGCGATTAAACGATCCGCCCATGCGAAAGCCGAAGCCTTCGGCACCGGCATAGGCGTTGCTCTCGAACTCGGCGCGCAACGCGTAAACATCGTCATCCATGTCGACCAGTTCTTCATAGGTCGAGTCGCCATTGACGTAGAGCGCAGGGTCATTCGAAACGGCCGGATCGACCGTGAAGACCGGGTAGTCGCCGCGAATGTCGATTGAGCGCGGACGGCGCAAATCCGTCATCTGCTCGAACTTGTTGGAGATGAAGAACTCTTCGCGCAGGGCCACATCGGTCCACGATGCGCGCAGCCTGATCACGTCATTACCGCCGCCCAGCCGATAATCGAGGCCGCCGGAAAGCATCAGCGTATCGATGTCGCGGTTGTTGTCGGAAAACTGGAACGCCTCGCTCCCGCGCGAACCGACGGCATAGCCGTCTTCCGCTTCGACCACGCGGTCCGGCCGGGTATCCACGAAGTAGCGCTTACGGTCCGACTGCTGCTTGTCCTCAACCCCGAAATAATTCAGCCCGACAAAGGCATAAAGATCGTCCACAGCCCGCGTTTCGAGCTTGCCGAAGGCGGCATTGCGACGGTTGGTGGTATAGATACGCTCAAGCCGGGCCGTGCCGCGTGCGGGGATTTCAAAGCGGTTGCCTTCCCCGTCCTCGTAGGTCTGCAGGCCATCGGCCAGATTGAAATAATCTTCGTTCGAAGCCCGCTGCTGGACGTCGAGGCCAAGCACGGCACCAAAGTTGCGCCCCGGGCCGAAAGTGAACTTCCCGACAGCGTCGGCGCGGCCGGAAAAGGTGCTGTCATCGGCGCCCTGATCTCGGTCGAACACTCCGTATTGCACCTTGCCCTTCAAGAAAGTGCCCTTGCCGCCATCGAAGGCGCGCAGGGTGCGCACCGCGATGTGGCCGCCGATGGAGTTTTCATCGATGTCCGGTGTGGTCGCCTTGATGACGTCCACCTGGTTGATCAGAGAGGCGGGGATGATGTCGAGTTGGCTGCCGCGATTGTTCTCGCTGGAATTGAACAGCTTGTTTCCGTCGATCGAAACGGAATTGTACCGCGCATCGAGGCCGCGCAGCGACAGGAAGCGCGGCTGGCCCTGAAAGGAGGTGCCGAACACGCCCGGGATACGGGCGGCAGCTTCGGCCAGAGTGAAATCGGGCGTAAGGTCGATCTGCGCCGCCGTGAGCGAATCCACCACGCCGGTGCTTTCCTGCTTCACATCCGTGGTCGCCGCAGTGAGCGACTTGTTGCCGGTCACGACGATGGCCTCGTGGGTGCCATCCTCGCCCTGCGGCGCTTCCTGAGCCATAGCTGCCGATGCCCAGCCCGACGATGCGGTAGCGATAGCGACGATGGCACAAGCCGCACGGCCCCATTTCGCCCTGCTCCGACGCGACCGAGTTTTCGAGTTCCAGCCCATGTTGGCTCCTTCAGCAAAGTGTTTACCGGCCGGATGGCCGCTCTCGCTGGAGGCGCCCCGTGGATGTGCAGCGCGCGATTCGCCCGCGAAATCCCTCGTCGCCTCCCTGGCGTTGACCGGGCTTTACGGGCCTCGTGCGTCATTTAAATTACATTGAGAAATATATTATCCCTGCATTCGGGGAGACGCACCGCTTGAGAAGCACGCGGCCGCCCGATAGACAGGGCCATGATGGAGCTTTCCGCAAACGAACGACGCGTGCTGGATATGGTCTGGCGACGCGGGCCGATCGCCCGTAGCCGGCTGGCCGTGCTGACCGACCTGACGCCCGCTTCGGTGACCCGTATCGTGCAGGCCCTGTTCGACCGTCGGCTGATCGTGGAAACCGTGGACAGGAGCGGCGCCCGCGGCCAGCCGAGCCGCCCGATCACCGTGCGCCCGGAAGGCGCCCATGCGGTCGGCGTCTATTTCTCGCATCGCAGCGTCGAAATCGGCCTGTGCAATCTGGCCGGTGCGCAATTGCAGGCCGCCACGCTAGCCGCGGATCAGGCCACGCCGGAAAACGTGGCACGGCTCATCCGGGACTTCATTGCAGGCCTTGAAGCGACGGAGTTCGACCGGGCTTCGCTATGCGGCGTCGGAATTGCCCTGCCCGGCGATTTCATTCGCGGGGCAGATCAGATCAACCCGCATGCCTTCTTCCCCGACCTGCGCTCGCCCGGCTCGGTCCGCCGCCTTGCCGAAGGCATCGGCCTGCCGGTCTTCGTTGAAAACGACGCTGCCAGCGCGGCATTGGGCGAGCGCCTTCTCGGGGCAGGACAGGGCATCGATGATTTCCTGTTCGTCCATCTGGGCCACGGTATCGGCGGCGCTCTGGTGCTGGGTGGCAGCCTCTATCGCGGAGTCTATGGCAATGCCGGAATGATCGGTATCCAGTTCCCGAACGATCGCCCCCGCCCCTCCGGCCAGGATCTGTTCGCGAACCTGGCGCAGGCCGGGATCGAAATTGCGGACTTCCCCGAACTTGAGAAGCTGACAGTGAATGACTGTCCACCGCTCAAAGCCTGGATACGCCGAGCTGGCGCGCAGTTGCGTCAGGAACTGGCGCTTACCGCCCGCGTGCTCGATCCGGCTGCGATCGTCATCGGTGGGCGGCTGCCGCTGGCGATGCTCAACGCGCTTGTGTCCGAGATCGACACACCGGAATTCTGCAATGAAGGGGTAGGCCTGCCCCGCCCGCGCGTGCTTGCTTCTCAACTGGGCATCCGGGCGGGCATGATCGGCGCCGCATCGCTGCCATTCGTGCGCCTGCTCATGGGGCGCGGCTCACCTCATGACGACCGCGATCTGCCCGGCCTGGCCCTCGATTACCCGACGCCGGCTTCGCCAGAAACCTGAGCGAGCAAGGCGCCGATGGGGCGCCCTGCCTGCAATACCGCGCCTCAATCGCGACACCAATTTAATTTCAATTACGTAACATATTTTGACGGAAATCGCGCAGCGGGCGTCGCCTTCACGAACCATGCCTTTGAACGCCGCCTCAGTCCTTCACCGGCTCACCGCCGGAACCACCAAGGCTGAAATTCACGCTCAAGCGCACAGTGCGCGGCACGGAATAGCTGTCTTTCAGCCATGTACGATGTTCCCCGGTCACACTCACCAGCCGCTCTTCGGTGATATTGGCGATGTCCAGCACCACGCTGATGCCCGAGCGGAAGCGATAGCGCGCCTGAAGATCGAACTGGCGGCGCGGCGCCCAGTAAATATCCTGCCATGCATCGTCGGGCGTGACGCTGCGCAACGCCTGCCCCGTCCAGTTCAGCGCACCGCGCAGTTCGAACCCGTCCTGATTGTAGAAGATCGACAGATTACGGATTTCCGATGGCTGCCCCACCAGTCTGTTCATGTCGCGGGTGTCCCCACTGGACAGAGGCACGGTCATCCCGCCGCGCAACACGGTCCAGTTCCCGTTGAAGCCGACACCGGCAAGAAAGGGAGTAATCGACCCCAGCGAGCCGATTGTAGCGCTGAGTTCCAGCCCTGAAATATGGGCGCCGCTGGCATTGACGGGCTGCGTCACCTGAGCGTTGCGATAATATATTCCGTCCAGCAGGTAACCGCTGGTCACAGAATCGAAGATCTCGCTTCCGATCTGCTTGTGAAACAAGGCTGCCGAGAGCAGACCATCAAATTCGGCTGGCGGGGTCCATTCCAGCGACAGGTCGATATTATCCGAAATGCGGGGGCGAATGGCCGGATTTCCCAGGCTGACGTTCACGCCCAGACTGTCCGGGTTTCCCTCATCCGCACCGGTCGAGAATTCCACTGACTGGTTCGGCGCATAGGCTTCGAAACCCGGGCGGCCGAACGTGCGGCTGTAGGCGGCACGCAGACGCAAATCCCCTGTCGCCAGATAATTGGCCAGCACAGATGGCAGGACGCGCAGATAGTTGGATTGCGTTCGGACAGGCGCCCAGATGTCTGCCGTCTTCATATTGGCCCGAGTAACCGTGGCCGTCTGTTCCGCCCGGGCGCCAACCAGCACTTCCCATGGCCCATCGGCATAACGCAGCATGCCGTATCCGGCCAGAATGCTCTCAGTATGGGCAAAATTGTCCTGCAACCGGGCATCCGTCTCATCTTCTGCAAAGATGCTGCCTCGATTTGCGTCGAACATGCGCCATGCTGCCACCGGGTCGATCACGATCAGGTTCAGACCCGACTGATTGTAGCGCAGCGGCGCTTCGCTGATGGAGGCGATATCGGCCAGCGTCAGCCCCTGGTCGAGCGAGCGATATTCCTCACTGTAATAGGTATAGGCATAGCGCGTGCGCTTCCACGCCAACCCGGCAGCAAAGCCTGCGCCCCAATCGCCTTTTTCAGCATTGTGGCGCCAGTCACCCTTCATCGTGCCGACACTGGAAGTAGCTCTGCGCCAGCGGTGCCGCCAATAGGAGGGGCGGTAAAGCGAAAGATCCCGGTAATTGTCGGCATTCAGGTTGAAGCTGTGGTGGAAGCCGGAAGTATCATAGGAGAAGCCGAATTCCGGGGTGCCCGGCGCCTTGCCATTTTCATCCTGCCCGGCTGTAAACTTGACCATGTCATAGGCTTCATTCAAGCCGGATGTGGATAGTCCGGCGCGGATGCTCACCCGGTCGCGCAGGGATGGATTGAAGTCCGCCGCCAATTGCATGACAGCCACATCGCTGCGAGTTGCCCCCTCGCGATAACCCGCCTGTACCGTGCCGGTTTCATAGCGACCCGAAACCGGCGTCTGGTCTAGAACATCGGCATCTCCTGCACCGATGATGATCTCGTTGCGCGCATATCCGTCGTCAAAGCGGAACAGGCCGGCCAATGCGGACAGACGTGTATTGCTGTCCGGTTCAGCCTCCAGCGCAGCCATCACACTCCACCGCTGGCGCGAACTTTCGTTGTACCAGAACTTGTCCTGACGCGGCACGGCAATGCCATTGGACATGTCGCGGCTGTCCACCTTGTGCCCGTCATCGTCATAATAGGCGAAGAAATTGCCGTCACTTGTCCCGTGAACATAGCTGTTATTGTCCAGCCGCCCGAAGCTGGCGGACAGGACGACGCCCAGATTCCGATCCGGCCCGAATGTCAGGCCTGCCGTTACGGAACCGTGGCCGCCTAGTGGCAGTTGCGAGCGTATTTCTCCGTTCTGGCTGACCCCGGCCAGCCCGGCCTCACCCTGTAGAAACGCCTCGCGATTGCCGGACAGTGAACTGCGCGTCTGCATGTCGATCGCGCTGCCGATAGCGTTTGGGTCCAGATCCGGGGTGAAAGTCTTCACCACGGCCAGCCCGGCTACGGCCGAAGCAGGCAGCACGTCCATGCGGCCGCCTCGGCTCGCGCTGTTCGATACAGCGTCGGGCACACCGGTGGTGGCCATAGGCATGCCATTCATGGTGACGTTGTTGTAAGCCTGTGTCAGCCCGCGCACGACCGGTGCAATGGGCACGTCCCGCGGGTGTTCGTTATCCGCGATCGCCACCAGCGAAACGCCCGGCACGCGGCGCAACGCATCCACAATCGTTGTATCCGGCAGGCGGCGAATGTCGTCGCTCGAGACGGCATCGACGATGTTTACGGCATTTTTCTTGGCCGCGATGGCCAACCGGTCGGCAATACGTTGCCCGGTCACCACGATCGGCTGCACAGGCGGCGGGGCGCGACCTACTGGCGCAGGTTCGGGCCTTGGTGCTGGTGCCTTGGCGGCGCCCCGAGACTGGGCGCGCGGGACCTCCATAATCAAGATTACACCGCCCCTCTGCCGCGCGATCAGGTCCGTGCCACGCAGAAGCTGCTCCAGCGCCTTCGGCAGCGGCATCTTGCCATGCAATCCAGCGGTGCGCTTGCCCCTCAGCAGCCGTGGGTCCGCGATGACTTGCAGGCCGCTGGCCTTGGAGAACTTGTTGATCGCCGCAGGCAATGGCCCCGCGGGAATGGAATAGGACACTTCGCGGGCGCTGACCGGAACCGCAGCCATCAGCACCGCCAGGGCAAGGGTTGGGCGAAGGGGGTTCATGCTGGCTCAGCAGTGCAGGCCTGCGGGCGGGCACTTCCGGGGGCGGAAGTGGCAATGCGGATACGGGGACTCACGCATTGCCGGGGCCTGTCTGTCACTGTGTCTCGATCAGATAGGATTGCGGCGTTTCGCGCACTGAGAAGCCATAGATCACGCCGAGGCTTTCCAGAACCACGCCCGGTTCCGACAGGCGGAAACGCCCGGCCACGCGCTTTGCCAGCAATGAACGATCCTGCACGACGATGGTCTTGCCGGTCCAGCGTTCCAACCGGGGGACGAGACGTTCCAGCGGCATGTCCGCCACTTCCAGCCAGCCACCACGCCAAGCCGGATCGCCCTGCACATCGAACCGTTCCGGCTCGGTCGGCCTGCCTTTGACCAGTGCGGAACGATGCGCAGCCGGCACAAGCACACCGGATGCATCGCCGCCTTGCCCCGCGAAGCGCACTAGGCCGCGAGTGACCTCCAGATCCACCTGTTCGCCGTTCAGCGCCAGATCGAAGCGGGTGCCCAGCACGGTAACGCGGCCATCCCCGGCAGCTACCGTGAATGGCCTTTCCTTGTCATGGCGAACCTCGAACAGGGCCTCGCCTTCTTGCAGCTTCACATAACGCCGCTCGCCCGCGATGGTGACCTGGATCGAACTGGCGCCGTTCAACACGACAATGGAACCGTCCGCCAGAGTTACTTCGCGCACCTGCCCCGGACCGGTTTCATAGGTTTGCGCCGGAGCAAGCGCGAAGCGCAACGGCTGCCAGGAAAAGGCGAGCACGGCCGCCAGCGATGCTGCCACGGCGCCAAAGGCCACTGCGCGCCGGCCGAGATGGCTCCGCTGCTCTGCCCGGTCCGCCTGAAACAGAGGTTCATTATCCTGATCCGTGCCGCGCGACTGCAACGCGGCAGTCACAGCATCGTCCATGCAGCTTGCCCACATGGCGTCGAATAATTCGCGCCGTCCCTGCCCGCCTGCAAGCCATTCGGAAAAGGCAGTCGCATCCACCGGGCCGCCCATGTGACGGGCGACCCAGAGGGCGGCTTCCTCTTCCTCGTATTCGTCGATGCTGGCGTTCATTCCGAAACCACACGATCTTCCAGCGCGGACATGCCCCGGTGCAGGACCAGAACCGCCCTCGCCACGTGGGCGTCCACTGCCGCCGGACTGATCGACAAGGCTGCCCCCACTTCCTTTGCCGACATGCCATGCAGGCGCCGCATGATAAATACTTCGCGGCGCATGGGCGGCATCTGGTCCAGTATTTCAGAAACCTGTTCCATGCGCTCCTTGTCGATCAGAACCGCTTCCTGCGAAGGTTCCTCTCCGGGAAAATCCCGGCCTTCCGGCAAGGCCTCTTCCGGCTTGCGCTTCTGTAAGCGCGCCCGGTCGACAATCAGGTTGCTGGCGATACGGCGCAGCAGCCCGCCGACGTTGCCGACGCCCCCCTGCCGGTACTGGGCAAGGCGCAGGAAGCTGTCCTGAACAATATCCTCGCTCGCCGAATGGTCGCCCAGTTTCTGGTAGGCCAGGCGATAGATGTCACCGCGAAACAGGCGATATGCCGATTCATCGAATTTCACGGTGCGGCCTCCCTACGCGAGCAGGGCGCGGATATTTTTCCTTAGTGACAGCTTCATTGCGCAAAGGCCAAAAAACGCAGGATTTCCGGCAGCGAGCATGATTTTAGCGTTTTTCGTCACCCCCTTCGCCGCATGCGGACAGGCGGGCACGCAACAGGCGGGGCTGATCGGTCTGGATTACTGATGCGCCCTGACCAAGCAGCGACTTCAGGCGCGGACAAGCCGTCGCGCCGGAGCCCAGATCCTTGTCCAGATCACCCAGGCTGTTGGCCCATATCCGGGCAGGCATGTCGGCAATCGCGGCCTTCATGGCGGGTGTCAGCGTCTCTTCATCGCCATGCACGATCGCAACCGGGGCCAGCGCGCGGTTCTTTTCCGCCATCGGCACATCCTTCTGCAGACGCGTCATGACCGGAAGCGCCGGTGACAGGGCACGCGCATTGCGCAGCACGTCACTGTCACTGTCGAACATCATCACCTGGTCGGCCATTCCCAGCCCGTCCACTACGGCCAGCACCGGGGCAAAGCGATCCGTCTTCATGTCCAGATCCACCAGCACCCGCCCGCATGTATGCATCAGCATTTCCAGCAGGGTCGGCGGCGGCGTGTCGCCCCCTTTCAGGCGCAGGGCGCGCAGCTGGGCGAAAGTCATGTCCTCACCCTTGCCGCTGCCATCGGTGGTGCGGTCCACCGTGCCGTCATGCATGATGAAGGGCACGCCATCGCGCGAGACGCGCACGTCGATCTCCACGAAATCGGCGCCTGCCGCCACTGCCTCGTCGACTGCGGCCAGCGAGTTTTCGGGAGAACGCAGATGCCCGCCGCGATGCGAGGCAATCATCACCCTGCCAGTGGGATCGTGCCAGGCTTCCTGCAAGGCAGCGATTTGCGGCGTCTCACCGCAGAAGGGCGCGGCCAGAGACGGCGACGCGACCGAGAACAGCGCCAGCAGAACGGCGGATTTCAAAAGGTTCCTGAACATGATCTTCTCTTGTCGGCTTGGCTGAGGCGTCAGCCGGTTGGTGCAAGAAAGGGCGGACGAGTGATCGCCCGCCCTTCCCCGGTTCAGCGGGATTCCCGGATGCGGCTCAGAACTGCCCGCTGACGCCCAGCCAGAGGACGCGGCCCTTCTCGCTGCGTTCGGCCACCAGACGTCCGGTGGGCATTTCGCGGAAATATTCGATTTCCGACTTGGTCAGGTTCTGGCCTTCCGCGATCAGGGTGAAGTTGTCCGCCACCTTGTAACGGATCTGCGCCGAGAACTCGCCGCGATGCTTGCTGAAGATGTCGAACACTTCGGCATTCTCGTTGATCGACTTCAGGTAGTCGCCCACATAATTGTAGGCCACAGAGGCGCCGAAACGGCTGGTTTCGTAAGACAGCGTCGCATTGGCCAGGAATTCCGGCTGGCCTTCCAGCCCGTTCACGTTGCGCAGCGATTCATCGGCTTGCACAACCGTCTGACTACCGTCGATAAAGGTCGCGTTTGCCGAGAGGACGAAATTGCTCAGGAAGCCCGAAGCAATATCCTTGAAGTCCTGACGGGCAGAAAGCTCCACGCCTTTCAGCTTCGCATTCTGGGAATTCATCGGCGTAGTCACGCGGGCATTATAAACTTCGCCATCATATTCATACCCTTCAAGCAGGACGTTCTGCATGAAGATCAGATCCTTGATGTCCTTGTAGAAGGCCGCGACCGAAAGCAGGCTGCCGCGCCCGGCATACCATTCCAGCGAGACGTCGAAATTGTTCGACGTGCGCGGCTTCAGGTCCGGGTTGCCGCGAGTGATGCTGATGACATTGTCTTCGCTGTCCTCGGGCAGGCCGATGCTCTCGCCGATGGCGTAATAGTTGAAGTTGGGGCGGCCGATCGTCTTGCTGTAACCGGCGCGCAGGATCACGCCATTGTCGAAGTCATAGCTGGCGATGACCGAAGGCAGCAGATAGTCATAGGTCGCGCGGCGGCGGGTCTGCACATATTGGGCCGCATCGTTGGGTTCGGCCGGCAGGTTCTCGTCCTGAACCCAGAGGTCGATATTGTTGACCGTGGAGTCAAAGCGCAGGCCAGCGCGCAGGTTGAAATTGTCAGTGCGGAAATTCGCTTCGGCATAGGCGGCGAAGATCTGCTCGTTCAGCTGATAGTCGCTGCTGATCTCCGTATCGCTGTCATCGGTATTGCTGGGCATGCCCTGCTCGGCCCACGCGGCGCGATAGGCCTCATCGTCGATGAACAGGAAATCGACATCCGGGTCCGTCGTGCCAAGCCGCGTGGAGCGCACGAAATTGGCCATGTTCACCGTCTCGTCGCTCACCAGAACACCGGCGATGCGGCCTTCGTCGTAGTTCTGATCGGTGTTGGAATAGCTGACGCCGACATTGAAGCCGAAGCCGTGCGCATCCCCGTCAACATTGTAGGCCAGATTGGCGGAACCGTAGCTCAGGTTCTGCGCGGCACGCTGGGTGATGTGCTGGATATAGCTCTGCACATAGTTGGACGCATCGTTCACGAAAGTGGGGTCGTAGAAATCCAGCGTCGGGAAGCCGGCGCTCAGATCGTAGGTGAAGCCGCTTTGCACCAGATTGTTCAGCGTATTGAACTTGGATCGGTCACGAATGGTGTTGAGCCGTGCGCGCGAATGGCTGCCGCGCAGTTGAAGCGCCAGCTTGTCACTCAGTTCCTGATCCAGCAGCGCGGAAACAACGAAGGTCTCTCGCTTCTGCGGCTGATGGGAATATCCCAGCGAAGTGCGGCCCTTGGCCCATTCGCCATAGGTTTCCGTCTGGTTGGCCGGAGCCGTGCTGGTCGTGGCCGTCGCCAGATACTCGTTCCGGATCTCGTCCTCTTCCTGGTAGAAATAGCCGGAATAGACGGCAGCATACGTCGCCGGAGACGGATTATATTCCAGCTTCATCACGCCCGAGGCGCGCGTTACCGTGTCGTCATAGACGAAGATCTGGTTGCGCGATGCGGCGGAATAGCCGTTGGTGTCCTTGATGTCGTTATAATCGACCTGCGAGTTCGAACCGTTTTTGTAGATGAGATAGCTGGTGTCGACAGCGCCGGGTTTCTGGTCGTAATTGCTGGAATAATAGCGAGCGAAGGAACCGGACATGACCATGCCCCAATCCTTGTTCGCGCCGAACACCGTGCTGAACGTCGCGTCCGCGCGCACGTTCTGCCCCTGATCGAGGTCGGCCGCGCCAGCCGTGGAATTATCGCCCAGCGATGCACGCACCGCCAGCGAGGTCTTGTTCGTGTCGAATGCGCTGGCAGTGATCAGGTCGAGCTGGCCGCTGAGCGCATGGGGGTCCAGATTGGCGGTGATCGTCTTGATCGCATCCACGCGGCTGACGAAGGACGGCGGCAGCAGCTCAATGCGCGCACCGCGGCTGTCGGACGAAGTGGTGGCCAGCGGCAGGCCGTCAATAGTCACCTGATTGTAGCTCGAGCCAATGCCGCGGATCATGACGCTTTCGGCCAGATCGGGCGAGCGGTCATCGGCGGTGGCAAAATCGGGCACCAGTGCGAGGCCCGGAATGCGCTGTGCGACCTGGGCGATGGTCAGATCGGGCAGCAGGCCGGCCTGATCCTGCGCGATGGAGTCTGTGATGCCGATGGCATCACGCTTGGCTTCGATCGCCGCAGCGTTGGACGTACGATAGCCCGACACGATGATGGCCTCGCCATGATCGGCCGCAGCCTCTTCTGTTTCCGTTTCGGCCTGGGCCATGGCTGTGCCGTGTCCAAGGCAAGTCACCATCGCGGTGGTGGCAATCGCGCAATACAGACGGGAGATGCGTTTCATGGGTACAGTAATCCTGTTGCTTGGAGGTCAGTAGGGGGAAAAGCGGGGGTTCAGGGCGCTGCGGGTGTGCAGCGGAAACTCGTCGCCCCGGTATGGGCGAGGTAGGATTTGAGCTGAATCGGATAATCCGTCTGGATGGCGTCCACGCCGTGGGCGATCAGTTCGCCCCACACGCCATCCGGGTCGGCCTGCGCGTCTTCGTCGTCATAGGCGCGCCCGGCCAGGCTGTTCACCCAATAGCGAGCGCAGCGAGCCTGAATGATCGGCGTCAAGGTGGGCGTAAAGGCCCGGCCCTTCACGTCGATTTCATAGCTGACCGGGTGGATTGGATCGTAGGTCGCCACAATGCCAGCGGCGTCGCCTGCAAGTGTCGGCTCGCGCAGAATGGGCTGGAAACGAACCTGCGAAACCCACGGTGCCAGACGCCTGATGTCTTCCAGCGGCGCTTCCGCCTTGAACAGCACTTGATCGCGATCACCCGCACGGTCGATCAGGCCAAGCACTTCTTCGGTCACGGCAATCTTCGCATCGACATTGATCAGGATGCGCCCCTTGGCCACGCGCAGCGCATCCTCGAACCGGGGAATCCTGCGGTCGGTGAGCGCCGAGCCGCGCCCTTGCCCTTCACGCAGGCGCAGCTTGGCAAGATCGGCCCAGTCCATGTCCTCGACCCGGCCGGTACCGTCGGTCATCCGGTCGACCGTGGCATCGTGCATCAACACCAGCTGGCCATCGCGGGTTGCCCGAACGTCGATTTCGACCATGTCGATCCCGGCGGCGATACAGGCCTCGATCGCGTCCAGACTGTTTTCGGAAGCCTCACGCCAGCAGGTACGGTGCGCAACGACCATGACAGCCCCGTCAGGCCCGGCAAGGCGGCGCTCCAGCTCCGCCTCCCGCCCGCCATCAGCATCAAGTTCTCTGGCAATACCCGATGCAGGAAGGAAACCGATCGCGAGAGCAAAAATCGCGCCCATCATTATCGACATGAATTTCGAGTTACATTCAAAAGACTTTATGTCTTTTTTATTACAGCCTCGATCCTGAGACGAAAACGGCCTGAACATTCTCGAATATTTCACGACGTTTCCCTCAATCTCGAGCCGCTATCCTTGCGGCCTCGACGCAATGACGCAGTGCAACAGGAAATCTGACAGGGCGCGTCGAAAAAGATTTTCCGGAGTGCCGGCCGGGCCTCACTCAACGCTTCCTGGCCATCCGCGCACTGTCACAAAGCGGCATAAATTCGCCCCTAGGGCGCAGCCACTGAGTTTAATGGACAGCTTCCGCGCAGCCTGATCGCCGGATGTTTTCCGCACTGGCGAAGCGTGATGGCGATAGTTGGAGTGCCTTGGAAAAGCGGTGTTTTGGGGGCATCAAGCACCAGACCCGCAAATTCCGACAGCGCTGGAGACAGCGGTGAGCTCGATGCTCTCTATCGCGAACTTGCGCCGAATTTGATCCGCTACATCGCCCGCCGCTTCGGTTCCGGACCGCCGGAGCCAGAAGAAGTCTGCCAGACGGCATTCGCAAAGCTGGCTGCGGTCAGTTCTGGCACCGGCGTGGAAGACCCGCGCCGTTATCTCTACACAATCGCATGCAACGTCGTGATCGACCACCGGCGAAGCCAGATTCGACGCGATGAAGCGATGCGCGAGCTTGTGCAATCGCCGGAATATCAGCCTGTCAGCCCCTGCCCCGAACAGATGCTCTATGAGCGGCAGCGTTTCGCCATATTCGAACAGGCGCTTCTGGCCATGCCTGCCACGCGGCGGCGTATCTTCCTGCTGGTGCGCGTAGAAGGCCTTTCCCCTCGAGAAGTCGCCGCGCAGTTTTGTATGACCGAGAGCGCCGTGTATAAGCACGTCCAACGCGCATTAGAGGATTGCGCGAAGGCTTTCGCGAAAGCGGAGCGCAAAGGGTGACTGGCGACCGGCACATGCACAGGCAGGCTGAGGACGGAACCGCAACGGATGTTGCCGGTGCGCACCGGCATGCCGCCGTGCATCCAGCCGATATGCTGCTGAGCGGCACTGGCGACAGCCAGGAATTGCTCAATCGCGTCTGGCAGGATGCCGCAAGCCTCGGGCGCCATCCCCGCTACCGGGAATTGCTGGGCCAGCCGACCCTGCGCGAACGATTGGTCGCCCTCGCCGCCCGGCTGGGCAATCTCAGCGATGGAACCCGCCTGCCGCGCGGCGTGCCTCAGTTTGCCATGGCCTGCATGATGGCGATTGCGGTGTTCGGCGGCGCATGGATGCTACGCCCCGCCACGCCGGATTTTGAAACCCGCGTGGCGGAAATCCGCGACATTCCGTTGAAGGACGGCAGCCTTGTCACGCTGGGCGGCCATTCCGCCCTGGATGTGGACTTCTCCCACGGCGAACGCACGGTTCAGCTCACCCGTGGCGAGGCGTTCTTCTCCGTTTCCCCCGACAAGAACCGCCCTTTCGTGGTTCTGGTTGGCGGCCAGCGCATCCGCGTCGTCGGCACCAAGTTCAACGTCAATTTCGATGGTGACCATGTGGCAGTGTCGGTGAAGGAAGGGGTTGTGCAGGTCGCGCCCGATCCTGTTGGGAGCAAGCCATCTGCCGGGAGTGTCGTTACGCTGGTCGCCGGTCAGAAGCTGCGCGCGGGCGGCACCGCTCGCTCTCTGCCTGAACAGCTTGGCGGTAGCGAACCCGGCGCATGGCGCAGCGGCCATCTCGACTATCACGACACTTCGCTGGGCGAGATTATCGCCGATGCGCGGCGATATTACCCGCACCCCATCACGATTACCTCAGCCTCCCTTGCCGGCGAGCGTCTGACCACGTCCTTCAGCACATCTCAGGTCGATCAGATGCTGGACACCCTGCCCGGCATCCTGCCCGTTTCCGTCGAGCGGATGCCTGATGGCTCGGTCACCCTGCGGCAGAAAAGCGCACTCCCAAACTAGCCGCACAGGCCGCCGGGAAGCGCATTTCCAACATTTTACGCGGCCCCTGAAATTTCTTTGTCCAATTTCGCGTGTCCGGACGTCCTTGAGCCGGAAACACGACGGGGTCTGCGCAATGTGCGCCTGCCCCGCTCGTGCACGGTTCAAGGGACTTGGGGTAATGTTCGTGAAAAAGTTCGCAATCGCTCTGCTCAGCATGACATCTGTGCCGGCCCTGATGCTGGCCGGCAGTCCGGCCAATGCAAAGGAACAACCCGCCACGCGGGATTTCAACATTCCCGCCCAGCCGCTGGCATCGGCACTGCTGGACTTCTCGCGCGTGGCCGGTGTGGCCGTGTCCGCCCGATCGGAACTGACGCAAAACCGCAATTCGCCCGGAGTGTCCGGCAAGCACACGGCGGAAAAGGCGTTGCAGCTGCTGCTTACGGGAACGGGCCTGACCTATCGCACGACGCCCGGCGGCGGATACAGCATCGTTACCAATCCGGGGCCACGCAGCCAGGCCGAGACCGGTACGCTCTCCGGCAAGGTGCTTGACCCGGTGACCGGGGAATACAAGCGCAACGCCATCATTCGTGTCACCACCTCCACGGGCGAAAAGCGGAGCACCAGCACGGGTGAAGGCGGCCAGTACCGCCTGCTCGACGTTCCGGCGGGCGAGACGGAAATCACCGTCGCCTTCACCGGCTATCCCGACAAATTCGTCACGGTCGACACCCCTGCCGGCAAGGCGCTGGAAGTCGACTTCGTCCTTGCCGCGGGCGGGGAAGAACTGGCTGCCAACGAAATCGTCGTTACCGGCGTTCGCGAAGGCGATGCCAAGGCGATCATGAGCCAGCGCAATTCGATGGACATCACCAACAGCCTCTCATCCGAATCCTTCGGTGAGGTTTCAGAAGGCAATATCGGCGAATTCCTGAAGTTCATGCCGGGCGTCATCACCCAGAACCAGGGTGCGGCGGATGACAGCGTGCGCTATGTCGGCCTTCGCGGCCTGCCGCCAGAATATACGTCGGTGACGGTCAACGGCATCGCCATTGCCGGGGCGGACGCCAATTCAGGGTCGAGCACTTCGCGCTCCTTCAGTTTCGAACAGGCATCGCTGAGCAGCATCGATTCAATCGAAATTTCCAAGACCGTCAGCGCCGATGTCGATGCGAATGCACCCGCGGGGACCATCAACCTACGCACCAAGCGCGCGTTTGACCGCAAGGGGCGCCGCATCGTCGTCTCGCTGAACGCGACAACCCAGTCGGATCTGTGGGACAGCAAACAGGCAGGTCCGGGCGAGGACCGCGGCAATGGCCGGTTCCGCCCCGGCGGGTCCATCGAATATTCCGACGTCATGCTAGACGGGCGGCTGGGCATTGTTGCCAGCGCCAGCCTGTCGCGCGTTCACACGGAGCTGGAAACGATCCAGCATGGCTGGAACTACACAGCCACGGCCAAAAGCCCCGATCCGATCGCGTCCGCCACGATGACCAACCGCGTGACCGCTCAGGAAGTTTCCCGCATCTCGAGCAACCTGACGCTGGACTTCAAGGCTACCGATGAGCTGACCCTGTCGCTGATGGGCATCTACAATCGGTCCTATAACCTGTCCGAACAGCGGGCCTATGTCCTGACCAGCGGCGCCCGCAGCCGGGGTCTGGAGGGAGAGCCGGCCTTCGATTACACCACCTTGCTGGCGGCGGGCACTGCTTCCCTGCGTGCAGACGCCAACACCATCGCCAAGGTCGGCACCGGGGTTACCGTTACGCCCAGCTTCGAATATCGCGGCAATTACGTCACGCTGGACGGCAACTTCTTTTACACCAATTCGAACAGCAGCTATGACCCGATGGGCAAGGAACACGCCGTGTTCACCACTACGTCCCCCACGGCTTCCGGCAATTATTCCGCACAGCGCAGCGAGGATTATCTGGCCACGGACTGGACCATCCAGCAGGTGAGCGGCGCGGACTGGAGCGATCCTGCAAGCTATTCCGCATCCTCCATCGTCATCAACGCGGAAGATGGCCGCTCCTCGAAGGTCGAACGGACCGGTGGCGCGCTCAATCTGGCCTATGACGTGCCGGGCAGTTCCTTCCCCATCATGCTCAAGGCGGGCGGCAAGGTTCAGATGGCGACCTATCTCTATGAGAACCGCCGCGAAGCGAGCCGCTATACCTATACCGGCCCGCTCAGCACGACAGAGTTCCTGATTGCCAATCAGAGCTACATCCCGCTGAACTTCAACGAATCTGGCCTAAGCCTCCTCTCCAGCTCCGGTTCCTCGGCATTCTACATGCCGAGCAACTATCTGATCGGGCAATATTTCCTGGATCACCCGGATGAGTTTACCCCGGTGATGACGGCCACCAATTATTACAACGCCAATATCGGCAACAGCCGCCATTTCGACGAAGACACTTACGCCGCCTATGCGATGGCAACAGCGCAACCGCTCGAATGGCTGGCAGTCCGCGCAGGCCTGCGCTGGGAACAGACGCGCACGGCCGCACTGGAACCCGATCCGCTTTCTGCGGCAGAGGTGATCGAAGCCGGCTACGCCGTATCTTCCACGACCGGCCAGGCGACCACCATCGAAGGCCTGCAATACCAGTATGAATCGCGCCCCCGCGTCCCGCGCAAGGGCAATTACGATTACTTCTTCCCCAGCGCCTCGGCCAAGATTTCCTTCACTGACAGTCTGGACCTGCAGCTGGGCTACAGCCGCACGATCCGCCGGCCTGAAGTGGACGTTCTGGCGGGCGTCTGGTCAGTCAACGAGACAACCCAGACCGTCACCGTGCCCAACCCCGGTCTGACACCGGAACTCTCGGACAATTACTCGGTACGGCTGGTGAAGTATTTCGAACCGGTGGGCCTGATCGGGATCAACTATTTCCGCAATGAGCTGAAGGGTGCGTTCCAAACGCAGGAATTCACCGCGCAGGAATTCGGCTATACCGGCACCGAATATGCCGATTACACCTTCCGCACCACGGCCACTGTGGGCGAAGGCACGATCAGCATTCAGGGCGTGGAACTGGAGCTGAACTATTCGCTGGAGCGCCTGCTGCCCAAGCCCTTCAAGGGGCTGACGCTGCGCGGCTCCTACACTTACACGCACCCTAACCAACCGATTTCGCTGACCCCGGAAAACATGTTCACCATGGCGCTGGCCTACAAGAGCGGACCGGTGCGGCTCTATCTCAACACCGTGTGGACGGATGACCGGCCCGCGACCATCTCCACCGGCACTTATGACAAGGCGCGCTGGGACGTGAACCTTTCCGGCAATTACCGCTTCCGCCGCGGGCTGGAAGGCTTCTTCTCGGTAAGGAATCTGCTCAACCGGGCAACCTACCGCCTTGCGCCGGGGGTCACCAACGATGCCGGTTCGGTTCCCGATCACGTCGCGAACTACAACAATGCGGGGGTCAGCGGGACGATTGGCGTTCGCGCCACCTTCTGACCGGCAGCACGCCTTCCACACTTCCCTACATTCCTGGCAGGCAATCCAGAATGGTGTTCAACCGGCGTAATTTCCTTGTCTCGGCAAGCGGGCTGATGCTGCTTTCCGGCCTTGGCACTCACACCCGGCTATGGGCCGCGCCCAGTTTCGATGCCTATCCCTTCAGCCTTGGCGTCGCTTCGGGCGACCCTTGGCCAGACGGCTTCGTGATCTGGACGCGGCTGGCGCCCCATCCCCTGCAACCGGATGGCGGGATGCCTCCGCTGGCGGTGGCGGTGCGCTGGGAAGTGGCGGAAGACGAAGCCTTCCTGACCATCGTGCGGAACGGAGAGGAGATCGCGCATCCCGAACTGGCTCACAGCGTCCATGTCGAGGTGGGCGGCCTCCAGCCCGCCCGCCACTACTGGTATCGCTTCCACATTGCGGGCGCCGAAGCCAGCCCCGTCGGGCGGGTACGCACTGCCCCGGCGGCTGGGTCTTCCCCCGAACGCTTGCGACTGGGGCTGGCCGGATGCCAGGCCTATCCTCAAGGCTGGTACGATGCCTGGCGGCACCTGAGCGAGGAACCCGATCTCGACGCCATCTTCCACTATGGCGACTATATCTACGAATATGGGCCTGAAAGCAGCTTCACGATCCGGGACCGCGAAGGGCGCAAGGTCAACCGGCGGCATGCCGACAACGAGATATATTCGCTGACGGATTATCGCCGGCGCTACGCCCAGTACAAAAGCGATCCGGACCTGCAGGCTGCCCATCACGCCACTGCCTTCATCATGTCCTTCGACGATCACGAGGTGGACAATAACTGGGTATCCACCTTCGACCAGGATGGCAGCCCCGAACAGGCGGTAATGGCCCGGCGGATCGTTGCCATGCAGGCATGGTACGAACATATGCCGGTGCGGCTCGCACAGGCGCCCCGGATTGGCGGGCTGACCATGTTCCGCAGGCTGGATTTCGGGCGCCTGGTCAGGATGCATGTCCTGGACACGCGCAGCTATCGCAGCCAGCAATTGTGCGAAAAACCAGGCGCACGCGCCTGCCGCAAGCAGGACGATCCCACATCGACGGTATTGGGCGATGCGCAAGAGGCATGGTTGGGCGCTGGCCTGCGTAACGATGCCGTCTGGAACCTGATCGCACAGCAGGTGCGGATGATGCCGATCATCCGGCGCGACACCGATGGCATCCGCATGACCGATCCGCCTGACAGCTGGAGCGGCTATCCGGCGGCCCGTGCGCGACTGGTTCAAGCCATTCGCGACAATGGGCTTACCAATGTTGTCGTGGCCAGCGGGGATTCCCACGTCCACAATGTCGGCTATCTGCCCCTGCGCCCCGGCGAACTGGACGGGCCGGCGGCCGCAACCGAGTTTCTGGGGACTTCGATCAGTTCCGGTGGGGATGGCGCCGCCGACAGCGAGACGCGGCGCTTCATCCTGCAGGATAATCCGCATTTCGCGCTCTACAACCAGCAGCGCGGTTATCAGTTGTTCGACATCACGGCCCGGGAATGGCGCACCGACCTCAAGGTGCTGGACAAGGTCCAGCAGCCGGGCGGAACGCTGACCAAGCTGGCCAGCTTTTGTGTCCTCCCAGACCAGGCCAGGCTCCACCCCGCCTAGATGATCGCACTGCGCGAATGAGAAAACCCCCAGCTCTCGCCGGGGGTTCTCGTTACATCAGCCGCCGTGGCCTTCCTTACCAACCTCGATAGTTGCCTGTGCGGTGATATTGCCGATCTTCTCGATGACCGGGCCTTTGCCGCTGGCATCTTCGACCACAAGTTTCACCCACAGCGTGTCGCCGTCCTGAAAATAGGCCGTGCTGTTCGCTGCGCGCAGTGCGGCAAGGCTGGTTTCCTGCGTGCCGCCTGCCGACGAGGCGAAGCCGGGCAGTTCGAAGATCACGAAGGAACCCTTATCCATTTCCCGGAGGGAGAGGGAAAGCGTATCTCTTGCCGTTTCGACCCTCAGTTCAGCACCGCTGCCGACAGTAGTTTCGCCATTATATTCGAACCGCCGACCTTTGCGTTGGAGGATGATCGGATCGGCAATTGGGCCGGTTTCGAATCCGTTGAAATTGCCGGCGATGCTGAAGCGGCCGATGTCTCCGCGGCAAATTGCCGCATTCCAGATCGCCTTGATTTGGCAGCTGTCTTCGTCGGCTGCGATACCGTTATCGATGACGATATAGGCACCGGGCGTTCCGCTGATCGAACCGTCAAGGTCACGGAAAGCGGCACTGCGGTATGCAGCGCTGCGGCCGTAATCGGATGCCCAGCGGCGCTGAATCTGCGGGAAACTGACCGGGTTGGCATTGACGAACTTCAAGCCCTTCACCCAGTTTTCAGTGCTCATGCCGAAGCTGGTGAACAGCAGGTAGGAAAGCGCACCGGCCTGACGCTGGGCGTTGGGCACGAAGTTTACGAAAGTGGTGTTCTCCACCTCATGGTAGAAATCGTAATATTCATAGCCACGGATCGGGAAATCCGCCGCGGCTGCCGGTAGGCTGCGGCCATAGGCCAGCTCCTCGGGCGTTGTAGGATTGCCGATATTGTCGCTCTCACCCACGAACAGCGAGTCCACCACGCGTGAGGTATAAGGCGCGATGCCGGGGGCGCCAGATGCATGAGTGAAGCCGATGGCGTTATCGGCCAGCTTCAAATTGGTGTAGAGGTGGTACTCACCGCGGCCCCAGATCGCGCCATTGCGGTTCTTGTAGCCGGTGAAATTGTCGAATTGCGACACGACCAGCCCGCTATTCGTATCGGCGGGGTTGGCGTAGCTGATGAGATTGGGACCGGCGATCCCGAAGGTGCCATCGGGGCCGGGGCCGCGATCCAGCATCAGACCGTCGAAATTGGAATGAGCGGTGTTTCCGCTGAATTCCCGAAACTTTGTCCGTCCGGGCCAGGTGTTCTTGCTGATCTCCGTGCCTTCGAACTGACCGGTTGGATGCTGCGGGAAGGCCATCCAGAAACCGATCTGGTCTGACCCTGCCGCCACATTGTCGCGGTAGATATTGTCTGGGTTGGTGATCCAGAAAGTGGAAACGGTATTGTCCGAAGGGATCAGGATATTCTTGGATTTCTGGCCTGCCGTCGTCTGATGAGCCAGAGTAAGGTTGGTCGGCTCGCAGGGCAGGGTCGGATGGCACTTGGTCTGGATACCCAGATTGTGCACGAACTGGTTACCGGTTTCGATCCCGTCTTCCATGAAGAAGCAGTGACCCACCGTGTTGAAGGTCACGTTGTTTTCCACCTTCAAATTGTTCGTGCCGTGAACCGTGACGCAACGGCTGAACGTGTCGTGGATGGCGGAGTTGCGGATATACTGCCCCTCGCCTTCGCCGATAAGGTGCCAGTGGATCGGATAACGGGCCAGATGGAGGTGCTGCCCCATGTGATTCAGTTCGATGCCGGAAACAAACATCTTGGACCCGGCCATCGCCATGATGTGGCCGCCGAAATAGGATTTTTCCGAGTCATCCGAAGCCTGAATGCGGATGTTGCGCGTCAGTAGGCCGACTTCGCCCCGTTCATCCACGCCGAACGTGATTTCACCGAAATGCATATATTCGAGCGGCTTATCGAGCGTCAGCGAATTGCCCGCGATGGCCTTGATGTGGCGCCGTTCGGCCTGCCGGGGATTGAAGTCGGTCGATGCGAGGACAATCTCGTCCCCGATGCGCCAGCCGCTGGCGTCGAGCACGTCAATCTTGCTGGCGCCGGCCTTTGCCGTCCTGGACAGCTTGGTCCAGCTGTTTTCCCGGTCGCCATGAAGGTTCAGCGTGCCGCCCAGAAGCATGATCCCGCGATCGCCCATCGTGTTGATGTCTTCGTTGGGAACATTGTCGGTCAGCGTGATCGTGGCCTTGTGGGTGTGCGGGCGGGCTTCCGTGCCGATCTCCAGTTCGCCTCGCGGCATGTAGATCCACTCGGTCTGAAGCTCGAGGTCGCGGTCGTCGGAGAAGCGAAGCTTGCCGTTCACGGTCAGGCTGCGCAGGGCGGGCGGACTGACATCCATCAGAACGTCCATATCGCGCGCAATCGTGACGGCATCGCCCTTGCCCGGCACCTTTCCATCGGGCCAGGTCGCAGGATCGGACCAGCGCAGCGACCGGACGGTCACGGGCGATGTGTCCACCTCCATCGCATCGTGGGAATGCATACCCTGAGCGGAAGCGCCGGAACCAGTGCCGAGCAGGAGTGACGCAGGAAGTAGCAAGGAAAGCAGGAGCAGACGAGACTGCTTGAACATGATGATCATCCCCTCAGCCGGGGCCTGGGCCCCTCTTTTTGTATTTGACAAAAAGTGTGCAACGGATGGGCTGATTTGCCAAGGTTTTTCTCGGCAGCGGGTGAGATTATCCGCGAACCTCTAACCCATGCATCTGATTATAAAGGATTTATCTTCATGACAAACCGGCGTTGATGCCCAGAACAGCAACGTCTCTTATCAGCGATTGCGAACCTCCAGCCGATAGCCTTTGCCGCTGCGACCGAGTTCGAGATCCATTAGCTGAGAAAGGTCGCGCAGGGCCGTTTCTCCGTCCTGAATCACCAGGGTGCCCGTGAAGCGCCGGTTGCGGGCATTGTCTGCCACCGACACCCTGACCCCCGCATAACGACTGAGATCGGCCGCGACGAGCGGCAGCGGTGCGGCGTCGAAGGACAATCTGCCCTCGCGCCACTCGCCCGCCTTTCCTGCCTGCACCGAGGCGACTTCCGCAGTGCCACCAGCCGGGTCAAACGTCACACCATGGCCTGCAGCCAGACTCAGCGGCTTGCCCAGCGCATCTGAGGAAACCCGAACCCGGCCTTCAGCAACCTGCACCCGCACTTGTCCTGCAGCTGACTGCACATCGAACTGCGTGCCGATATCGCTGATTTCCAGCTGCCCGGCCGTAATTGCCAACTGGCGCGAGGGATCGTGACGGATGTCAAACCATGCGCCGCCATCCAGCGCGATGCGTTGCTGATCACGGCCCTCAATCTTCAGACTGCTATGCGGCGCCAATTCGATCTGCGATCCGTCATCCAGGGCGATCCGGCGCGCCTCCATACCGGTGGCGTAAGTCTGGACATTGCCGGGCCCAATCTGCCAGACCGCCATGGCTGCCACGAGCGTGGCTGCAATGGCACCCCCAGCCCAACGCATCGCGAAAGAGCGCCTGCCCACGTAAGGCTGCGGCTGTTCACCCACCCAATCGTCATTCGCTACGCCGATGGGCTCCAAGGCTTCTGGATGATCTGCAATCAGCGTATCGGCCAGCGCCATTTCATCGAAAGCAGCGCGATGGCGCGAGTCTGCCTCCAGCCATCGCGTGAAGGCATCCCAGTCCATTTCATCGCCAAGACTGGCCAAATGCCAGGCCGCCGCCTGTTCGATGATTTCCTGTTCAGTGTCGTTCATGTCACTTGCCCCGCTGGCGGAACCTGTCCGCCGGGCGTCCCCGCATTTCCAGACGCCGCCGCGCCATACAATCCACAGTCCGCCAGCGAATTTCGCAGATGTTTCATCGCCAGCGCCAGGTGCTTTTCCACTCCGCTGCGGCTGATGCCGAGAATTTGCGCGATTTCCCCCTGCGACTTGCCCTCGAAACGGTAGAGCCGCAATGCCTCGCGCGCAGCGGGCGGCAAGCTGGCGACGGCCTTGCGCACAAGCTCAACCTCCTGCCGGCGAGACGCAGCCTCCTCCGCATTCGGGGCCGGATCGGGGCGGTCTTCCGGCACTGTGTCAGCCCCGGCTTCTTCCGCGATCCACTTGCGGTCGCGCACCATCGCCCGGCGGCGCATCTTGAGCGCATCGAGCACGATATTGTTCGCCATGCGGAAAAGATAGGCGCGCCCGTCGCCTATCGGGCCACTGGGCTGGCGCGACGCCTTGATCCACAATTCCTGCAGGTAATCTTCCGCCTCGGCGTGATCCCCGCAGCGCGCGGCCAGAAAACGCAGCAATTCGCCGCGATGCTGAACCAGCACCTGCGCAAGGCCGTCTTCCTGCGCCGCACCGTCATCGGGAAACATAGAGTGCCCCGGCCCGAATGGCTTCATCGCACCGCCCTAACCAGCAGGCCTCTGATCGAACGGGTTACGGGTACTTCCTGCACCCAAATTCGCTCCGGTACAAATCCGCCCGCGACAAGGGCCGAAGCGAGTTCCTGCCTGTCGAAAAGACGGTGTTTTCCGGCCTGTGCAAACCGCCAGCCGGACATGGTTTGCCGATGGGTGACATAGGCCACCAGCCGCCCGCCCGGCCTGAGCGCGCGATAGATCGCAGCAGCCATGCGGCCCTGCCAGTCCGTGAAATAGAGAACGTTGAGAAGCAAGGCACCGTCGAAAGAGGCCGGGGCAAGCGCGGCCCGCTCGACGGTGCCGGGAATCAGCAGCGCCCTGCCCCGGAGACGGCGCGTGGCCGCTTCCAGCATGGTCACGGATGGGTCGATCCCCACAGCGCGAACATCGGCACGGCGCAGCAGCCCGACCAGCGCCGCCCCCGTGCCGCACCCCGCATCGAGAATTCGCTCCCCATCCTGCGGCGCGAGCAGATCAAGAGCTAGCCGTGTGGGCACGCGGTTGGCGATGTCCATCGCTCCGCCCAGCAGAAGTCCGACCATTCCCTGCGGCAGCGAAAGCTGGGCCGCCAACCCTTCCGAAAATCCCACCAGCGGCGGCTCACTTCGCCTTTGCGAGCAAGGCCTGTACTTCGCGGCGGCGGCCCGCGTCCCATGCCGGTCGCGCGGCATCGTGCGACGCCTTCAAGGCCTTCTGCAGGTAAGAACGGGCACCGGCCTTGTCGCCCTGATCGAGCAGGTAATCGCCGTAGAAATAATTGGCATCGAGCCCGTTCGGATCGAGCGCCAGCGCTTCCTTGAGCAATTGCCGCGCACGGTCCTTGTCTCCGAACCCGATGGGCGATCCGGGCACCTTGTAATAGAGCACGCCAAGGCTCATTGCCGCGCCACCATGGGCGGCCTTGGGATCGATGGCATAGGCCTTGGCCAGAATGTCCTGCGCCTTCTTCGCCAGCCTCAGCTTGTGGAAGATATTGGCGCGATTGGCCTGCTCGCTGGTAACTATGCCCTGCCACAGCAGCGGCTCCGCCTTGCCAGGATAGCGCGCGACGAGCGAGGCAGCATCCTTCGCCAATTTGTCCAATGCCTTGGTCTGCGTGCTGGAACCGCGCATTTCATAGGTGATATGCGCCCAATTATCGTTCACGGCCTTCACATCTTCCGTCATGCCGGCAAAGGCCGCGCCGGGCATGGCAAGGGCCAGCGTGGCAGCCAGTACGGCCACCATTGTGGAGCGAGTGATCTTCATGCGGAAATTCCTTCTGCAATGGTCATGAAAATTCGGCGCGGGCGCGCCTGATCTGCGAATTGAGGCCGCTGTCCACCAGCCCCGGTGCAATGGCGTTCAGCGTGGCATAGAGCCGCTCCATCGCCCCGATGTTAAGAGTGGCACGGCGGGAGAGGATCGCCGTAGCGATCCTCTGCGCGACCCATCCGGGCTCATCGGCCTTCATGCCGGTGATCTGGAGAAAGCGGGTAACATCGCCATTGTTGAACGGCGTGCGCACCGCGCGCGGATTGATATGGGTTACGGCAATTCCGCTATCCTGCAATTCGCGGCGTAAGCTCTGGCTCAGCGCGGCAAGGCCCGCCTTGCTGGCGGAATAGGCGGCGAACCATGGATAGGGGATCGAACCGAGGACGGACCCGACATTCACGATCTGCCCACTGCCACGGCGGCGCATCGGCCCTGCAACTGCCCCGCACAGGACGGAGGGAACCAGCAGGTTCACACGGTAACACAGTGCCAGCGCATCGGCGGGCTGGCTCTCATGCAGGCCGAAGCGCATCACGCCCGCAATGTTCACCAGTATGTCGGGCGTGTGCTCCGACAGGCGCAGCGCGAGGGAATGGACCGCATCGTCCTGCGCCAGATCGGCAACGATGATCTCATCGCAGGCCGGGCAATCCGCCCGGTCTACCCCGACGACATATGCACCAGCATCTCGCAGCAGGCGCGCCACCGGCGCACCGATCCCGCCCGCTGCCCCGGTAACAAACGCCACGCGGCCTTCAAGCGGCTTCACGCGCCGGCTCCAGCTCGATCGAGGCGAAAACGCCGCCGAACAGGGCGAACATGTCCTTGGCCATCCGCACCACCGCATCCCTGTCAGCAGGATCGGTGAAGGAATTCACCAAGCGGGCGAAGAAGGCCATGTGCTGCTGATCAAGCGCGCCGTGCGATGTCAGGTAAGTAAATGCCTTTGGCGGCAGGCCGAGTGTATCTGCAACCGCGCTCGCTCCACGTTGGGCCAGTGCCACGCTAACGCTTTCCAGCACATAGACCATGCCGAACAACGCGACCGGGTTGCCGTACCTTATCTGGTGGTAGGCATGGTCCACCATGGCCGCCGTGGCGGGATCGGGCGCGCTGTGACGGACGGCCTCGGCATCGCCGCCTGCATGCGCGATGTCCGAAAGGATCCATTCCTCATGGCCTTCTTCCTCAGCGATATATTCATTGAGCGCGGTGATCAGTTCAGGGCGATGGCACAGCCGATCATGCGCGGCCCACATCAGTGGAACAGTGTGCTTCACATGGTGATAGGCCTGCGCAAGATAATCGAGGTAGGCCTGAAGGGGGATCGTGCCGTTGAGTCCTGCCTGCAATTGCGGAATGGAGAGGAATGCCAGCCTCTCTCGCACTGTGGCAGCCTCCAGTTCGACGAAGAAATCCGGCTGGCTGCTGCAATAGGTCGCGCTGATCGCCGCACGACGCAGGCGGCCATTGCCCGTCAACTGGCCATTGCCCGGCGTGAAATGCGCGGCCTCGCGCCATTTCGCGATCCGCGCATAGTCGGGAAGCGTGTTGTTCACTGCGTCGACCGCTGCAGCAAGGTCCACATGGGGAGCTGCAGGCACCAGCAAAGCTTCGGGCGCCGGAAGCCCGTCACCATAAACCATCGCCTGCGCGATCTCCGGGCGGGCGACCAAACTTGCCTCGATCCATTCGGGTGAGATGTTCCGGCCGAAACCGGTCACGATGAGGCTGGACTTGCGGCCTTCGATCCACAGGCGGCCCTGCGCGTCGATCCTGCCCAGATCGCCAGTGGCCAGTGGCCTAGGCTCGCGCGGCTCACCTAACGTGCCAAGGCATAGCGGCCCGTCCAGCAGGACTTCTCCATCATCCGCTATATGCACCTGCATATGGCCCAATGGCCTGCCCACGGAACCCTCTGCACCCTCGCCGTGACCTTCCAGCGCCACAACCGACGCGCACTCGGTCAGGCCATAGCCCTGCCGCACTGGCAGGCCGAGGGCACGCGCGCGGCGTAAAAGATCGAGCGACGTATGCGCCCCGCCAACGGCGACCAGCGTCAGCCTTTCAAGCTTCCGACCGCTGCTCTCCATCGCCGTGACCAATCCGGCAAGATATTCGGGAACCAGAATTAGGGAGGTGATTTCATGGCGGTCGATCGCATCGAGCATTGCCACGAAGTCGGGTCGGAAGGGTTTGCCGAGGCCGATCTCGGCCTGAGGCGGGCAAACATAGGTTCCGCCTGCCAGCAGCGTGGCGAAGAAGCCCGCCACGGTTTCCAGCAAGATACCGGGCGGTAATAGCGCCAGGTGCCGTCCGGCATGGCCAGTGCCGACTGCGTCCACCACTGCCGATGCGACAGAGAGAAGGTGCTCCGCCGATAGGCACACGCCTTTGGGATTACCTGTGGACCCTGAGGTGAATGTTATCCGCGCCGTCCCAAGGGGCGACAATGGGAACGACGCGGACTCGCCGTGCGCGGAATTCTCGTTGGGAACTCGATCGGAGATCATCCGCGCACCGCAAGTTGTAATGGCATGTCTGGCCTGTTCAGCGGTGAAGAACAGGGGAAGCGAAAGGACGGGAATGCCGGCTTCAAGCAGCGCCAGTTCAGTGATTGCCTGTTGTGTGCCGTAATCCAGTTGCAGGGCAACTGGCGTGTCGGTGCCGTGCATTTCCCGCAATATCGCAGCTGTCTCCCCAACCAGATCGGTGAGCGCGGCGTAAGTGACGGGCGAACCGTTACCCGGGTCCAGCGCGATGCGCCCCGGATCGGCGGCCCCATGGGCGGCGATAGCGCGATAAAGGCTGGTCATGCTGCCTCCCTGCGGTTGCGGCGGTCAAGGAAGGCGGAAATTGCATCCTGTCCGTCGCGGATCATCCCGGCGCAAACCCAGGGATCGGTTTCGTAATAACGGCCCCATTCGGCGGCAGCCGGGCCAAGGGCACCAGGCCTTGCAGATGCGAGTTCGACAATGGGAACCCCGATGCGGGCGAATATCTGGCGCAAAGGGGCTGTCAGCGTGGCGACCGCGATTTCCCCACCGCTCGCCAGATCGTTGGCGGCGACACCCCACAACTCGATCATCGCAATGGCATTGGACGCAGCGAAATTACCGATCTCAACGATTTCGGCGCGGGTCACTTTTACACCCATGGCAACCGCCAGACAGGCTTCCACCGGCCGGTCGAGATAGGCTTCCAGGAACAGCCTTCCTTCATCCGCCCTGCGATATCCGAGGACGGCGGTGGGGCTTTGCTGTCCGTGGGACAGATACTGGCGAAAGGACGGAGCCGGGCAGGCTCCAAAGGCGTCCTGAAATTTGCGGCTGATGAAAGACGTGTCGGCAGTGGGAGGCATCTGCTGTTTCCTCGCGTTCGGGGCAAGGACGACACCACCTGTGGCCCTCCACAGTTGGCAGGCGCAAAATTCCGGGTGGGCCGGGTAGATGCTCCCCTTCTGGGACCGGGTTGAACGGATCGGCTGATGCCGCTATCGGCCCGGCAACCACATGGACCCGGTGCAATCCCGGGTGGCTATTCCGGCCGCCTATCCGCCGGACAACATCATGCACGATCATCCGTTCAAAGCGCGCCCGGGCGTGCTCCGTGCTTTTGTGGAATTGCAATGACAGACCGTTTCGAACGCTATCGCCGCGAGTGGTTCTCCGGTGGGACAGGCCTGCGGGCCGACATTCTTGCCGGCATCGTGGTGGCACTGGCCCTGATCCCCGAAGCAATCGGATTTTCCATCATCGCCGGCGTCGATCCGCGCGTCGGCCTTTACGCCTCCGTGGCCATCGCCATCGTCATTTCGCTGATCGGCGGCCGCCCGGGCATGATCTCCGCTGCCACGGCATCCGTTGCCGTCGTGGTGATACCGCTGGTGCGCGATCACGGCGTTGAATATCTCTTCGGCGCCACAATCCTGATGGGCATAATCCAGGCTGTCGCCGGGCTGCTGCGGCTGGACCTTCTTATGCAGTTCGTGTCGCGATCGGTCATTACCGGCTTCGTCAACGCGCTGGCGATCCTCATCTTCATGGCCCAGTTGCCGCAACTTACCGGCGTAGGTTGGGAAACCTATGCGATGATCGCGGCCGGTCTGGCCATCATCTATCTGTTCCCCAGGCTGACCGCTGCCGTGCCGTCCCCGCTGGTGGCCATTCTCGTACTGACGGCGGTCAGCATCGGGTTTGGCTTGCCGGTCAACACCGTTAGCGACATGGGCAAGCTGCCCGAGGGCCTGCCCAGCCTAGCCCTGCCCGACATTCCCCTGACGTGGGAAACCTTGCGCATCATCGCACCCTATTCGCTGACCATGGCGGCAGTCGGCTTGCTGGAATCGCTGCTCACGGCACAGATTGTCGATGACATGACGCATACCGACAGCGACAAGCGCAGCGAATGCGTGGGCCAGGGCGGCGCCAACATCGTTGCGGCACTGTTCGGAGGCATGGGTGGCTGCGCGATGATTGGCCAATCGGTCATCAATGTAACCTCGGGCGGGCGCAGCCGACTTTCCACCTTCGTGGCGGGGGCATTCCTGCTGTTTCTCCTCGCCGTGCTCGGACCATGGGTCGGCCGCGTGCCGATGCCTGCTTTGGTGGCGGTGATGATCATGGTCTCCATCGGCACCTTCTCGTGGAACTCGATCCCGAACCTGCGGCGCCATCCGCCAACGTCCTCGATTGTCATGCTGGTTACAGTCGCGGTCGTCGTGACCACGCATGACCTTTCGCTCGGCGTGCTGGCAGGCGTGCTGCTTTCCGGCATCTTCTTTGCGGCGAAGGTTCAGCAGATGTTCGCGGTGGAGCGGGAAATTTCCGCCGATGGGCGGCAGGCCACCTATCGCGTGCGCGGCGAGATATTCTTCGCCTCGGTAGGCCGGTTCTCGAAGGCCTTCCATGCAGAAGACACCGCGGAAGCCGTCACCATCGACGTATCCCGCGCGCATTTCTGGGACATTTCGGCAGTCGGGGCGCTCGACAAGATCGTTGCCCGCCTGCGCCGCGATTCACGCACTGTCGAAGTAATCGGATATAACGAGGCAAGCGCCGACATCGTCGACCGCTTCGCCCTGCACGACAAGACAGGGTTCGAGCTGGGCGCGGTGCCGCATTGACCTTCCGGGCAGCGGCATCTCGCTGCTGCCCGGAAGGTCAAAGGCCTCCACACCGTCCCATTCGGCAAATTTGCCGGCAAGGATTGCGCAAGCGACGCGTTTGGGACTAACTCGCCGTAAGACAACGCTGTCCCAGCGGGTCATATATACGAACAGAGCAAGAGAAGAGAGGCACCGCGATGCAGACCTCTCTCCGAACGGAACCGAGAGAGGCTGCCATGAAGAGAATTCTCCCCTTTCTGATCGTGACAGCAATGGCTTGCGCGGCGGCGCCCGCGCAGGCAGGCGACGTGACTACCGTTGCAATCGAAACAGGTAGCCTGAAGGGCACATCCGAGGATGGCGTGCTGAGTTGGAAGGGCATTCCTTTCGCCGCGCCCCCCATAGGCGATCTGCGCTGGCGCGCGCCGCAACCGGCTGCCCAATGGGAGGGAACGCGCGATGCGAATGCCTATGGCAATGACTGCATGCAGGTACCCTTCCCCAGCGATGCCGCGCCGCTCGGCACACCGCCCGCGGAAGATTGCCTCTATGCCAACGTCTGGCGCCCTTCGGAAGTTAAGGGCAAGCTGCCGGTTATCTTCTGGATTTATGGCGGCGGCTTCGTGAATGGCGGCGCCTCTCCGCCGACCTATTCGGGTGCCGAACTGGCCAAGCAGGGCGTGCTGTTCATCAGCGCCAATTACCGCGTGGGTCGTTTCGGCACCTTCGCCCATCCAGCCCTCACTTCCGCGAATGAGGATGGCGGGTTGCTGGGCAATTATGGTTACATGGATCAACTGACCGCGCTGAAATGGGTCCAGCGCAATATTGCGGCTTTTGGCGGCGATCCTGACAATATCACGATCGTTGGCGAAAGCGCGGGCGGCATGTCGGTACACACTCTGCTGACTTCGCCCATGGCCAAAGGCCTGTTCGAGCGGGCGGTAGTGATGTCCGGCGGCGATGGCGGCGGGATGGGCGGCGCCACGCTGGCATCGACAGAGGAAGTCGGCGTCAACTTCGCGCAGAAGAACGGCATCGCCGCTGACGATCCCCAGACCCTCGCCAAACTGCGGGCATTGAGCGCAGAGCAGGTGACCGACGGGTTGAGCATGATGGCGCTGATCGCGGCGACCGGACCGCGCACCTTCGCCAGCCCGTTTCCCGACGGCAAGCTGGCCGTAAATGCGAGTGCTGCCTATCGCTCCGGCGATTTCGCGCATGTACCGGTGATGATCGGAGCGACCAGCGCAGACATTGGCGGGAAGACCGGCTCCATGGTAGCAGGCGCGCGCGATCTGAGCGCGACAATCGCTGCCAATGGCGTGCCGGTCTACTCCTATCGCTTCTCTTACGTCGCGGAAAATCCGCCGCCAGCCCCGGCCGGTTTCCCGCCGCAGGAAGGCGCCGGCCACGCTACTGACATTCCGTTCTTCTTCGATACGCAGGCGATCAAATACGAGGATCGGGCCACCGCCCGCGACAACGCCATGGGCAAGGCGATCAGCGCCTATCTGGTGAACTTCGCCAAGACCGGCGACCCGAACGGACCGGGCCTTCCCGCTTGGCCGAAATATGACCGGGCGAAAGACGAGATCATGGACTTCGCGACCAACGGCAGGCCTGTACCGGGCAGAGACCCGTGGGGCGCCGAACTGAACGCGGCAGCGAAACAATAATCGCGATCCCGCAACGTCGTGATGAAAAGCCAGACGCTGGCCGGTCCTGCGCCGCTTGTCTCGCCTGATCGGACGGCTGCCCGATTGCCGGGCCAGCTCTGGATGGATGCCGCCTGCGCTCCCGCCACCTTTGGAATATCAATCGGCGCGGATGCAGGCACAATGATGTTCGACGGCAGCGCGCGACTCGCCGCACAATCCTTGAGGCCCTGACATGGTACAGACCGGTTCTCCAAACACTCGTGTTTCCACCCCGTACACAGGCAGCCAAACCGGCGCAGCTGCGGCCTTCGCGGTCATCACCTGCCTGTTCTTCGCCTGGGGCTTCATCACCGCTCTCAACGATCCGCTCGTCGCCGCGGTGAAAGGCATCTTCACGCTGTCGCGCGTGGAGGCCCAGCTTGTCGCCTTCGCCTTCTTCATTGCCTACGGGCTAATGTCCTTCCCGGCAGCAGGGCTGATCGCGCGCCTGCGCCCGATGGCGGCCATCCTCTGCGCCCTAGGGATGATGGTGGTGGGCTGCGCGACCATGCTGGTGGCAGCCAATCTGGCCATCTTCCCGCTGGTTCTGCTCGGCCTATTCGTACTCGCCAGCGGGATCACCGTGCTGCAGGTGGCGGCCAATCCGCTGGTCGCAGCGCTGGGCGACCCCAGCCGCAGCCATTTCCGCCTTACTCTTAGCCAGACCTTCAATTCCTTCGGCACGTTCCTTGCGCCGATCCTTGGTGCGCATCTGTTCCTCAAGGGGCTGGAAGTGCAGGAAGGCGCTGCCGTAACCGAAGAGGTGCGCGCAAGGGCACTGGGGGGGATCGACACTGCCTATGTCTGGCTACTTGGCATGATCCTGGCGCTGGGCCTGTTCCTGTGGCTCAACCGCAAAGTCGTGAACGGCGCGCTGCCCCCCTATGAGGCTGCACCGCGCAAGAGCGTGATCGCACTGGCAAAGGAAGCACTCTCCTCGCCCTGGGCGCTGGGCGGTGCACTTGCCATCTTCCTCTATGTTGGCGCGGAAGTGTCCATCGGCACGCAGATGACAGCGTTCCTCAACGATCCGGGCATCTGGGGCCGCTCAGATGCGGCCTTTTCCGTGCCGTTTCTGGGGTGGGTGATGGGCAGCGACGGTGTGCCTGGTGTTTCCGTGGAGGAAGCGGGCAAGGCCGTGGCATTCTATTGGGGCGGAGCAATGGTCGGCCGCGCCATCGGCTCCGTCCTGCTGGCGAGATTTTCCGCACCGAAGCTACTCGCCGGATTTGCCGCGATTGCCGCGCTGCTGTGCCTCTACATCGCTGGCGTCGGCGGGGTTGGTGCGGGCTTCGTTGCCCTTGCAATCGGCCTGTTCAACTCGATCATGTTCCCGGTGATA
The DNA here is from genome assembly GCF_001305965.1 of Erythrobacter sp. SG61-1L. Taxonomy (NCBI): domain Bacteria; kingdom Pseudomonadati; phylum Pseudomonadota; class Alphaproteobacteria; order Sphingomonadales; family Erythrobacteraceae; genus Erythrobacter; species Erythrobacter sp. SG61-1L. The sequence goes on from NZ_JXQC01000003.1 coordinate 2,088,827, forward strand.
TTCACGATCACTCTCGAACGATCCGGCGCGAGCGAGGAGGCCACATCCGGCCTGCTCTGCACGGCCATCATCGGTGGAGCGTTCGTGCCGCTGCTGGTGGGCAAGATCTCCGAACTCACATCCTACCATGCGGCGCTGGTCGTGCCTGCGGCCTGCTATGTGCTGATTTGCCTGTTCGCCTTGCGCGCCCGCAAGGCAATGGTCGGAAAGTGACGAGGATCGGCAGCCCCGGCAAACTGGCGAACGTCATCTGGCAATCGAATGAAGTCACAACTCATATTTGCGCAGCAGGGGCATGCCAATCCGATTGGCTACGGCCTGGAGCAATTCAAACGGCGCCCGGCGGGACAGGGATAGATGACGCAGATAATAGGCCGTGAATTCCATCTCGGCCGTTGCCCCCCGGTTGCGCTTGAACCCCGTAGCACCAGATGACATGTTGAACAGCAATCGGCGATCCAGCGCGTAGCGCGTTCCGGCATGGAAGGAGAGCCGATAGAGCCCGCGTTCCTGCGGAAGGTCAGTGTTGTAACCCAGCAAGGGCATCGTGGGGACTGTCAACTTAACTTCCATCGGCCGTGTTGATGCGCGAGCCCGATTTTTCATGCGGTTGCAGTGGACGCCGCATCCCACTCGGCGAAGGCGGCAGCCCGGAAGGTTCGCATTGTCTTTCGCGAGATGAGATGGCGCTGGATGGCGAAGATGTTGTAGATTGCCGAGTGGGTTGAAACGAAGCGCTGGGCCTGACCTTGGGACTTGAAGCGCTGCATCTTTCGTTCCCGTCGCCGAACGGGCAGGTGACTGTTCTCGGCCCGATTGTTCTCCTGCAATCGACCTCGGAAGTGTCGATCGAGACAGCCGAGTTCACGCATGGCGGCGCGATATGATCGCAACCCGTCGGTCACGATCTTCTCGGGTTTGAAGCCCTGCTTCTTTAGCAGTTTTCTCAGCAATTTCAGCGCTGCGACTTTGTTCCGGCGCTTTTGAACGAGAACGTCGAGGACCTCGCCCTCCTTATCAACGGCCCGCCACATGAACATGCGTTTACCGCCGATCCGCACGACCATCTCATTGAGATGCCACACGCAGTCCGCCCGTCCTCGGCATCTGCGAATGTTCGCTGCGATTGCCGGCCCGAACTTGTTGGCCCAGCAGCGCACGGTCTCATAGGTAACGTCGATCCCACGCTCGGCGAGAAGGTCTTCGACGTCGCGCAAGCTCATGGTGAACCGGAAATAGAGCCACACGGCGTGGCAGATAATCTCGGGCGGAAAGCGATGACGCTTGAAAGAGAGGGGCTTCATAGCCCTCTGTTTAGACTGGAAAATCCGCGAAGTGGAGACGAGTTGCCGTTAGACTGACAGCACCCCTCCGTGAGCTTCTCGCTAACGCCGCAAAGATCTTTCACCGCATTCTGAACCATGCATCCTTCGTTGCTCAGAAGGATGGGGTATCAGCGTTCTGACCTCAATCCATTTATGAGTTCATGGCCTAACAGAGACCAAGACTTGGTACCATTATCTTGCTTCCGTTAATTGAGCCTCCATCTCGGCAAACAGCACTCTTATACGTTCAGCACTAAGTCCATATTTTTCGGCTACATGGAGCAGCGCCAGAAGCGTTGCCTTACGATATATCTTGGTAGCTTTGTCGAGCGACGCATCCACGAACTGAATGGTGTCGACCTCAATTGCCAATGGTAATTCACCATCTTTCTGATCGATTTTTTGATAGTGCGGCGTGATCTCGTTTACCAAACCTTGCCGTATAATTAACCCAATCCACTTGAACGGTGCGCCCTCCAGATAGGACGATTGGATAATTTCGCGCTCAAGATCATCCCGAGCTTTTCCTAATGCCAACGCGGTTAGCCGTGCAGGTAGCTTCACCTGGGTTAAGGCTACACCTCCCAATACGAGTTTACGATTGTGGGCCATATTTAATCTCTATCTATCCAAGGGGTGCTGTCAGTCGGATGGCAACTTGTCTCCGAACGGCGCAGCTACGGCGAGACCATCGTTACGTCAGGCCAAAAGCGACTGCCACTCGGCCAGGGCGGCCGAGCGACGGATCTTGTAGGTTTGACGATCGACGAGGTGGCGTTCCGAGTTGAAATGGTTGTGCAATGAGGCTTGGACCGAAGCGAATTTCTGTAGCGATTTCATTCGTCGAAACCTCAGCATTGCCCGCTCTCGTCTTCGGAACGGCAAATGTGAATTCTCAGCCCGATTGTTCAACCACCTCCCAATCTCGCGACGATCGAGATTGCCCAGGTCGCGCATCGCAGCAGGGTAGGATCGAAGCCCGTCAGTCACAATCTTCTTGGGCTTGCCGTGGCGCTTCAGCGCCTTCTTCATGAACGCCGAAGCCGCGGATTTGTCCCGTTTCTTCGTCACAAAGGATTCCAGGACCTCACCTTCATGATCAACGGCGCGCCAGAGGTAAACCATCTCGCCATTCAACTTGACGTACATTTCATCAAGATGCCACCGCCAGTGCCGGAAGCCACGCATGTGGCTCACGCGCTGCCTGCGGATCTCGGCAGCGAACATCGGCCCGAACCGGTTCCACCAAAGCCGCACCGTCTCATGACAAAGATCATATCCATGCGAGAAGAGCAGATCCTCGACGTTCCGCAATGACAGCGGATATCGCTCGTAGAGCATCACCACCATCCGGATGATCTCGGGCGATGAATGAAAATATCTGAACGGATTGGCGGCTTTGCTCATCTGCCGCGGCTAGCACTCAGTCGCCGCTCGAGCCATCCCTTTGACAGCACCCAATTGCGCCGTTCATGCGCCACATGGCGCAGGGTCAAGAATGTGATGAAAGATCAGTGGCGGGCTATGCGAGACCCGGATGAGAACTATGTCTACTCCATAGCCCTCTATAGCCCTCCTAAATAGGGCTGTCTGCTTCCCCCTTAAGATCGGATGTTCAAATGCCGATGGCCACTTGCCAAAAACAGACATCGCGTGAGCCTATCCCGATAGCCGTCAGGCATACCTCTCTTGACAAAGTAAGGAAATTTCCTTACATATGCCGAGGATCAGAATTGGAGTCAATCATGGGCGCGCTGCTGAAAGAAGAAAGCACGATCACCGCCAAGGGCCAGACGACCGTTCCCAAGAGCGTCCGGCAGGCTTTGGGCGTGGACTACGGCGGGCGCATCGCCTTCTTTGTGGACGATCAGCGCCGGGTCTATGTCGAGAAGGCGACGGAAGAGGCAAGCGATCCGGTCGTGGAGCGCTTCCTCGAATTTCTGGCGCAGGACATGAGCAGGAACCCCGGCACATCCGTCGCTGCGCTGCCCGCCAGCCTGCGCGATCGTGCGGCCGCGCTTGTCGGGAACATGGACGTTGACCTCGATGCTGAGATTGACGGGGATGTCGCGCTCTAGCCATGATGACGATCAATGGCTGGACCATTCTCGCGCATCCCCTTTTTCTCGATCAGTTGGAAAAGCTGACTGACGCCGTTGAGGCGTTGAAGGCCAAGAAGCCCGACGAATACCAGAGGAACGCGAGCACGAAGCTCTTGGCCGCGTTGCACAAGCTGGTGTTCCAGACAATCCCCGCCGACCCGACCGCAACCATCTATCGGCAAGGCTCGACGCTCGGCGAGGCGCACAAGCACTGGTTCCGGGCGAAGTTCGGCAATGGCCGCTTCCGTCTGTTCTTCCGCTATGACTCGACCGCGAAAGTCATCATCTTCGCCTGGGTGAATGATGAAACGACTTTGCGGACCTATGGCGCCAAGTCCGACGCCTACAAGGTTTTCAAAGGGATGCTGGAGGACGGCAATCCGCCTGACGATTGGGCCGCGCTTTGTAAGGCGGCGTCCGATCAGGCCGCAGTTGACCGGCTGGAAAAAGCCTCTCCCTCGAATCCGTGACGAATGCTGTTGAACGTTACAGGATAGGGCGTTGCCCTCCGGGCCGGGCTTTCGGCTGCGTCGGAAGCGCGCCAAGGCGCGATTCTGCCATTCGGCTTCGCGGCAGCAGCAGGATCATATCCTACATGGCAAGCCGGTCTCGTCCTCATAGAGAAAATCCTGGCTGCGGGCGGCAGATACACCCGCCGTCGCCTTCGCTGCACCGGATGTTCGAAGCGCTTCGAGAAGAACCCGACGATCTTTGACGGATGGAACAGTCTGAACCGGCGCAAGCCGCACGGCGGCATGACCATGGCGGGTCAGCACCACGTCCTCGCCAGCTTCGGCACGGCGCACCAGTTCTGCCAGTTGGGCTCTTGCTTTCGTAATAGATACCCTCATGGAGCTTCCTTTCGGATGATCCAATAGACCATCTTCATGCGGCACGCAGCGTCCGTATCAATCGCGAATGTGTCGCCGCTTCGCTTCGGCAAGGATACCTGCATCCATCCGCGCGATCGACTTCGGCTTTCCCCTGTAGGGCAGCGCACCGAAGACATCTTCCGGCCGCGTTGCCGCAAAGGTCGGCGCGAATTTCTCCACGGCGTCGTCTGCCGCATCACCGACCGTCAATATCACGCCGGGCCTCTGTTCTGATTTGCTCATCAGCTATCCTTCGCGATCCGAGCCGAGCATAGATAGCCCAACGCGGGCGATGCTCAAAGGCTGCTGCGGGAGAGCCGGTGAGCATCGGCTAAAGTCCATGCATCCGCCGGGAGAAAGCGGGTTCGGTACATACTTGCCTTCGGGCAGGGACCGGCAGCTTGCGAAAACCCGTCAATAACACGGTAAATCAGTATATTAGTCGAATCCTGGTATTTCCATTGCCGGCTGCTCCGGCGATACGCTGCGGATGTCAAAACCTCCGCGTAAGTCCCGATCCACCCCATCCACAACCCCCAACCCCGCAGTCGCCGGTTCCAGGCGCCGTCCGAAGCACGACGTGTCCACCTGGATCGTCACGGACAACTGGCCTGATGAGGTGCCGATCACCGAAGCAGAGATCGAGGTGTTCGAGCGCTACTTCGGCGATGTCTTCGATGAGATGTTCGGTCCCATCGATCCGATCGCCCGGCCAAAGCCATGACCGCCGCAGGCACCGGTGCGGTGATGCGGGTCGCGCTTTACTTGCGCGTCTCCACGACGCGTCAGGCACAACATGACGTCTCCATCCCCGATCAGCGTCAGCAAGGCGAAGCCTGGTGCGCCGCGCATGGGTATGAGCTTGTCGATACCTTCGTCGACGCCGGCGTTTCCGCCACCAGCGATCGCCGACCCGAGTTCCAGCGCCTCATCGAGGCAGCCAGCGGACGGCCTGCGCCGTTCGACATCATCCTCGTCCATTCCTTCAGTCGCTTCTTCCGCGACCATCTCGAGCTGGAGTTCCATATCCGCAGGCTGGCCCGAAATGGCGTGAAGCTGGTATCGATCACCCAGGCTGTGGGCGACGATCCAATGCATGTCATGATGCGCCGGGTGATGACCCTGTTCGACGAGTATCAATCGCGGGAGAACGGCAAGCATACGCTACGGGCCATGAAGGAGAACGCCCGTCAAGGCTTCTGGAACGGAGCGCTGCCGCCAATCGGCTACCGCATCGTCGAAGCCGAAAAGCGCGGCGCCAAGGTCAAGAAGACATTGGCCATCGACCCCATGCATGCCGACACGGTGCGCTTGATCTATCGGCTGGCACTTTCGGGCGATGGAACCACCGGGCCGATGGGCGTCAAGGCGATCGTCGGCTATCTCAACGACCGGCGGATATTCACCCGCGACGGAGGACGCTGGGGCGTCGGCCCGATCCACGCGATACTGACCCGAACGACCTATGTGGGCCAGCACCGGTTCAACAGACGCGGCAAGGACAACACGCGCAAAGCGGATGATGAGGTCATCACCGTCGCCGTGCCGCCGCTGATCGACCAGGCGACGTTCGATGCCGTTCAGGCACTGTTGCGCGACCGCAACTCGAAGACACTCGTGCCGCATCTCATCAGCAGCCCGAATATGCTGACCGGCCTGCTGCACTGCGCGCAATGCGGCGGCCTCATGACAATGCGCACCGGCAAGGCGGGGCGTTATCGCTATTATGCCTGCCAGAAGACGGCGCGCACGGACACCGCCCGATGCACCGGCATCGCGATCCCGATCGATGCGCTCGACACGCTGGTCGCGAGGCACATGATGGGACGGATGCTGGATCGGAGGCGCGTCGAGGGCATTCTGACGATGATCTTCGAACGCCGACAGGCGCTGATGGCGCGGGACGGAGCTGACCGACTCGACGAACTGAACCGACGTGCCGAGGAAGCGAAGCTTCGCCTACAACGGTTGCACAAAGCGATTGAAATCGGCGCGCTCGACCTCGAAGACGCATCGTTGCAAGAGCGCTTGGTCTATCTTCGGGCATTACGAGCTCGAGCGGCGGAGGAAATCGCGAGCATTCAGGCCGAACTCTACCGAGCGGGCGCTGTGACGATCTCAGCATCGATGCTGAGCGCGGTCATCAAGAAGGCAGGCCAGCGCCTGCTGGAGCGAGGAGACGGCTTTCGCCGCGGATATGCATCTGCCTTCTCCGCAAGGATCGTTGCCGAGGCAGGCAAGGTCCGGATTACGTGCACGCAGTCATGACGGTCTCGCGCTTCATCGCAGCAACGGAGGTTCTACGCTGAAATCCAGTTTCCGGCTGGCAGTGCCATCTGAAAAAAGAGGCCCGCTTGAACGATCAGAGGGTCCGCAATGTCGGACGAGTACGAACCCGCTGGCGCGGGATTGGTGCGGGACCTGATGTTGTAAGAGCCGGGCTTACAACGCGCTTCGGTTGAGACTCGTGATGGAGAGGCAGACGCTTTCGGCTCCTTCAACCGAGGAGTCGATCGATGACCTGCACTACCATACCCACCCCTTCAACGCCGCTGCGTGACCGGATGATCGAGGACATGAAGCTGCATCGCCTGTGCCGGACGACGCAGCGTAACTATCTGCGCGATGTCTCGCGGTTTGCGACCTGGCTGGGCCGGCCACCGGATACGGCAAGCGATGAGGATTTGCGCCGCTACCAGATCGAGCAGTCGGAGATGGGGTTCGGCGCCCCGGCCATGAACACCGCGGTATCGGCGCTGCGGTTCTTCTACATCCGAACGCTTGATCGTCCTGACCTGACCCGCAAGCTCCACCGGGTGAAGCATCCTCGCGGGTTGCCGACCGTTCTCAGCCGGGACGAAGTGAGCAGGATGCTGAATGCCACGACGAGCATCAAGCACCAGGCGATCCTGTCCGTCGCGTATGGAGCCGGCCTGCGTGCAGGAGAAGTGTCCCGCCTCAGGGTCCGGGATATCGACAGCGAACGCATGTTACTCCGCGTCGAGTGCGGCAAAGGTGGCCGGCATCGCAATGCCATGCTCGCCCATGACTTGCTCGTGCTTCTGCGGGAATGGTGGAAGATCGGGCGCAAGGAGGGCGTCATGCATCCCGACGGGTGGCTGTTCCCCGGCCAGCATTACCTCAAACCCATCAGCACCCGGCAGGTGCACCGCATTGCTGCCGAAGCTGCCCATGCTGCTGGGATCACCAAGCGGGTTGGCCCGCATACATTGCGCCACAGCTTCGCCACCCACCTGCTCGAAGACGGTGTTGATGTTCGCATCATCCAGGTGCTGCTGGGGCATTCGCAGCTGCAGACCACGACCCTGTACACCCGGGTGGCAACGCGCACGGTGAAGGCCGTGGTCAGTCCGCTCGACCGCCTGGGCATGTTCCCGGACTCGCCAGAGACGCCGCCCGGCTGAGCCGGTGCGCACCTCGCTCGAGGTCGCCGACATCTTCCGCAGTTCCGGGCCAGCGTATCGCGCAGCCCATGCTGGGCATCTGAGCCTCGGCCAGCTCAAGGTCATGACGGCGATCGAGAACTGCCGCACCGCTGCACTGGGCGGCCACGTCGAGGCCTGCGACGACTGCGGGCACTGGCGGATCGCCTATAACTCGTGCCGCAACCGGCATTGTCCCAAGTGCCAGGGCGCCGCCGCGCGCACCTGGCTGGCGGCGCGCGAGGCGGACCTCTTGCCGGTGGGGTACTTCCACGTGGTGTTCACGCTGCCCGCCCAGATTGCGGACATCGCGTGGCAGAACAAGGCGGTGGTCTACGACCTGCTGTTCCGCACGGCTTCGGAGACGATGCTGACCATCGCCGCCGATCCCAAACACCTCGGGGCCCGGATCGGCATCACCGCTGTGCTGCACACCTGGGGATCGGCGCTCACTCACCATCCGCATGTGCACATGATCGTGCCCGGGGGCGGCGTCGCGCCCGGCTGCATGCGGTGGATATCCTCAAGCCCAGCCTTCCTGCTGCCGGTGCGTGTGCTGGGCGCCTTGTTCCGGCGCTTGTTCCTGAGCCGACTGCTGGCGCTGTTCGACGCTGGAAAGCTCGGGTTCTTCGGCTCCATGGCTCACCTTGCGACACGCAAGGCCTTCCTCCGCTACCTGTCCCCAGTGCGCAAGATGCGCTGGGTGGTCTATGCCAAGCCGCCCTTTGCCGGACCGCAGGCGGTGCTGGCATATCTCTCGCGTTACACCCACCGCGTCGCCATCTCGAACCGGCGCCTCCTGGCCTTCAACGAGGCAGGCGTCACCTTCCGCTACAAGGACTATCGTCGCGGCGGGGCCGAGCGCCAGCAGGTCATGACACTGGCCACGGACGAGTTCATCCGCCGCTTCCTGATCCACGTCCTGCCGCGCGGCTTCCACCGCATCCGGCACTATGGCCTGCTCTCCAGTTCGGCCCGCAAGGATCGCCTGGAACTCGCCCGCAGGCTGCTGGGTGTTGCCGCGCCCGTGGTTGAGCCGGACCCCGAGGACTCACCCGATCACAGACCGCCGTGTCCGTGTTGCGGCGGTCACATGACCATCATCGAGACCTTCGTCCGCTGGTGCCAGCCCCGCGCCCCACCGATATCCGACGCGCTCATCCGGGAGAATGTGCCATGATCCGGCATGGCCTGCCCAGCTCAACGGCCGCGCCTACCGCGTCCTGGCCAGCAAGCGGACTTGCGCCCTGGTTACGATCCGGGCTGTCAGCGGCCTACCGGTCGGCGAAACCAGGGCTCGTGAGTGACGTTATCGTGCTTGAGACCTGTGTGCTGACGACCACATCGAGCATGCCGGCACACTTGCCCCAGTCCATCCCAAAGCCCTTTTACCCATAGCGCAACGCATGGGTTCCGCGGGTCGTACCTGTCCGGGTTTAGTACGCCTGACGGCGCCCGAAACCCTTCGACTATCCGAACAGTCCGCTTTCAGACGACCAAAGCTGGTAAGCTGCCATTCGATCAGCTGATATCGGAGACGTATGGTCAAAGATGGATCGGATAAATCCAAGATCGTCCGACCCCTGTAGAGGTCTCTTTGTCGTAGCTAGGGCGCAGCGGATAGATGATTGAAGTCGCCGTCCCACGCATCCTCTTGAGGTAGTGAAGTCCGAAACCCACGGCTTGCGGCTTCGTAGCGAGCGGCGAAAAATAGATGTTGGTGACGCGCCGACGTGTCTCGGCAACCCGCACGGCGGATGCCAGCGAGGCCGCCACGACGAACGGATCGTTGGCGCTGCAATACTGGACTTCGTCGCCGACCCGAGACCGCTCGCTGCTCACCCGGTCGAGCCTCAATATACTTTCATGGTACATATCGGCGCTCAAGGACGGGAAGCTGTGGAGTTCGACGACTCGAGCGTTTTCTTTCGCTTGGATTGCGTGCGAAATCAGATGGTGATCATATCCGATGCCGATCACCAGCAGATCGCCGCTGGTGTCTGGATCGTGCGCGCCAACGAAGCCTTCCACTGACACGACTCGGACATCCTCCCCAATGGAAAAACGCGTCTCTGCCCGACGCGAATATTGCGCGGGCTCGGTGTAAAGGAGGTCAAACTGCGTGACGCCGATGTCCTGAAGATGGGCCATCAGGAAGAGGATGTGGGGCCGCATCAAACCAGTGATGTCGATACAGAGCCGTTGGTCGGTGGTTGGGTCGAAACGACTTCCGGCGAGGCCAGCCTTCATCACCTGTGCTTCCGAGCCGCGCGGCAGCACGACCGGGCTTTCGAGTTTCGCGAGATCGGCGGGACCGTACCCATATTCCGGTATAACCCACCAGCTTCGACGCGCGGCAGGAACCTCTGGGAAGACGGTCTGAACGCGCTTACTGTCATTAAAGGCCGAAATGAACAGGTCCCAGCTGTGACCAAGCGCGGCGAACTCCGACAACTCGATTTTTGCGTCGAGCAGCGCTTCGATGTCGTGCTGCACGTCAGATCAGCCGTGGATTCGCTGGCAAGTCCGAGCCCGACGGAGAGATAAGGCGGGTCAACCGCTTCTTCATCAGGGTCGGGAGTTCGGCGCGGTGATCAGGATCGAGCATCGCATTGGCAAGGTCATGTTGCAGTTCGATGGTTCCGCGACGGTGTTCGGAAACCTCCCATCGCGGCGCCAGCATCGGCCCGAGTTGATACAACGCATCAATCCGTTTGTTATTCTTGTTCCTACGCCCTTCCTGCAACTTGACCAGATATGACCAGTTTTCTGCGACACTAAGGGTCCGCCGGCTATTCTCGCTGAGCGCTTCGAGGGGAACGCTGAAAGCGCACAGCGCGCATTCGGATGGCGAATGGCTGAGGCGGATGGTTCGGAAGAGCACCGCGATACTCTCGACGGCGTCCCGCACTTGGAGGCCGCCGCTCGGCGGCTGAGCATCCTCCCAAAACCATGACGCACCATCGCGCACGCCATCGGACTGAGATTTGATTGAGATCACGCCGCTTATGAAAGGTTCCTCGCCCGCGAAACGGCTGCGTCTGAAGATATGCTTTAAGTTTACAAGCAGGTTGCGCGTGATGCCCTGTGAAAGCTCGACCATCGTATCAAAGCCCGCATAAGGCAGGCGGCGCGCATAATCGTGGAACAGCTGAGCAAGGATGTCCGACGAGAAATAAGAAATGAGGTTTGCAAGATTGCTGCCGGCCTCCCGGTCACCTTGATCTAAAGCGCGCGCCTGGCTTCCGACCTCAAATGCGAGCGACACGGCATCGTCGGAATTGGCGGGCCATAGTTTGCGATATTGGAAGGTGGCCGCCTTCTCCAAGAAGCGGTGTTTTGGCACTTGGAGCGCATCAATGATAGCGGTGACCGTAGGCTCGTCCAATTCAAGATTGGACTTGAGATCTGTCGCCAGCTTCCGGTGATAGGGTGCGAGCTGATTCTCTTTAGGCTTGGGAAGGTGGCGATCGACTGATCGCCAATAATCGCGGTTATCCAGCTCTTCGAAATAAGGATCGATCGTAGTCTGCGCAGCTGCGGCGTAACCCACCCGCTCGAGTCGCTTCGCGACTAGGCTGCGGACAAGCCCGTCATACTGCTCGGGCTGCTCGCGAAGGAGCTCGTCCAAAACAACTCGCTCATACTCCGCACCGCGACGGATCGGCTCACCCGAGCCAGTCGTCTCGAAGGTCTTCATTCCGTATAATCGGCCTCCAACGCGGATTGTCGCGCTGCCACGCCGATACCGGATCAAAGAATTCAGGAACCGCTGTTGATCAGCGGTGAGGTTTTCAACTTCATCGATCAAGTAAACGAACAGTACGTCGTGTAAGTCATGGGCATGGCGAGATACGAGATCGGGTATCCCAAACGCCAGCCGTCCGGCGGAGAAGGTAATATCAAAAAGCGGACGTTCGCCGCGAAGGCGGCTGTTATTGACGACGCTGTCGATATTCTTCCTAGTACGCGTAAAATGCTCGAGAAGTTCATCCAGATTTGATGGGGCCACAGTCGGCTCTACATCGAACAATTCGACAACCGCGCTGACGAATTTTGGTTCCTCGAAGACCAGCGATTGCGATCGAGCGCAATCGCGAATTGTAGCCAGCAGCGCTGTCGCGAGCCAAAGCTCGAAATAGTGCGCGAACACGAGGCTCGGTGCTGTCAGTCTAACCGCAACTCGTCTCCGATCGGCGCAGCTCGATCTTTGAGCGCGTATGCCTAGCCCATGAGGTTCTGCCACTCAGCCAGTGCGGCTGAGCGGCGGATCTTGTAGGACTGTCGATCGAGGAGGTGACGTTCTGAATTAAAATGATTGTGAACCGAGGCATGGACCGAGGCGAACTTCTGAAGAGATTTCATCCGCCGGAATCTCAGCATCGCCCGCTCCCGTCTTCGAAGGGGAAGGTGACTATTTTCAACCCGATTGTTCAACCAGCGCCCCATTTCTCGCCGATCCAGGTTACCCAGTTCGCGCATGGCCACCGGATATGAGCGGAGCCCGTCGGTGACGATTGTTTCGGCCCGGCCATGCCGCTTCAGTGCCTTCTTCATGAACGCCAAAGCCGCAGTTTTGTCCCGTTTCTTGGTGACGAAGGACTCCAGTATCTCACCTTCATGATTGACTGCACGCCACAGGTAATGCTGCTCACCGTTGATCTTCACGTACATCTCGTCAAGGTGCCAGCGCCAGTGGGTAAAGCTGCGCATCCGGCTTGCCCGCTGCCGACGAATATCTGCCGCAAACAGGGGGCCGAACCTGTTCCACCAAAACCGCACCGTCTCGTGGCAAACGTCGATCCCGCGCTCGAAGAGCAGATCCTCGACATTCCTGAGCGAGAGCGGAAACCGGACGTACATCAGCACTACGAGACGGATCACTTCGGGCGAGGAGTTGAAATATCGGAACGGGCTGGCTGGCTTTCTAGCTCTGGGCATGACCGTGCCCTACCCCAATCGTCCTACTTTTCAATCAGGTGCGTTTGGTCTGACAGTGCCCCTTCGGGGTTTGGTGCGACTTGCAAAAGTTCACCTGACAATCCCAATTAGAAGGCCACCCTACCGGTGATCCGTAAGCCATGAGTGGTACGATCCAATGCCAGCGTACCGCTATAAGCAACCCCTATCCACAGATTGCCGGACGTGTAACCGAAACCAGCTTCGATCTCCGCAGAATCTTCTGGGACCGAGGCGCCCAGCAGGGCGAAATTGCCTCCACCGGTTGCGAAGGCGGCCGCGAAGGGCTTTTCACTTCCGTCAGAGGCATGGTTCCATGCCGCCGAGGCAAAGGGCTGGAAGCCCGGCTTGTTCGCGTTCAACCGTGCCTTCGCGCCAAGGCTGAAGAAGGTGATCTCCTGATCGGTCTTCGCCAAAGACAGGGCGGCATTGCCGCCGGTTTCCGCAAAGGCATCGCTGCTGGTGCGGACATGGGCCAACCTGCCGAAGGGGGTGAGCGCGACATTGCCTACCATTACATCGTAGGCCACTTCGCCGAAGACCTGCACCGTATTGGCATTGCGGCTAGAAGCCAGCGTCTGTGCCAGCGGGGCAAATTCAATCTCGCGCACAGTGTCGATATCATGCCAAGCATAGGAGAGGCCGAGCATGCCGTGGAAGCCGGAGCCGGTGCCATAGGCGATCTGCCCGGCAAGGTAGGTGCTGTCGGCTTCCGCTTCATCGGCATGACCGTCCAGCCGGAACTGGCTGTTGCCGAGACCGACCGAGACGGCTGCGGCAAAGCCGTTATTCGCATAGCCGATACCGGTCACCACCCCTGAATGGTCATTATCCATGGCCAGACGCCCGGCGCTCTCGCCGAAATCTCCCCAGCCACCGAAAGCCGCGCCCCAGGCGAACATTCCGGTCTTCTCCGGCGACGTCAGGCTGAGCAAGGCATTGCGCAGATGCCTGCTGTCATCGTTCAGCCCGCTGACAGTGCTGGCCAGAATTTCGCCGGACATGTCGCCGAAGGCGGTTTGAGCGCCCGCTGCGTTCTGCACAAGGACCGCTTCAAACAGGGGATCGTCAATTCCGCGGGACTGGATCGCCGCCGCGACGCTGGCCTGATTGCCGCCAATCGCCACATCCGCAAAATCGATGTCACTGCGATAGAGCGACAGGGTCACCGTATCGCTTGTGTAGCGCAGCAGGGGGTCGAGGAAGGCGAGATCGGTGGTTACCGTGCCGAAGGTCCCTTCCACGCCTTCGCCGCCGGTCAGGATCACATAATCGGTGCGGGGGCTGTAGCGGCCTTCGGCCGCCATCACAGCCACGGCAGCCTCGCCGTCAATCGTGACGTGGCCTGTCGCATCGACGCGGTCAGCCTGCCCTGCGGCATTGACTTCAACTTCATAGAGCGAACCGGCCGCGAAGCTCAGACCGCCATTGACGGTCAGGTGGCCGATCGAATTGCCGGGGGCCAGCGCCCCGCCGGAATTGATGGAAGCGGAACCAACTGATCCGTTGCCGCCCAGCGCGCCGCCGTCATTGACCGTGACGTCGGAGACAATTGAGCCATTCACGGCAAGCTTGCCGCCATCGACCGTGGTCGGGCCGGTATAGTCGCTATCGCCCGACAGGTTCAGTGTGCCGTCGCCCGTCTTGGCGAAACCGCCGCTGCCGGAAATCGAACCGGCGAACTCGCTGTTGTCGTCCTGATCGACGGTGAGCTGGTTCGATCCGAGCGCCACCTGCGCACCGGCTTCGCCGGACAGGCCGCCAATGGTCTGATCCTTCCCGGTAATGTCGAGCGAGCCGCCATCACCCAGGTTGAAGCTGGTTTCGGGATCGATCGTTCCGCCGATCCGCACCGCGCCGCTGAAGATGTTGGTGATGCCTTCGAAGGCATAATCGCCCATGAAGGTGAGGGTGCCATCCCCCAGCTTGTCGAGCGTGCCAGTGCCCGAAAAGGCGCCGAGAAAGTCATAATCGTCGGAACGGTCGAACACGAAGCGCCCGTCATTCACGATATCGCCCGAGAAGCTGCCTTCCGTGCCGCCGGTGCCGAGCTGGAAGTAACCGTCGCCCGCCGTCACCACATCGCTGGACAGGCTACCGCTCAGGATCAGGCCTCCATTGGAGATGATCGTTTCGCCGGTATGGGCAATGGTGTCGGTATCTACCGTGAAGACAGCCTCGCCGATCAGTTGCAAATTGCCTGTGCCGCTGATCGACAGTTCGTCGAGTTCGGAAAGGACATCGTCAGCGCTGAAATTCAACACCAGCAGGCCATTGGTGACGACAGTGGTAGTCAGGATCGGGGAGGTCGTTTCATTGGCTTCAGGCACTTCATTGACCTGCAGGGCCGCGCCTTGGCCAATGGTGACGGCACCAAATTCGCCGACCGAGTTGAGCGTGGACCAATAACCAGCGGTAACCTGCAGTTCTTCGAAACCTGCCGCTGCCGTAAGCTGCTGTGTGCTGGTCTGCGTTGCGGAGCTGCCCTCCAGGATCAGGCTGTCTTCACCGCCGCCAGCGTCCACCAGGCCTGTGATCGCGCTGCCGGTCTTGAGCGTGACCACATCGTCGGCCGCGCCAAGCTGGATGGCCACGCCGTCCCCGCCGGCAAGGATGCCCGAATTGGTGATGGAGCTTTGAATGTCGCTGACGATGGCAGCGCCCCCGCTGCTTTCGATCATGCCGCTATTGACGAAGATCGCCGCCAGACCCGGCGTTTGCGCCGCATCGCTCTCAATTACAGCGCCCGCTGCCTCACCGCTGATCCGGCCCGCATTTTCGATGCTGCCGCCACCGGACAGAATAATGCCGTAGCGATTGCCTTCAATCGTGCCTGCCTGATTGTTGACAACGCTCGCGGAGAAATCCGCGCTATCCTGGCCTTCATAAGCGAACATGGAAATGCCGTCCGCCAATGCGCTGGTCTGGCCTTCGATCCGGCCACTATTGGTCACGATGCCGCCGCCGATCAGGCGGACGCCGTCATCATTGTCGCCAATGATCGTGCCGGAATTGCCAACATTCGTACCGATAGCCAACCCGCTGTAATCACCGCTGTAAGGGTCCATATAGGGCGCGGTGGTGATACCGAACCGTTGGCCCGTGATGGTGCCGCTGTTGGTGACTGTCGCGGCCCCGCCTGTGATCGTGATGCCCGCATCGGGGTAGAAGAAATCGTCCGTATTGCTGCCATCGCCGCGGATCGTTCCGGCGTTTACGATGGCGGCCGTCCCGTCGTCGATGCGGATGCCGGATGCTGCGCCGGTAATCGTTCCGCCTGTCTGATTTTCGACCGAGGTGTGCCCGTCAGCCATGTAGCTGGAGTTTACACCGTCACCGCTTTCGCTGGTGATCGTGCCGCCATTGGTCAGCACCGCATTGGCAAGGCCGTCAAAGGCGACACCATAATAGCCGGTGCTTTCAATCGTCCCGCTGTTGCTTACGGAACCTTCGACATCGTCAAGCTCGAGCGAGTTCTGAACCACGACACCAACCGTCCCACCAGTAATCTCGCCGGCATTCTCCACGGAACCGCCGGCAATCAGATTGATGCCGAACCGGTTACCGGAAATGGTGCCCGCTGCGGAATTGGTGACGCTTGCGGAGAATGCCTCCGTATCCTGTTGCGGCAGCATCGCGACGTAGACGCCATCGACCGTCCCCCTGATCGAACCGCTGTTGGACACCGAACCCCCGCCTTGCAGGCGCACGCCGGTGCCGTTCAGTGCCTCGATGGTTCCGCTATTGGTCACCGCCACATTCATGGCGCTGTTGACGTATTCGTTGGGCGAAACCTGCAGGGCCGCCGTCGTGATCGCATTGGTTCCACCGCGGATTGTTCCGCTGTTGTCGATCACCGCATTGGCGCTGGAGATGTTGATGCCGACCTGGGTCTGGCTCTGGATAAGGCCGGAATTGTTGACAGTCAGCGTGCTGGTATTGGCCACGATGGCATTCCCGCTGGCGAGAATTTCCCCTTCTTCGCCATTGTTGATCGTAAGCGTGCCATTGGTTTGACTGCCCACGATGCCCATCACCGATCCGCTGATCGTTCCGTCATTCTGGATGGTGACCGTTTCGAGCGCACCGCCGACGACAACGCCGAGCATTCCCTGAACGGTTCCGTCATTGGTCAAGGTCGCATTGCGGCCTTCCTGCTCTGGGGTTGCGCCCAGCTGGACTGCGGTGGGAACCAGCGCACCGGGCACCATGGGGTTGTATTGTCCATAGGCGCTGATCGTGCCGTGATTCTCGACAGTGCCGCCACCGGTCAGGATTGCGCCGAAAGTCTCCCCAGTGATCAAGCCGCCGTTGTTATTGACGATCGATCCCACACCCTCCGCGTCTTCGGCAATCGCGTCGGAGAATTCCGAAATGGAAACACCGACGCCGTTGACGCCGCTCCCAAACTGGCCGTTGGCCCCTCGGATCGTACCGCTGTTGGTGACGCTGCCCCCACCCACCAGTGATACGCCCGAACCTGCCTCGCCGCTGACCGCGCCGCTGTTGACGACAACAGTATTTGCCGCGCGGGCTTCAGGCGGCAACTCATCGTCATTTTCGTCTTCGCTGTAGAAGTGCGAAGTGATGATGCCGTTGGCCGCGCCGCTGATCTCTCCGCTATTGGTGATGCTGGATCCGGCCTGAGCAATGACTATACCGCCGCTGGGGCGGCTGCCCATTTCGAGTGAGCCAGTGCCTTCGCCCCGGACCGTCCCGGCATTGTCGACGACAACCGCGCCATTGTCAGCATAGATGCCGATATCGGTGCCGGAGATTTCTTCGTCCTCGGCAACGGTCACTTCCAGAATGTCGGGCTGATCGTTGTGAATGCCGAAGGATTCCGCCTGCGCGGGTGACGCCAGTTGCAGGGCGGCAAGCCCGGCAATTGCGCTGGTGGTGAGCAGAAGCGACTTGGAAATGGAAGACATGATCTCAAAGGCCCCGTTTAATTGTCGATGCGCAGGTCGAACATGCCAGGGTACGTACAGTCCCGGTCCGGCTCCATTCGCAGCGCTGATCGCGATCCAAGGAGGTGGGGGAGCCTCCAGCCATTCGGGGTCGCATCGAAAGACTGGAGGCAGGATTTACCGCCTTCCGGCCATGCGCGTTGCCATCAGGCAGCTGTGCACGTCAGGAAGCCGGGCGTTCCTTGCACCCTCGGCCACAGAACTAATTGGGCTGTCGTAATCCCGTCATCCCCCGCATGGGGGATGATCAGGCAAATATCGGGGCTAGCAGGCGGATCAGCGCGGCCTCGTTATCGATGCCGCATTTCTGATAGATCTGCTTGATCTGGCCACGCAGCGTTTCCGCCGTAACTTGCCGTTCTTCGGCGATTTGCGCTCGGCCCTTGCCTTCGAACAGGCGCAGGGCGATGTCCGCTTCTGCCGGGCTCAGGCGATAGATTACCGACAGGAATTGCGTTACCCCCGCGCGATCGCGCCGGGGGGAATTGGCAATCAGAATGATATGGGGCAGTTGGCCCAGCGACCATTCCCTCTCCGGCAAGCGGAACCCTTCGATCATTAACGGCGGCTGCCCGGCGCCGGAGGCAAGCTGGGTGCGCATATGCGCACGGCCGCCATCCATGATGAGCTCGTCAATCAGACGGCGAAGCGAGCAAGGCTTCCCAGCGGCATCGATGGTCTTGCCAATTTTCCTGACGCTGCCCGACAACAGCAGCGCCTCGGCGGCAGAGGTGTAGGCCAGCAGCTGGCCGCGCGCGTCAAGGATGAACGCGTTGATGGCGATGGCGTCAAACGCGCCGGCCAACAATTGCGCCTGCTGGCCTTCCAGCTTTTCCTGCAGCCGCGCCGCGCGCTGTGCCGCTGCTGCAGCCTGTTTGAACACAAGCCGCTGGTCAGGGGTGGTTCTGCCATCGCGACGGCTGCGCAGAGTTGCCAGACCTATTACACCAAAATCATCGATTACTAAGTTTGCTTGGCATCCGAATGGAATATCCACTTCCTCACACCATTGGACATAATCGTGCGATGCAAGAGAACATATTGCCTCATCATAGTGCTTCTCATGTAGGAGCTCATCATAGCAGCCACGAGAAATGTAATAGTTCGATGCAGAAACGCGGAAATTGAATTCCTCTTTATACCAACCTTGCTTGGCAAAAAAATCAGCCAATCCATCATCAAAATTGGTGAAGATGTTGAACAGAACCCCCCTCGCTCTGCCGACACCAATTAGTTGGCCTGACCTCGAACCTGTATAGCTCGCCATTGCGTCCAGTCCTGCATACCACTTTTCTGGCTGCAACGCGGCCTGCATGAACAGGTCATTCCAATCAGGTTGGTCTTTGCGCCCCATTAGGTCTTCATCCGATCGAACGCCAATGTGGCTGACGATCCCAGAGCCCGTCAATCGCTAACCGCTTGAAGGGTGGCACAAAAGTAAACTGAGTCCGGTCAGCGTTTTTTCTTTGCCGTAGTTGCGGTGAAATCCGGATCCTTGTTCGCCACCCAATCGACAAATTTGCGCACGGCGGGATTTGCCAGCAAAGCCTCTACATCCAGCCCATGGCGCTGCAGTTCGGAATTGGTGAAATTGGCGATCAGCGTTTGCTGGCAAATCGGATGCATAGGCACGACATCGCGCCCACCCCGGCTCTTGGGGACGGGATGATGCCAGACAATGGTCTTGCCCGTGGGCCGGCCACAGAGCCAGCAAGGCACAACCGCCTCCGGAGCCTCTTCCTCACGGTGCGATTCTCCATAGGGATCATGCTTGGAATATTTGCGGGCCATGCGTCTGCCTGAATTGCCTGAACTTGCGCTCTCAACCCTATAGTGGCTGCGGCCGGCATTTCCGCACTATTATCTTAAACCCGGATGTCCGGGAGATCGCCAGATGCCCTCGCATATGCGCCTGCACCAGCGTCTCGCGTCTCTCTCCATGGCACAGCTTGGCCGGTGCAGTGGCCACTTCACCTCACCGGTCACTGCTCGCGCTATGAGGCATCGGATGCTCTCTCAGCGAGGCCCTTCCAGCTTTGCTCTGGACAGGTCGTGACAAAATAATGGGTATCGGCCGAATCACAGTGATCGGCTGATCGCCAGCCCAGTGCGGTGATCTTCTCCGTTTGAAGGCATCCGATTATGGACCTTGATAGCCCCACCAACTCCGCCCCTACCACTGCATGCAATATCACTGCCAGGCCGGGTTATGAGCTCTGCGACATTGCAGAGGGCAACGCTTACCTGGTCAGCGACCACTGCGCCTTCGCGCAACTGGCAATTACCGAGATTGGCAATGCCGAGTTCCCGCTCGACCAGCGCCAGCAGGCTCTCGATACGCTGTGCACCTCGACCCATTGCGCGCTCGTACTGAGCGGGGCCCTCGCAAGCGATCCTGATTATGCTGGAGACGCCTTCGCCGGGATCGCGGAGATCTTCACCAAAATCGATAGCCTTGTGACCAATATGCTGGAAAGCAGCGTGCTGAACGCCTTCGGGTCTGACGAAGAGCTCGAGGAGCATATCGGCCCGGCTCGCGAACTCACCGACAATCTCGATCTTTCGGCACAGGCAATCGAGCTGGCGTGCGAGATCGCATTCGCCTGTCAGCGTCAGGGGCGCGATGTCGTGCCCATGGTGCTTGCCATGCGGTGGCTTGCCATTCTCCTTGCAGGAATTGGTGGCAATTCCGTGGTCAGGTTGAAGTGTGAGAGGTTTACTCCGGGCGAACAGCGCGCCGAGATGATGATCTCGCTCAAGTCGGCCCAGGTCGGGGCGCAGATCTATCAGGCCCTTCAGCGTATCAACGCCTCGTGGGAGAATGGTACCGAAGCGCCCTGCCGCACCTGATTGCACCGGCAGATCCCGGCAAGCAGGATCACAAGATTGAAAAGACGGGCCCCTTCACATCTGAAGGGGTCCGTTTTTCTATATGAGAAGCCAAGACACATGATCGCGTGTCGGTACAGATAAAACGATGGCTTCGCGGTCTGCGAGAGTCGTCTTGAAGCAGCGTGAATGAATGCAAAGGACGCCGTCCAATCGCATGACCTCCATCCTCGCGGTGACCCTGTCCCGTAAAATGCCTCCAGTGAGAATAAGAGAAATCTGGCCAAATCGAAGCTGACAAGAGCCGGAAGTTTTGCATGAAGAAGTCGACGTTCACGGGCGAACAGATCGCACTTGTGCTGCGGCAGGCCGAGGTGGGAACGCCGGTTGCCGAGGTTTGCCGGAAGATGGGCGTATCGGAGGCGACCTACTACCACTGGAAGCAGGTTTATGGTGGGCTTGGTCCATCGGAGCTGCCCAAGATGCGCCAGCTTGAGGAAGAAAATCAGAAGCTCAAGCGGCTCGTGGCGGATCTGTCGCTGGATAAGGCCATGCTCCAGGAAGTTCTGGCAAAAAAGTGTAGCGCCTGGTCGGCTCCGCGAGATCGTCCATTGGGTGCAGGATTGTTATCGGGTGGCCTAATGAACAAAGAGCAGGTTTCAGGGATCCGATCTGAGTTGCTGAACAGCCGCTATGTCGGCGCAGTTGGACTAACGAAGTGTGACGTCGCCCCCGCAACAATGTCCCCAAATTCTCTTCAAAAAGTCCCGGTCAATCCTTAGAACAACTGTCGGATTTTCACCTCCGCACGGTAGATTCCAATACACCTCAGCGTTCGCCATCGCGGCTCGCCAGCTTTGCCAGGCTGGATTCCTCTCCGGCGGAAGCCTGACCGTCAGGTGCACCATCTCGACCATAGAGAACTCCGTTTTCACTCATTATTCCCTATCTCCAAGCCCACGATTGCGTACCCAGCCTAAGAGAGGTCTTGGCAAAGCGAGCCATCCAAGGCACGCTTATTGCCAAAATCAAAAATGGCGGACATGAGGTTCCGCTTGGGAGGGAAGTATTTCATGATTACGCACTCTCGCCTGCACATAGTCTCGTGGCTTTTGTCGGTATCAGCCCTGCTTGGCGCGGGTTCGACCGCCGCCGCGCAGGATCATGCCCATGCCGACATTCCGGCAGAGGCGCCTGCTTCGATGCGGTCGCTCAGCTGGTCCGATCCCTCCGCCTGGCCGGATGGCAAGGTTCCGGGCGAAGGCGATGTGGTGACCATTACCCGCGACATGGACGTGCTGCTCGACGTCAGCCCGCCAGCGCTGCGCAGCATCACGGTGCAAGGCAAGCTAACCTTCGCCGACGAGCGCGATCTCGACCTGGTCACCGACTGGATCTTCGTCTCTGGCGGGGAGGTGCAGATCGGCACAGAGGACCGCCCGTTCCAACACAACGCCAAGATCACGCTGACCGACGCCGTACCGGGTGAGGACGTCAACACGATGGGCGACCGCGGTATCATCTTGCTGCGCGGTACGCTCAACATGCACGGCAACCGCGATCACACCTGGACCAAGCTGTCGAGCACGGCAGAGGCCGGCGCCACCAGCATCGAGGTACTCGACGCCTCCGAATGGCGCACGGGCGACGAGATCGTGCTCGCCTCGACCGACTTCAATCCGCGTCAGGCGGAGCGCCGGACGATCACTCGCGTGAGTGGCAACAAGATCAGCTTCGCCGAGCCGCTGGTATATATGCACTACGGCGAGATCACTTTCGGCGTCGATGAGCGCGGCGAAGTCGCTTTGCTGACGCGCAACATCAAGGTGCAGGCCTCCGAGGATGCAGCAGAAAGCTACATCGGCGGCCACATAATGGCGATGGCCGGCTCGAAGCTCTATGTCGACGGCGTGGAACTCAACCGGATGGGCCAGCACCTCACGCTCGCCCGATACCCGATCCACTTCCACATCCTGGGCGAAGGCGCAGGCATGTATGTCCGCAACACGGCGATCCACGACACCTACAACCGCTGCGTCACGGTGCACGGGACGGACAATCTGAAGATCGAGAACAATGTGACCTACAACACAGTGGGCCACTGCTTCTTCATGGAAGACGGGATCGAGAAGGGAAACCAGTTCGTCAGGAACCTGGCCATCCAGACCAAGTGTCATCCGACATTGGACTGCGTGCCCATGAATCTCGCCGCCAACGGAGAGAAGGTCTCCCATTACGAGAGTTTTGCGGCCGAAAGGCAAGCCAGCTTCCACAGTGGAAACACTCTTCTGCCTTCGGACAATACGGTGGCATCCTATTGGATCACCAACCCGGACAACAGCTATATAAACAATGTGGCGGCCGGTTCCGATCAGATCGGCTTCTGGCTGTCAATCCCGGAACACCCCAATGGTGCCTTCCAGGGTACGGAAGTCAGCCTCAATACCTGGCCGCGCCGTACGCCGCTGCGCGAATTCAGGGGCAACACAGCCCATTCCAACTTCGACGGGTTTCTGATCGACCGGCACATCGACCAAGACAACACCTTTGGGCTGGCCTCCATTCCGTTGCTACCTTTGACCGATCCCACCGATCTGGAGAGCGACGTGATGGAGACGCACTTCGAGAACCTGACCGCCTACAAGAACCGCAATGGCGGTCTGTGGGGCCGGGGAGACCTTTACGCGTACAGCAACATGAAACTTGCTGACAATGCCATCGGCATGACGCAGGCCGCCGGCGATATCGGGAGCCTGCCTTTCAGTTCACGTCTGGTTAACTCGCTGGTCGTGGGCGAGACCGACAATATCGGCAATCCCGCGACGCCGGAGGAGATCGCCTATGGCCGCAGTCTGCCCAAGCCCTCCATCCCGGACTTCCCCATCCGCGGCTACGAATATTACGATTACCGCGACGATGTGGTGAACACGACCTTCGTGAACTTCCAGGACAACGACCAGCGAAAGACAGGAGCGCTGTCCTTCCTGCTGTTCACCAGTGCGGGGCTTAGTACCGGAAGCACCATCAGCGGTGCTGAGTTCGTCAATGCCAAGCCGGTCTATTTTCCGAAGTACGATTCCCGGTTTGATAACGACAACCGCGGCGGCGACGCTTATCGGACCCTGTCCTTCCGCGACCTGGACGGTTCGGTGACCGGCATCCCCAATTCCCAGATCCTGCTGCACGACGGCGAAAATGACAGCGTCGCCACCGACGACAGCTGCGAGATTCATCCCAGCTGGAACGCTTCCGTGTGCACAGGCGATATCGGACGCTTGAATCTCTCGGACAGCAGGGGCGAGCTTCCAGGCGCAGTCGATCTAGAATCCCGCACCGCCCGGTTCGCCCTGCTCGCTTCGCTGGGCCCTAATGCCCCGGACACGCCCCTTGTCCGGGCCCAGCGTGCAGCCCTGTTCTCCCCCCGTCCTCCGCAGGCGCCCATCGCGCTCGTTCGCAACGGCAAGGAATTCAAGATCGCGGGCGACCAGAGCACCGTGCGTGCCGGCTCCGAGATCCAGGTAAAAACCGAAAGGCCGGAAGTCACTCTCAGTCTGGCCGAAATGGACGAGGGTTCATGGGTCGTGTTTGAATTGCCGGGTTTCACCAGTGCAAATTCAGGAACGGAACAGGGCAGCATGGACGCATTGCGCAATGCCAACGAGACTTCCTATTTCAGGGGTGGAGACTCCCTCTGGGTCAAGCTGGTGGCCAGTGCTCCGATCCTGCCAGTCATTCGTCCAACGGATCTGCAAGCTAGAATAGCGGTCAGCAGGGAAGGCCGCGGCGGCTCACGCCCACACAAATAATGCGACGGCGGACTGCTGGAACTGGTACTGCTCTCGCGAGGAAATTGCTTCACCGCGAGCGCAGCATACCGCGCATCATCCTTCAATGCGCAAGCCCCTCTCAGGAGGGCTCCATCGCGATCGCAAGCGAGGACGATCTCTGCCTAGCTCTTGATCGGCTCACGCAGGGCGTAACATAGGAAGGGCCTAACAGTTGGTCTGACAATGCAAAGCAACTCTGATGACCAGTTTCAACGGAGCAATCTGAGCCAGCGAAAGGCCGACTTGTTGGCGGCTTCAATCATCTACATCGGTCAACCAAGCTGGCATGTCCAGCCTGGCATGAAGCACGCGCCAGACATCCACATGGGTCTCGAATTCAAGGTAGAAAACGAGCCAAGGGAACCTTTTCAACCCTATGGTCCTCAACCCTGGCAGGTTCAGATCATGCGCCCACCGCGTGGATCCTGCCGCGGGCATTTCACCGATAAAGGTATAGGCTTGCTCAAGTGCATCAATGAAGTCGGCTGCCACATCCGCGCCGGCTTCGTCCGCGTAATACTCGACCGCGAGATCGACGTCCGCATGCGCTCTGGCGCGCGGTATAACCGGTTTTGCAGTCACGCTCTCGTGCGTTGCGTCACTCGGTCACGGAGGCCTTGGAAATATCCAGCATCGACCGGCGCGGTGGCTACAGAACTGGCGCCTTCCAGGAGCATTTCGCGAAGGCGCTGCATGTCCTGATCCTTGCGGATCAGCTCCCGCACATACTCGCTGCTTGTGCCATAACCACGCATATTGATCTGCTGGTCCACAAACGCCTTGAGGGCATCCGGAAGCGAGATGTTCATCGTGGCCATGGGCCGTGATATAGTGAGTTTGGCAAAATTTGGCAAGCTGTCGCCCTGCTTAATAGCGGGATATGGTGCCATTCCGATATCTTCTGACAGCCAATTCTGGCCATCGGAGTACAACCATGGGAAATTCAGACCTCGATCTACAAAGCCACAGGTAATATTCGCGCTGTGCAAATCCTGCTCGGTCATACCAACATCGAAAACACCATCAGATATCTCAGCGTAGATGTCGATGATGCTTTGACGCTGTCCGAACGGACTGAAATTTGAGAATTCCGGCTTCCTGAGATCTCCGGGTAGCCGGTTCACCATATGGACGACAGGCAAGGATCAACGAGTGCTTCCAGGCCCGAGAACGGTAACAATGTCGGCGGAATCTGCCTCCGCGACCCGACACCAAAATTCTCAAGGCCTGCGAGCCGCTTGGGCAAAGTCCAGACTGATCCGCTGCCCTGACAGCCCTAGCCTGCGCACATCTGGCAGTCTGGACGCTTCATAAGATCGCAATGCCGCAACCGGGTCGGTCCGTAATGCCGCACCATCAAGAAACCGGGCCAGGGCCATTGCGTCTTCAGCGGCGGTCAGGGGGAAGCCGAGCAGCAGGTAGGGACCTGCCTCCAGAAACTCGAGGTGCGGCGGAAAGCGAACGGAGAGCGCTGATTCTTCCGCAAAGCCCACCCAGGCGAGATAATGTGCGAAAGCGGCATCGGGGCGTTCGGGGCACATTTGCCGCCGAACGACGCTCTGATAGCCATCCGCGCCGACCATCACTGACCCTTCGAACCGCCGATTGTCGGAAGTCAGCGCCCAGACATGCCCCTCATCCTGACCAACCAGTTCAACACGGGCATTCTGCAGAATCTGGATTCCAGCTTCTTCAGCCGCGATCCGCAATCCGCCAATTTACGCCGCGAGATGTGCCGAATGTTCTGACGACGGACAAGTGAAGGTAAGTGGCGGTGCTGCCAGGCTAACCGAGACTCGTCTCCACTGGCGAGATTTTTCAAGCAGAGGGCTGTGACCGAGGAAGAGCACGCCGTGCCCACCGCCGCGGCATGAATTTTCAGGTCAGCACTTCTATGCGATCTGAAAAATTTGGCAGACAACACCGCTATTTCACACTCATCCTGCGTGCGGAGGCCGCAACGGTGAGCCCAGGTAAATCCTCCAACAAAAAGAAGTCCCCCGGAGCAGGGTAAGCTCCGGGGGAGGGAGGGTGAGAAGGTGCCGTAAAGCGACCTCCTCTGGTGAGTTCGTGGCCGGCTACCAGCCGGAAGCCATGCCGTAAGGAACGGTGTTCAGAACCGCCTCAACCTCGCGGATCTTCCCCCCCGTCACCTTGAACAATTCGAAGATCTGGAATGTATAGGGCCGGTCGAACGGTGCAGGGACCTGCATGGTGGTGCCGTCGCTCAGGGGCACCGACTTGACCGTGCCATTATGGTCAAAGAACAGCATGGCCATGACGACGCCGGTCTGCTCGTCGACTAGATAGCGGCGGTCACGCAGGCCCGTGATGAACTTGGAAAAGCCCGTGGCGAACTGTTCCTTGCAGTTCATCTGGGGAATGCCCTCGGCAATGCCGTCCGTGGAGGTCGTCTGCATGCCGTTCTCAATCCGCAGGCAGGCATCGTCAAAGGGCGTCAATGTGTCGGTCATCCGCTCGAGGCCCACGAAATAGCTATCCGCCACTTCGAGCATCCGCGCACGCGGGATCTTCTCGCTTTCCTTGAGCTTTTCGAGGAAGCCGGGGCGGACCTTCACTGCCTCCTGCTTACCCATACCGTTCGGATCCTTGCGCGAGACGACTGCCTCGATCTCGGAAATGACCTGTCCGTCGAGCCTGATGCGGGCAGCGAGCAGAGCCGGCTGGCCGCTCTCGATAACCTGCGCGAACAGGCCCACTTCCTGGCGTCTCACATCCGGCACCACGATCCGGTATTCACCCAGCCTGTCGGCAGTCTGCCACAGGCCGTCATGCAGAGTGAGTGCCTGGCCATTTTCAGTGTAGCGAACATCCGCCGCGACGGTGAGCGATGCAGGCGCGCGGCTGGCCACTGCCTGGAGATATTCCGCAGCCACGCCGTTCAGGCATTCCCGGTCGCACATGCTCTGGGCAGCGGCGGGCATCGCAACAAAGGCGAGCATCCCGCCCGCAAAGGCAAGGAGTGCTCTCATGGCCGGTTGTCTCCCGGAAAGGCATCGGACGTGCGATAGGGAAGCTCCACCATCACCGCTTCGATCTGCTTGATCTGGCCGTCCTCGATCTTGAACAATTCGGAGACCTGAACGTCGAAAGGCCGCTTGGCAGCAGCGATCATGGGGCGAACGCTGCCATCCGCGCCGCGCACTTCGGTCAGCGTGCCGTCATGGCGGAAGCGGAAGACGCCGAAGACGAGCCCCCGCTCCGGATCGACGATGTGATAGCGGCGCGGCGAAATATCGGTGATGTAGTTGAAGACGCCTGCCTCGATCTGGTCGTGGCACCCCATCGGCTGCGTCGGGCCATTGGCACCGGGAACGGCCAGCTGAGGATTGTTGGTCGTCTGCACGCCATTCTCCACGCGATTGCATTTCGCGTGGAAGGGCGCGACATCGCCATCACCCTGCTCGATTGCTTCGAAATAGGTGTCGGTGATCGCAATCAGCTGTTCGCGCGTCATCCGCTTTGCAGGCGGCACCACAGAGAGGAAGTCCGGGTTCACCTGCGTCTGACCGGCATTGAGGAAACCGTCATTGCGGACCACCAGAATTTCGCTGTCCGCGATCTGCGAGCCCGCGATCTTCAGTCGGGCCATGGCGAGGACAGGTTCGCCCTGCTCTTCCAGATTGAAGAACGCAGCCACTTCGCCGGTCTGCGGATCGGCAAGGACATGGCGATAACCCTTCAGGCCGGAAATCGTCGCCCACAGCCCGTCGCCGGGTTTGACCAGCATCTCGTTCTGGGTGTTGCGGGCATCGACAGCGAAGGAAATCCTGCCCGGCTGCCTTGCCGCCAATGCGTCGAGAAAGCGGTTCATCTGGCCGGAAAGGCAAGACCGATCGCAGCCCGGCTGCGGCTGGGCGGGTTGGGTTTGAGCCGCAGCCGGGCTGGCCATCGCAGCAGCGACGGCAATGCCGGCCATCAAAAATCGTTTCATTTCAAATCTCCCGGAATTTCATGAAGGCCTGACCAAGCTCATTCGGCTGGCCAGTTGGGAGGCATGCCGTAGGGAACCGAGGTCATCAGCGCCTCGATCCGCCGGATCTTTCCATTCTCAATCTTGAACGCCTCGCCCATGCCCCAGCTATAGGGCCGGTCCACATTGGTCTTGATCGTCCGCCCGTCTGTCAGCGTCACTTCCGGTATCGTGCCTGAGTGATCGAAGAACACGAAAGTGAAGACAGTGCCGGTCTCGGTATCGATCAGCGGAAAGCGCCGGTCGCGAATGCGGTCCACGAATTGGTAATAGCCGAGTTCGAACTGCGCCTTGCAGCCCAGTTGCATATATTCATAGGCAAAGGGCGGGTCCTTGGCATTGGGGTCCAGCCCTGGCAGCGCGATCCGCTCGGTCTGGTTAGTGGTGCGAAAGCCGTTCTCCACCCGCTCGCAATCGTCGGCGAAGGGATAGAAGCCCCTGCCGTCATTGCGTTCCAGCCCCGTGAAATAGGCATTGGCCGTATCGCGCAGCGCCTTGCGGTCCATACGCTCCGCTTCGGGCACGCTGGCCGCCCAGACCGGCTCCGCGCGGCCCATCGCATCCAGTCGATCGGGCGCATCGCTCGCCGCGCCCAATTCGGACCGGGCGACGATAGTCTCGATCTCCGACACTTTGCCGTTTTCCACCTTAAGGCGCGCAGTGAGCACGGCCTTGCCCCGCCCTTCCCGGATCGTGACGAAGGAGGCGACCTGGCCGGTCTGCGGGTCGACAAAATCGTGCCGATAAGTGCCCAGCCCGCCGATCGTCCCCCATAACCCGTCGCCCACGGACAGGACCTGCCCGTTTTCCGTGAACCGCACGTCGGCGGCCAGACGGGCCTTTGCCGGATCGCGGGCCACCATCGCGTCGAGATAGCCGGTCATGAAGCCCTTGAGGCAAGCGTGGTCACAGGCCGCACCTCCCTCGTCCGCCATGGCCGGGACCGAGGCTCCGGCCATGAGCAGGGCCCCCATTGCGATTGTCCCGAGCCTCATCAGAACTTCACTTTGGCGGCAACGAAGTAACGACGGCCCAGCGGGTCGTAAGTCCCCGAGTCCGTATTGCCCGGCAGACCGCCGAACGTCGCTTCCGGCTCTACGTTGAACAAATTGTTCACGCCGGCGTTCAGCGACAAATTGTCGGTCACATCGACGCTGCCGAACAGGTCGAAGCGGCTATATGCATTCACGCCGGGCCCGCCGAACACATCAGCCATGCCGTCCACATAGTACCAGCGCAGGCCCAGCGACTTGCCTTCCTGCGACCAGGTCAGCGTGGTGTTGGCCTTGATGTCCGGGTGGGCACCGTTATTGCCCGTCGCGCCATAGCCGATCGTACCGTCATAGGGCACGAAGGCGCTGCCCGGCGCACTCTGCACCTTGAAATCGATCAGGTAGGACAGCACGGTGTTGAGGCTGAGATCGCCCGCATTGCCGAGGCCGAACTTCATGTTCAACGCAAAGTCGATACCGCTGGTGCGGATGCCCCCCAGGTTGAAATACGGCGTGCGCACCTGATCCGGCGCGCCCGAGGACGAGTTGCGCAGGATTTGCCGGCAGTTCTCGTTGGCAGGATCGAACGCGGGATTGTCGCCCGTCACATTGAAGCAGCGCGCGAACACGATATCGCCCGAAGTGGTGCTGATCGCATCGTTGAGCGAGATGTTGTAATAGTCGATCGAGGCCGAGAAATTGTCGACGACATTGCCGATGGAGCCCGGAGTGAACACAAGACCTGCCGTATAGGTGTCAGCCTTTTCGGGCACCAGATTGACGTTGCCGCCTTGGATCGCCTGCACACCGGCAAAGGTCGATTTATAAGTGTCGATGATGGAATTCGGCACGCCTTGGGCAAGACACAGGCTGCGGATTGCGGCACCGTTGGAGCCACCACGCAGCGCGCTGTCGAAATTGCAGGGGTCTTCCGCACCCAGCAGAGCGGGTGCCGGAACGTCGGGATTGAACAGTTCCGTCACGTTCGGCGCGCGGATCGCTCGCTGGTAGCCGCCGCGCAGTCGGAAGGAGTCCGACAACGCCATGTCGAGATCCGCCTTGTAGGTGTGGACCCCGCCCGAATAGGCATAATCCGAATAGCGCCATGCCAGCGAGAGATCGAGCGACTGGATCAGGCCTGCATCCTTCAGCAGCGGTATCGCAGCCTCGGCGAAGACTTCGGTCGCTTCGGTGTTGCCCGAGACCGGCAGGCTCAGGAAGCTGCCCACCTGGTCGGTCGCGGCGGGATCGGGCTTGTAATCATAGGTGTTGCGCCGCCAGGCGCCACCCACCAGCAGGGAAACCGGCCCCGCAGGCAGATCGAACAATTCACCCTGCAAGGTACCTTCGACCACGTCCTGCTTGAGGACGGTCAGATTGCTGGGATGAATCTGGAGGAAATCCAGACAGCTCTGGTCGATCGCCCCATTGCCGAAGATGTTCAGCCCGTTGGGACAGGGAGTGGAACCGTCCCCGGCCTTGTAGGAACGTCCGCCATCATTGACCGCGCTGGCATAAGCAGGGTTGGGGAGCAGTGCATTGCTGCCATTGCCGCTGGGAATGTAGGGCGCGACATAATTGCCTTCACCATCCGAGCGCGACGTCAGTAGCGCCTGAATCCGCGAGAAGCTGGCCCCGCCCGATTCCTGCGTGGTACGAATTTCGGTCTTGCCGTGCGATCCGTAGATGTCCCAGTGCCAGCGGGAATCCCCGAACTCCCCGCGCAGACCGGCGACGATCTGGTAGACGGAGTTGTTGTAGGTGGTCACCGAAGTGCCGGTGGCCAGCCACAGCTTGCGCATTGAGAACGGTGCGTCCGGATCGGGCCGCGACGCCAGGATCGTCGCCAGATCGTCCGGTATGAACGCATTGTCCACCGGCACCACCGCCGTAGTTCCCTGTGTCTGCAGGCCGGCGCCGTAATTGGTGGTCGACTTGTAGTCGGTATACATCGCCTGGACATAGGCGGTCACATTGTCCGTAATGTCGTACTCGGCCTTGCCGAACGCCGAATAACGGTCGGTCGGAGAAGTCAGCAGCTGGAGCGTGCCGAGATTATAGGCAATCGCGTTGCTAAAGGGCGACAGGACATAGGCATCGTTCAGCGGCCCGCCGTAATTGGCTGCGCCGAACTGGGAATAGAGGCTGCCATCCGCGTTAAAGCTCAGGACATTGCTCGCGGCCACGGTTCCCGCCGCGACACCGTAATTCGAGAACACCGAGTTAAGTACCGACTGATCCGGCAGATTACCTGCATCGGGGACGAAATTGCCTTCCGGCAGCAGGTCCGATCCCCAGGGCGGCGCGCCCAGCGCAAAGGCGCGGCGATAGAAATCGCGATTGTTGAAATAGGCTGCCCCTCGATGGAGATATCCTACTCCGAAGACCACGTTGCCGCGGCCATCGGCAAAGTTGGAGCCGAACAGCGCATCGGCGACATATTCCTCGCCATCGCCCTTTTCCGTGACGTTGTATTGGCCACTTACTTCCAGACCTTCGAAATCGTCGCGCAGCTTGAGGTTCACCACGCCTGCGATCGCGTCCGAGCCATAAACAGCCGAGGCACCACCAGTGATGATCTCCACCGATTCCACCAGCGCGGCGGGAATCGTGTTGAGATCGACAACCAGCTGCGACGTGGAGGGCTGGAGGCGCCGACCGTCGGCAAGCACCAGTGTGCGGTTCGCACCCAGGCCGCGCAGATCCACCGTGGCACGGCCTGTGGGCTGGCCGCTACCGGTCAACTCGTTCGCGCCCGGAGTAAGCTGCGGCAATTGCTGCAGCTTGACGCCCACCGTCCCACCGGCCTGCGCATCGAGGAATTCGTCGCCGACCGTCACGATCGGACTGGTGGCGCTCAGGTCCCGGCGAAGCAGACGCGAGCCGGTGACGATGATGTCGCTGGTTTCGCCGGCTTCGCCCGAGGCTTGCGGATCGGCATCTTGCGCCGCCGCACTGCCTGCCCATCCGCCGACACCCGTCAGCACCAGCACCAGGATGCTGGCCCTCGCCGCGAGGCGGCCACGCGCACCTTTCCAGTCACGCATTCCATATCTCCCTGTTTCAGCCCGTTGTTTGTCAGGCTTTGTTGATCCAAGCTTATGCGCAGGAGACGATGAAAGGCGCCAAACGGACGAATTAACCAGCGATGAGAGGCAGATTAAGTTTTCATTACAGCTCTCGCGAACGTGAGGGAGATGGGAGAACGGGATTCGGGAAATCCGGCCTCAGCGAGGCACAACCAGCCCCATGGAGAGCTCGAATTCACTGGACCAGAACCCTCCGAAACCGCCTGACTGCCACGGTCGCCGGGACGCTTCTTGTCATCCTCGCACTGCTCGCTGTCGCGTGGGAGGCCGCCAACAGTGCCGGCCAGGTGGTAGAAGAGGCCGCCCGCATCCACCAGCGCACCCAAGCCTACTCCAGACTGCAGGTCGCCGCCGACGAACTCCAGCGGGCTGCCTATGCGGCAGTGCGCGTTCAGGGCCCGACCCAGGAAAAAATCCTGAGTTCCGCCCGCAGCGAATATGACGCCGCACTGGCGGGGGTGCTCAGGCTGCCGGTCCAGAACGAGCGCGAGAATGCCCTGCGCGACAAGGTGGGCCACCAGGGCAATGCGGTCAGGGCGCTCTTCTCCTCCGCCGGACAGGTCGTGAGCGCGGTTGACCGGTCGTGGCAGGATGCCGGCTCCAACGCTGCCTTGCAGGAAGTGGATCGGCTGTCCGCACCCTATTTTGTGCTGGTGAACACGATCACTGAGGAAATCCGCCTGGGCGATCGCGAATTGCGCGCAGCGACCGACCGGGCCGGAGCCTTGCGAACGAGCCTCGCCCTGGTTGGCGTGATCGGCTTCTTCCTCAGCGCGATGTTCGCCGGGCTTTCTCTCATGCTCGTGCTCACGCGCCTTTCCCCCGGCCTCAAGGCATTGGAGGATGGGGTGCGCAGCGTCGGGCAGGAAGGTGCACAGCCTGAGAAGATCGCGATGCACGGCCATGACGAGCTGGCCAGGCTTGCCGGAGCGTTCAACGTCATGACCGACCGCCTGCAAGCCCAGCAGGCGGAATTGAGGAACATCTCCAGCGGGTTGGAAAGGGCCGTAAGCGAGCGAACCGCCGAACTCGCCCGCGTCCACCACGAACTGGAAGATCAGGACCGCAAACGGCGCGAATTCATCGCCGAGATCAGCCATGAACTACGCACGCCGATCGCGATCATCAGGGGCGAGACACAGGTGGCGCAGCGGGCCCTGTGCAATAGCGGCCATGTCCCGCCCGCCGCACTCGAACGGATACTTGCCCAGACCCGTCATCTGGGCCGACTGGTCAACGATCTGTTCCTGCTGGCCAAGGCAGAAGCCGGGGGGCTGGAACTGCATCGGGAAAGGCTGGACCTCGGGCAGCTTGCCGCCGAAGTCGCCACCGATTTCGACCCGATCATTGCCGCCAAGAACGGCACTTGCCGGCAATCGCTGGCTCCGGGCGTGGTGGTCGATGCGGATCGCGACAGGTTGCGCCAGATTGTCGCCGCCCTGCTCGACAACGCCTTGCGCCATACGCAACCAGGCGTGAGCATCGAATTGACCCTCGACCTCGATAATGAAGGCAAGGCGATCCTCGCCGTGCGGGACGATGGCCCCGGAGTGGACGAGGAAACGCTCGCCCGCCTGTTCTCCCGCTTCCAGCGCGGGCGCGGCAATAGCGACGGATCGGGTCTGGGCCTGTCCATCGTGAAGGCACTGGCGGAAGCTCATGGAGGAAAGGCCGTGCTGCGTTCACAATTTGGCCAAGGGTTCGAGGCCACGATTACTCTTCAATCAGTGCGCGACCTGCCCGCGCGCCTGCCCGGTTCGGAAAGTGTCGAGAATGTACAATCTGCTGGTCGTTGACGATGCCGAACGCGTGCGGGACTTCATCCGCGAAGGCCTGATTGCGGAGAATTATTTGGTCGAGACTGCCGCCAATGGCGAACAGGCGCTCGCCCTGGCACAGGAAACCGATTTCGATCTCATCATCCTCGATCTGATGATGCCAGTCATGGATGGCCAGACTGCCTGCCGCTTGCTGCGCGAACGGGGCGACCAGACGCCGATCATGATGCTTACCGCCCGCGACGGGATAGGTGACAAGGTGCAAAGCCTGCGCGGTGGTGCGGACGATTATCTGGTCAAGCCTTTCGACTTCGACGAGCTTCTCGCACGGGTGGAAGCTCTCGTCCGGCGCTATCGCGGTCTGAATGAGGAAGCCGATGCACGGCTTTCGCTGGGCGACCTGCTGATCGACCGGGAATCCCATACCGTCCATCTGGCCGGCAAGGAGATCGAGCTTACCGCCAAGGAGTTCCAGATCGTGCAACTCTTCGCGGAAAATGCCGGCAAGCTGCTCAGCCGCTCACGCATACTCAACAAGATCTGGGGTTATGACGCAGACCCCATGACCAACGTCGTGGACGTCTATATCAGCCGCATCCGCGACAAATTCGGCTGGGACGCTGAAAACGGACCCATCAGAACGCTGCGAGGCGTCGGCTACCGCTTCACGCTTAGCCACAGCCAGTGAAACCTTAGCCCTGAAACGGCGCTGTCATCCTGAAATTTGACCAAGTTCAGCCAATCCCGGAATTGAACCGGCGCCAACAGCAAGACGGACAGTGCCTTTCTGCTGGCCCAAGGAGATTAAGGCGCCGTACCCCTGAGAACACCGTCGAGCCGCTTCCTCGATGTCCGGCTCGCCTCAAACATCGGCCTGGCGATGGTGACCTTCCTCTCGCTGCTCCCGCAGGGCATCCGGCAAAACTATGCCAGCATCAAGCATAGCTACGCCTATGCACGTTCGGCGGAGTTCATCCATCGGGGAACATGAAGACTTCGAGCCAATCGCCGCAGAGCTAAAGAACGGCGGCGGCGCTATGCCGCCCGCGGACGACCCTAGGACAGGTTCCGACGACCTGATCAGGCACCGTCAACGACGGTTTTGTTGGCGAGCGCGTCAGTCGAGGGTTTCGACAAGCTCCGCGATTTCGAAGGCGAAGCTCTTCCATCCACGCGTCCGA
The DNA here is from genome assembly GCF_001305965.1 of Erythrobacter sp. SG61-1L. Lineage (NCBI taxonomy): Bacteria > Pseudomonadati > Pseudomonadota > Alphaproteobacteria > Sphingomonadales > Erythrobacteraceae > Erythrobacter > Erythrobacter sp. SG61-1L. The sequence goes on from NZ_JXQC01000003.1 coordinate 2,124,188, forward strand.
GCAGCTTCTTCGGCTGGCACACGTTTGCGGCGAGCCTCGGCAAGCGAACGAGTATGTCCCCAAAACACTTCTGTCTTACCGTTTTCGAGCTCGGCCACAATTCGCCAGTAGTGGGTGAAGCGGTCAGACGTCGGCCCGATGGTCTTCACATAGCCGTCAGGCATAGTCGCAGTGAGATACCGGCGCCTTTTCTTCATTGGCGTCCCATTCTCCGAACTCTCTTTCAACGCAAGACGGGTGATTACCTCTCCAACCTGGATGTACCGCAGCAAGCGGACAGACGAAAAGCGGCGGGAAACGACAACATCGCGGCCGAATTTCAAGGCATTCAAGGCCTGCGAGCCGCTTGGACAAAGTCCTGACTGATCCGCTGCCCTGACAGCCCCAGCCTGCGCACATCTGGCAGTCTGGAAACTTCATAAGATCGCAATGCCGCAACCGGGTCGGTCCGTAATGCCGCACCATCAAGAAACCGGGCCAGGGCCATTGCGTCTTCAGCGGCGGTCGCAAAGCCATTCCCTGTCATGGGGGTGCAGACATGGGCCGCATCGCCGACCAGACACATCCGTCCGGAAGCAAGGCGATCAGGCACATATTCCACGACCGGCGTCCCCAGCACGGCCTTGCGCGCGATGCATTCCAGGATCGCCTCGCGCCAGGGAGAGGGCCAGTGACACAGGGCCAGGAGCGCCAGTTCCTCGAACAAGGCATCCGGCATATTGGCCGGGCGAAGCGAATGCCGCACAAGTGTGCCTTCGACAGCGCCGGTCTCCCGCAGAATGTCGTTGTGACCGGCGTCATACCAGCCCCAGCCAATTCGCCGGCGCCCACGCTCGACACCGCCGTCAGCGGCGGTCAGGGGGAAGCCGAGCAGCAGGTAGGGACCTGCCTCCAGAAACTCGAGGTGCGGCGGAAAGCGAACGGAGAGCGCTGATTCTTCCGCAAAGCCCACCCAGGCGAGATAATGTGCGAAAACGGCATCGGGGCGTTCGGGGCACATTTGCCGCCGAACGACGCTCTGATAGCCATCCGCGCCGACCATCACTGACCCTTCGAACCGCCGATTGTCGGAAGTCAGCGCCCAGACATGCCCGTCATCCTGACCGACCAGTTCAACCCGGGCATTCTGCAGAATCTGGATTCCAGCTTCTTCAGCCGCGATCCGCAATCCGCGATAGACGGACTGCCATGCCTGAATGCCGGTAGCTAGAGTGGCTGCCGCGTGACGCCGCCCGGTCAATTGCTCGAGCAGTCCATGACCGACCTGCAAAGCTGCTCCCGTCCGGTCGGTATCGTTCGAGCGCTCGAGCAGCGTGACTGACAGTCCGTGCCGGGACAGCGCGAGCCCAGCCATGAGGCCGGCCAGCGAACCGCCTACGATGAGTATGTCACTGGCCTGGCCGTGAACGGAGAACATCAGCTTTTAAGCGTGACCCAGACTTCAACAGGCGCGATGAACTTCCCGGGTGCAGGCTTGCCGACGTGTACGCGATCAGCTGTTACCAGCTCACCTGTGGCGAGATTGAAACTGATCCATGGCTTCGGCATCCGGCCGAAGGTCATTTTCTGGATCGGCTGGCCAGTGGCCGAATTCATGATCGTTGCGATAACACTCATGCGCGAGCCGATAGCCATCGGAAGAGGGATCGGTCCAGTACGATCATAATCGTTCACACGGAACGAGTGGGCAACCAGTCGCCCTTCGCCGCCTGGTCGACTGCTCGATTGCGGCGGCGTCAATTCACCCGATAGACCGACAGCCGCACCGTTGGCCCGACCTTTCCACCGGTCGCAAGAAATAGCGCGCGGTTGACCCAGTTGTCCGCCGTCAGCGCCAATGGCACAGATTTGAGGTTGTGGTTTAAGGAGGATCTGGGCTTCGTCGCAGTGACGAAGGAACGAAGATGAAGCCCAGATCCTCCAATGCAAAATCGCCGACGAAGGCCCCTGCAGAGCAGGTGGTGAAGGACATACTGCGCCAGACCCGTCGCCACTTCTCGGCCGAGGACAAGATCCGCATCGTGTTGGAAGGCCTGCGAGGCGAGGACAGCATTGCCGAGCTGTGCCGCAAGGAAGGCATCGCACAGAGCCTGTATTACACCTGGTCGAAAGAGTTCATGGAAGCGGGCAAGCGGCGCCTGGCGGGCGACACCGCCCGCGCTGCGACCACAGGCGAAGTGCAGGACCTGCGCCGCTAAGCCCGTGCCCTCAAGGAATGTGTGGCCGATCTGACGCTGGAAAACCGCCTGCTGAAAAAAGCATGATCGCGGATGGGGGCGACGAAGAATGAGGTATCCCGCATCCGAGAAGCTCGAGATCATCCGGATCGTTGAGCAGTCGCACCTGCCCGCCAAGCGCACGCTGGACCAGCTCGGTATCGTCATCCCGCTGCGACCGGTAGCGCATGCTCTTCCGGTCAGCGCCTATGACACGACACGCCCGCCGCTCGCTCATCCCCAGGAAGGCCCGGAGACGCGCGACCGCCTCTCGCTTGGCAGCGGGCGTCACCAATTTTTGCGAGAAGATCCTTCAGGCCGGCGTTGTCCGGCATAGCTTCCGCCAGCAGCCGCTTGAGCTTGGCGTTCTCGTCCTCGAGCGCCCGCAACCGCTTTGCGTCCGAAACCTCGAGCCCGCCATACTTGGCCTTCCAGTTGTAGATCGTCGCTTCCGACACACCATGCCGCCGAGGCAGGTCAGCGGTCTTCACACCCGCCTCGGCTTCCTTCAACACGCCAATGATCTGCTCTTCCGAAAACCTCGTTCGCTTCATCTGTCCGTCCTTCCAATGGGCCGGACTCTAATCAGGCTTGGAGGAAAATCAGGGGGGCACGTCACAATCAGCCACCGGGAACGAACGGACATGAGAGTGCCGGCCGATATCCGGGAACAGTACCGCCTTAGCTTGAGGAGCTACGGTCATCCGAGAATGGCGATTGAGCTCAATAAGAAAGGAACAGCCGGGCCTGTACGGTCCAGTCTCCCGCCCGGGTTTCGCGCGCGGAAGACAGGGCGTGCCCGGCAGCGAGGCTGGCCTGGACATGGCTGCCATGCCGATAGTCCAGCCCGGCGCCTATCCCGGCGAGACTGCTCTTCTCGGCCTCGACATGGCCAAGCAGGCCATCATAGCCGTAATTGTAACCAAACCCGAGATCGAGAAAACCGTAGGGAGACAGATCATCCTTGAAGCCACCCGCCATATTCCTGCCGAACAGAGAGAAACTGGGCAGGCATACCTCGTTGCGCCAGTAAAAACCCCGATCCACACTGGCATCTTCCAACACATAGCCGCGCGTGGCGGACATGCCCCCAATTGCCAGTTGACTGGTATCGGGCAAGGTGCGGGTGCCCAGCAATCCGCTGAACTGCGTCACATAGGCAAGGCCGCCCGGCAGGCGCGTCAACCGCCCAAGGTCAAGCGTGGCATAGGCGTAATTGGCTCGATCCACACGCCCCGAGCTATAGGCATTCCAGTTCGCCGCGCTATTGCCGCCCAGAACGCCGCCGGGATTTCCCACCACCCGCGCCAGCACCGTAGTGCGCCCATGCGCATCGGCACGGTTCATCGCCCAGCCGAACACAAGCTCGAACTGGTCGGCATTGGCCCCGCCGATATCGGTGCCGTCAAAATAGCTCCTGCGCGAAACGTGGCGGCCGACTGCACCGATCATCAGATCGCCCAGATAAGTGCCCGGTAGAATATTTGAGAGCGCAGTCCGATAGATTACCGGAATTTCCAGAACCTCATTCGTGAAGGCAAAAGTCGCCGGATCGCCATTCTGCCGCGTTGCCACATAGTTGGGCGCAATCTCAAGGCTCTGGCGCGCAGCCAGCGGCATCACTAGGCGTGCAGCCTGGCTGAAATAGCGGGGTGAAGACGCTCCGCTAGCGATGCTTCCGGGAGCCGACCAGAAATCGTCGCTGCCGGTTGCCTGATAAGAAAGAAAGCTGTTGCCAAGGCTCGGCATCCCCGCCCCAAAGCCCGCGAAATAACGCTGGCGGCCGGTTGCGCCCGTGCCGGTATTAGACCAACCGGCGAAGATTTCCCAAGGTTTGCGCGGCGCCACTTCCAGCGTCAGCGCCGTCTCCCCGGCCTGATCGCCGGGCGAGAACACACCCTGCACGGAACGGTAGGGATAGCGGTTGAGCCAATCGAGATCTTCCTCCAGTAGATCGGCCCTAATCCGCCCGCCATCCGCGGTGCGAACCTGGGAGAGCACACCGTCCTCGCTGCCGGCTTTCGCGCCATTGGTGGTTACCTTGCCATAGCGGAATTCACTGACCTGCAATTGCACCACGCCGCTCGTCACTTCCTGCACCGGCAACGTGATGGCCACGAAAGGATAGCCCGCCTCGCGATAGACCCGGGCAATTGCCGCCTGCATGTCACCGATCAACTTCGCGCTGAGAGGCTGGCCGATATAATTGGAAAGCGGGCCGGCCACGCGTTCTGCCGACATGGCACCGATGGCACTAATGGTCACACCGGTGGGAGGGCTTGCCTCCACCTGTTCCTTGGGCCCGATCAGGCGAATGCCGCTGACAGTGACGCCCAGCGGCGTTGCATCCCTGCTCGCACCAAGCTGTTCCGGCGCCAGCACTACACCGCCATCACCCTGGGCTGGCGGCGGCAGATTGCGTTCGATCACCTGCGCCTGTGCGGAGGAAGCCAGAAACGCAGCACTGGTACTGGCGCAGAGCAAGAGCGCAACCGTCAGCCGAGGAACCCGCGTCAAAGACAGCACAGCGGATTTAGGGAAAACAGGCATGGTCATGGCTCAACTGAAACCCTGATCGATCCGCCGCGAGGCAGGTTGTCTGGATGGGGACGGAATGCGCAGGCACTCCAAAATTGGGCGGTGCAGCCGCCGCGAAACACAATGTTCCCCGGCGTGGCCAAGTCATCGGGAAGCAGGAGTTTCAACGTGCGCGAAGCATGGCGGGCGATCACCCACTCATCCCGCAACCTGCTCTCCAGAAATGGCCCCGCCACCGGATCGGGAACTTCTGGAGTGGCGCGCGGCAGAACGGCAAAGGCGCCGTCGACATAGGAGAAGACGTAGTTCCCGCTAGCCGCACCGGAGAGCACACCTCCTGAGGCGCTGGTGGTATAGCCCGTGCCGACATCCGAAGCGGAGGTGGCATCCGTCGATGTCAGGACGCCAGAGAGCAGCGCATCGGTCTGGCCGTTCTTCCACCCCGAAACCGAATAGCCAATGCCCGGTACCGCATCGCCATAGACCATGCTCGCATCGCCAGCCGTCACAATCAGCGTCGCAGGCGTGACGCTCAAGGCGCCGTCGACATAGGAGAAGACGTAGTTCCCGCTAGCCGCACCGGAGAGCACACCTCCTGAGGCGCTGGTGGTATAGCCCGTGCCGACATCCGAAGCGGAGGTGGCATCCGTCGATGTCAGGACGCCAGAGAGCAGCGTATCGGTCTGGCCGTTCTTCCACCCCGAAACCGAATAGCCAATGCCCGGTACCGCATCGCCATAGACCATGCTCGCATCGCCAGCCGTCACAATCAGCGTCGCAGGCGTGACCTTCACATTCGCGCCAGCATAAGTGATCGCATAATTGGAGGAGGCCGCCAGTGTGCCTTTAGTGATGGCATAATCGCCGACATCGGAAGACGAGTTCACGCTGCTGGCGAGCGTGCCAGAGAGTGTGTCGTTGCCGTAAAGCTGGCCGCTGGTCAGCGTGTATGTCAGGTCAGGAGTGGCGTCGCCATAGGTCATCGACTTGGCATCCGCAGTTATCGTCAAGGATGCGGGATCGATGGTGAGCGTCCCGGCGTTCAAGCTGATGTCATAGCCGAGCTGACCGGAATAGAGGCCCGACAGGACGAGGTCAGCGCCTGAATAGCTGCCGGCATTCGCGCCAGAAGCAATGTAGGTCGCCGTACCCAGGATCAGCGTCGGATCGTGGCCTGCCGGATCGTAGACCAACGTGCCGACATCGCTGGAGGTCGTGGTTGCGTCATAGGATTTCGTGCCGTCGCCGCCGGTAATGGTGAGGCCGGTCATGAAGCCGCGCAGCAATGGGGCGGTGTTGCCTTCATATATGCGCCAGAGCGACGATGTTCCCCCTTCGTCGTCTATGCTCCAGCCGGCCTCGGTGAAGGGATCGAGATTCATCATCTCGGATGTTGTCAGCCCGGTGGCGTTGCCGGCCGTGCCGGCGCCGATCCCGGAGGTTTTTCCGCTGGTGGTCTTGTTCCAGAAATTGGCCTTTACCGCACCGCCGACGAGGTCGGAATTGCTGCCGATCAGACCGCCTGCCGAGGAAGTGCCGTTGACCTTGCCGGAGGCGTAATTGTTTGCCACCCCGCCGGTCGCGCCGGAATTGATGTAATTCGTGCCGATCAGACCGCCGAGACTGGACGAGCCCGTTACCGATCCGGTCGCGTAATTGTTGGTGACGGAAGTGGCATAGGTCGAATTCAGAGAATTCGTGCCGATCAGTCCGCCCACACTGGACGAGCCGTTAACAGCTCCGGTAGCAAAGGATTGGGAGACATCGCCATAGCTATTGTTGCCGACGAGCCCCCCTACGCTGGCAGAACCGGTGACGGCCCCAGTGGCATAGCTGAGCGTGATCGTACCTCCATTGGCATTGGTGCCGACAAGGCCGCCAATACCGCCGATCACGGCGCCGCCGCCGGTCACCCTACCCGTGGCATGGGAACCGCTGATCGTCCCGGCATTGATCCCGGCGAGACCGCCCACGGCGAAGCTGGCGCTGGTGGATACGGCACCCGTGGCGTAGCTGTCCGTGATGCTGGCGGCTGTCGCATTGCTGCCCACCAGACCGCCCACATCGGCACCGCTCGCAGTGATCATCCCGGTGGCGTAGGATGATTTGATCGCGCTCGATTGGTTGGAACCGATCAGCCCGCCGGCAAAGGCGTAGACCAGCCCGGCACCGGTGATGGCCGCAGTCACATCTCCAGTATTATAGACGTTGCTGATCGTCCCGCCCATGGTACTGCCCGCAAGCCCACCGACATAGGAAAGCCCCCGGATCTCACCACCGACCAGCCCCAGATCGCGGATATTGGCGCCGTTGGTAAAGCCAAACAGGCCGACATAGCTGGTGGAGGCACGATTGATGGTAAGGCCGGTGATCGTATGCCCCTGCCCATCCAGCGTTCCGGTGAAGCGAGTGGTGGTGTTACCCAGCGGGACAAAGCCGGAAGCGCCCCAGATGCCGCTATACGAGCCGTTGCCATTTGCGGTGAAGGCGCCAGTCAGGTCCAAATCGGTGCCCAACCGATAAGTTCCGCCAAGATCCATCGAAATCAGTTGCAAGGCCGCATCGGTGGCGATCACACTGGAATGTTCGTTCCGCAGCATCGGGCGCGTGTCGCCATCGATCATCACCCAGGTCCCGGTGAAGTCGAAGCCGGTATAGCTCGCCTGCGAACGGGAAACTCCGCTGATATCGACTGCCGATCCGTCTATCCCGCTATTCGCATCGGCGCTGCCGATTGCGGCGGCTATGCCGGAACTGGCCGCATCCCAATAAGCGTTGGTCAGACTGATAGCGGCAGAAATGGGGCTGGAACTGGCCACTATGCCGATCAGCCCGCCCGTGGCCGATGTGCCGGTCACGCTCCCGCTGGCATAGACATTGGTCAGGCTGATCGGGCTCGCATCGTCAATACTCCCGATCAACCCGCCCGCTTGTGCTGAACTGGATACCGAACCGGTGGCGTAGGAATTGGAAATGGCGCCTTCGTAATAGGCCCGCCCCACCAGCCCGCCTGCCTCCTCATGCGTAGCCGTTACGCTGGCAGAGGAGGAGGAACCGGTTATCGTGCTGTAGCCCAGCCAGCCTGAAATGCCGCCGACTTCCCCATATGCGTTGATGCTGCCAGTTACATGAATATTGCTGAGGGTGGATTCCCACGCGCTGCCCACCAATGCCCCGACGCGCTGCGCATCGGGTACGTGGATAGCGACATTGGCCAGCGTAAGGTCACGCACCTGCGCGGATTCGAGGGAGCCGAACAGGCCGATAAAGCCGGTTGTATCGGACTGGTCGATGGTCAGCCGATCAATGAAATGCCCCAGCCCTGCAAAAGTGCCGCTGAAAGTTTCGATGGGCACGAAGCCAGTGCCGTCGTTCCAGCCTGCGGTAGCCGATGCATCGATGTCTCCTGCCAGCGCATAATAGCCGGAGCTGCCGATGTTCTGAAGCTGGGTGGCATCGTGTATCAATGTATAAGCCTGTCCGTCGATCGACAGGTTGGCCGAGGCGCCGGACAGGCTGATGCGGGCGCCGTCCGTCAGGCTGTAACCCTTGCCGGAACCATGAGTGATAACCAGCCCGGCTCCTGCCCCTGTGGCGGTAATGTCGCGCGCGATGATCACATCGCCGGCTGCCGCCAGAGTAAGAGTGCTGTTCGCACTCCAGGAAATCGGCGTAGCTACGGTGATGTTTCCAGCCTGGCTGCCGGCGCTGCCAGTCGTGACAATCACATTGGCGGTGGCCAGCGCGTTGGTCAGCGTGTTGACGTTCAACACGCTGTTATTGCCGGTCGCAGCAAAACCGGAGACATTGCTGCTGGAACCACTGGAAATCGTGAGATTGTAAGGATCTAGCAGCAGCGTGCCGAAGCTGCCACCGTCGCTGCGCAGATCGGCACTGCCCGTATAATCGAGTACCTGCTTGCCAGAAACTTCCGCAAAGCCTCCCCTCGCCCCCGCGCCCGAACCGGTGGCGGAGATCGAGCCTGCGAAGCGGGTTCCCTCGTCCGACCAGACCACCGCCGTGCCGCCCGACCCGCTGGAGCCATCGGCCAAAAGCCGCGCCCCGGCAGCGACATTGACGGTGGTGGCGGCGCGGACCGCATTGTCGAGGAAATTCGCCGATGCGTCCTGACCACCCTGATAGTCGCCACCGACGAGAATGAGGCCGCCCATAGCGCCGGATGCGTTAAGAGTGGCGCCCGCCTCGAGAGCTATGGCATCGCCTTCAATCACGATCGTGCCGCCCGTATCGCTGGTGCGCGAGGCGTCCAGCAGGCCCGCCACTTTCGCTTCGCCGCCGCTTGCCGTCAGGAAAATGCGCCCGCCACGGCTGGCTATACCGGTGGCCTTGATCAAACCCTGCGTATTGCCGGCCAGCGCATAGATATTGCCGCCATTGGCTCGCAATTCGACATCGGCGGCAAGGATCGCGCCACTGGCCTTTGCCTCGGTATCCGCGCCGCCGGCCTTCACCACAAATTTGCCGTCGGAAAGCGCGGCATCGCGGACCAGTACTTCATAGCCTGCCGCCAGAGCAGCGGTCCCGGCCCGCGCCTCGATAGTGCCGGAATTCTCCACCTTACGGGCGATCAGGGCGACATCGCCACCCAACGCGCCAATCCGGCCCCGATTGATCACCGCAGCCTCGCTCCGGCCGGTAAAGAGCAAATCGCCGCCAGCCATGAAACCCGAATCCGCAAGGTCTTGCGTGGAAGCAATGAAGCTGCCGCCTGTCACCACCCGCCCGGTAGAACCGATGGTGACGCCGTTCGGATTGACCAGATAGATGCTGCCCGTCGCGCTGAGCGAGCCGTCGATCGAAGAGGGGGAAAAACCGGTTACGCGGTTGAGCGTCGCGCCTGTGCCATTCTCGAAACTGACCGAACCGCCTTGTCCGATGGAGAAGGAGTTCCAGTTGATGATTGCATTGGCCGAACTCTGGTGAATGCTCAGTGCGTTATGGCCGGAAGAGATGGTCGCTGCCCCCGCAATAACGCTGCCTGCCTGCGGCAAGGTCACTTGCGATTGGGCAAGCGCCGGGGTGCAAGGCAGGGCGACCAGCGCCGTGCAAGTGAGCAATATTCGGGCGCGGCGAGAGAATGTACTACCTGGGCGCTGGGCAAGCGGGTTCGCTCTCATAATGGCGAGCATGTTCGACACCTTCAAGGACGCTTGGAAAGGGAGGTTCGGAATAAACACGAGCGATAGAGCGGGCAGTCGGGCGCACCACCACAGCCTCGCATCAGGAATAGGTGTCCAGACGATGCCCTCCGCCACGCGCAGAGGCGGACATTTACGGAAATCCGAGCAAATCTATGAAGGGTTCACTCATCTGGTTTCATTGAAACATTGCCAATCGGTCCAGAAAACCGCCGAAAACTGGAGATTTCCTATTGCCCACAGGGGTTAGGGAATTGGTTACATTTCCGTCAACGCGCAGTCGATGAAGCTGCCAAAGGGCTCGATGAATCCGCGCGCGCACCTAATAATATTCAAGCGATCGAACAATCAGGCCTGTTGGTCCCTGAAACGCCGCAAAGCCGTGCGGCCGAGCATGACGGCGTGGCCTTGCTCCCCGAGAATCAGGCGGGCGCGGCCACCTTGCAAGGTCTCAACCCGCCTCACCTGATCCATGTTGACGATCAGCGAGCGGCTGAGGCGGCGGAAGGAAGGGGCCGAAAGTTCTGCCTCGAACTGGCCAAGCAGACGGCAGACCAGAAGGTCCTTGCCATCCAACAGGGCGATACGAGTGAAATCTCCCTCCGCCGTCAGGGCAAGCAAGCGATCATGGGGGATGTGGAAGTGCTGGCCGGGCAAATGGATGCGAAGACGCGGCTCAGGAGCAGCCTGCAGGCTCCGCCTTTCGCGCAGACGCTGCAGCGCCAATGAAAGGCGCTGGGGTTCGACCGGCTTCACTAGAAAATCCGCCGCCGCCACATCGAAAGCATCCACGGCATAGCGACTATAGGCCGTGACGAAGATGACTTCTGGCTGGGAAGCTTCTGCTCCGAGCATCTCCAGCCCCTTTCCGTCGCCCAATTCGACATCCAGAAAAATCAGATCGGGCTTCAATTCCGGAAGGCGCAACCGGGCTTCGGCCAAACTGCCCGCCTCCCCGGCGATATCCATGTCCTCATGGGCGCCAAGCAGACGGCGCAGGCTACGCCGTGCCGGGGGCTCGTCATCCACCAACATCACGCGAAACATGGCGCACCCTGCAAAATCATGCGTGCGACCACGCGATCTTCTTCTTGAGTAATCGAAAAATGGTGGCGGCCCGGATAATGCAGCTCCAGCCGGCGCCTGATATTGATCAGCCCCAGCCCGCCCAACATTTCCTGTCCGGGCGCGTATTTCCCCGGATTGCTAACCAAGACTTCCAGAACCCCGTTGCGCAGTTGCGCGCCAACATGGATACGCAGCGGCGCGCCAGTCGTCGGACGCAGGCCATGTTTAACGGCATTTTCGAGCAGCCCTTGCAGGATGAGATGCGGCACCGGAAAATCCGCGGCCTCGGGGTCAAGGTCCACTCCACAGGTCAGCGCGGCATCGAAGCGTAGTTCCTGGATGCGCAGATAGGCCCTTGTAGCCTCGATTTCGCTGGCAAGTGCGCAGGCCGACCTGTCGCGGTGATCAAGGCAATAGCGCATATAGGCGGAAATACCGTGCACCATTTCCAGCGCCACATCGGGGCGTTCGGGAATTTCGGCGGTCAGCGTATTGAGTGCGTTGAAGAGGAAATGCGGATCGAGTTGCACTTTCAATTGCTGCAATTCCGCGCGGGTCGCCGCTGACTGCGCTTCGCTGCGATGCAATTGCTCGGTGCGCGCGGCAACATCAGCCGTCAGCCAGAAATAGCCCAGCGCCCAGCCCATGAAGATAGCCATGTAGTAAAGCAGCGGCACGATCCTGCCGCCATAGGCTTGCTGGAATTCCCCCGTTGAGAAAGAAAGCCCCCGCAGCCCCTCCGCCGCCAGCATCTCCACTGCGCCGCCACCGATCGAGGCAAGCACCACCAGCAGCACAACGCCCATGGCGGGGAAATGAGGTCGCGGCCTGCGCCGGAGGACTTCATGCGCCAGAGTTGTCAGCGCAAACCCGATGGCGTCGAGCGCCAGCGTCACCACCAGCGCATCGGTGAAATTTCCGAAAAACAACGTGCGGGTTGAAACGCCCAGAAGGGAAATGAACACCCATACCGCAAGGTTAGCCAACCAGAACGGAACAGCATGAGCCGGCCGCATGGCAGGCAGATCACCGCCCAGCGGCTCTGCAGGAAGAAAGTCGTGCGCTTCTGCAATCGCGTGATTCATGGCGGCGTGCCCCTCCAGACGCAATCCTCTTACGACATGGTGGGGATTATCGGCCAGTCTTTGCGGCATTCTCGCGCTTCCGACGCGGCGCCAAGGATGAAACTACGCGCTCTGCCATTCCTTCTCTTTCCATCCGGAACGCGCTTCCTCTCTTCGGACAAAGAGGTGATCCCATGTCCGATGCGATGATTATTGCCTGTCCCAATTGCAGCGCGCTCAACCGGGTTCCGTGTGAGAAACTGGGTGCGGGCGGCAAATGCGGGAAGTGCCCCGGCGCGCTGTTCACGAGCACGCTGGTAACGCTGACCGCCGCGAATTTCGATGCCCATGCTGCGCGCAGCGATATTCCCCTGCTGGTGGATTTCTGGGCGAGCTGGTGCGGCCCGTGCCGCCAGATGGTGCCTGCCTTCCATACGGCGGCGGACCAGCTGGAACCGGCAATGTGACTGGGCAAGCTGGATACGGAGGCGGAGCAGGCATTGGCGGCCGGTTATGGCATTCAGTCCATCCCGACGATGGTCCTGATCCGCAAGGGGCGCGAAATCGTCCGACAATCGGGGGCCATGCCCGCCAGCGCCATCGTCAACTGGGCGCGGCAGGCGGCGGCTTCAGCCTAGGTTGGCCTAGCCCCGCCCGCGATAGGATGCCACACCCTGATCGGGCACCCACAGCCCTTCAGGTGCCGCGCCGGTCTGCCAGAAGACGTCGATGAGAATGCCGCCGCGCGGATACCAATAGCCGCCGATGCGCAGCGACACCGGCTTCATCTCTTCCACCAGCCGCTGGCCTATGCCCACGGTCACATCTTCGTGAAAACCGGCATGGTTGCGGAAGGAGCCGAGGAACAGCTTGAGGCTCTTCGATTCGACGATGGTTTCCCCCGGTGCATAATCGATCACCAGATGCGCGAAATCGGGCCGGCCGGTCACAGGACAGAGGGACGTGAATTCCGGCGCGGCGAAACGGATCATGTAGAGCGATCCCACGCGCGGGTTGGGCACATGTCGGCGCAATCACTCACCTGTCTGCTCGCCACAACATTCAAGCCCTCCACGTCGAGAATTCTAGCATCTGAAGCCGGTCGATCAGTCAGGCTGAACCGATGGCAGCTTTCAGGGATCCCAGGCATGGCTTCGAACGACCGCTATGTCGGCGGCTGCAGTCAGGTTGCGGGCCTCCTCAACGGTTCTGGCATTTCAGCTCACTGCGAAACGCCAGAACCGCGATCAAACGGATCGTATTGGGGATCCTTGCAGTCAATTCCCCGCATCCAGACCGCAATCCTTGCACCACCTTGAAAATTGACAATCATTCCATCCGGGAATGCTTCGTGGCTTTCCACGCGACGACCCAAGTCGTCTTCGATAGCACGCAAGAGTTGGCCTGTACTTTTCGCGAACAAGACATAGCAGCGACCTTCCGGTGCGTAATACGCCTCGTGTGCAAGGTTCGCGGAGGTATCAAAGATCGTGCTGCCTGACACTACGTCTGGAACGTTAGGGACTGCCTCGTCTATTATCGGCTCTTCTATGATAGGCAGTTCCGCTTCGACTGGCTCGGATTGGTCTGTGTAGACGTCATCTGAGGCGCCTGCGTCGCTGATGTTCCGCAATTGTGCGATCATCACGAGCAACACCAGGATAAGAACCCCACATAATCCGAGTGCGAAGCACAGCAGCGTTTTTACTCGACGCAACTGCGTTGCGTTGTCCGGTTCGTCCATCATCACCCCCAACAAGTCCACGTTCAAATGTAGAGTATACTCCGTGGATGTAAAGTCGCTGCCCCTGCCACATGATCGCCATGCGGCTCCGGGAGATCTTTGCTCAGAATTTGCGCCGGTTAAGGACCGAGCGAGGGCTTTCGCAGGAGGCACTGGCTGACCTCGCCGGGATCGACCGCACCTATGTCAGTTCTCTCGAGCGCAAACGTTACTCCCCCTCGCTCGACATGGTCGAGAAGCTGGCACAGGTGCTCAAGGTCGATCCGCATGAGCTGCTGCTGACCTAGCTCAAGAGCCGTTCGAGATCGGCCAGGATAGCGCCTGCCATGCCATGGGAATCCTCATGGCGCAGCGCCTCTTGGTAGACGTGCCGCAACTTGACCAGCAAGGCAGGAAGATCGGGCGCGGGAGCAGCGGCCAGTACGTGCAGGGCATCGTAGCGGGAACCACACAGCTCGTTGCCCTCATCTTCGAGGGCGCTGAGCTGCGGCGTTAGCCCAAGGCCCTGCGCCTGTGCCGCGCGCACGGCAGGATCGAGGATAGCGGCAAGGAACTGCTCATGGCGCAGGCGAGCCGCTTCAAACGCCGCCAGCGCCTGCTCCCATGCAGTAACAGGGGTAGCAGTACTCATTCGATACTCGCCTCGAACAGACGGGTCGCTGCAGCCTCGAGCCTGTCGCGCCATGCAAGCCGGTCGAGCCAGTCGGGCGGAATGGCTCCCACTCCATGGAGCGCACCTGCCAGCTGGCCGGTGATGGCAGCGGTGGTATCTGCATCCTCGCCCAGATTGGCGGCCGTGAGCACGGCTTCCGCATAAGTGCCCGAACGGGAGATGCTCCAGAGCGAGGCTTCGAGGGAATGGGCGACATAGCCGCTCGCACGGATTGTATCGCGATGCTTGCCCCGCCACGATCCGGCAAGGATAGACGCAATATTGCCGGCAAGATCGTCACTTCTGGCCTGCAGCACCTCGCTGGCAGGCTTTCCTGCAATGGCATCGGCGAGAAGCTCAGCATAGGCGACACAGGCATCGACGGCTTCGACCGCGCCATGAGTAGTGCGGCTCTGGCGTGCTGCTGCATCGCGCAGGGCTGCCCGGTCATTCCAGTAGCGGATCGCGACAGGGGCAAGGCGCATCAGGCTGCCATTGCCTGCACTGAGCGGATCGGTTGAACCCGATTGGGGATTACCACTCGCCTTGAAGCGCGCGAGGGCCTGCCGCACGGTGATCCCGATATCGAAGCAGCTGCCGGTCGGGGAATACTCGCCCAGCTCATGCCAGCGGACCAAGCGCTGCATCAGATCGGCCTCATCGAGGCCGCCGCAATCAGCAAGGCTCTCTGCCAGAGCAAGGGCCATGGAGGTATCATCGGTCCAGACCCCGGGCTCCAGCCCGAAAGGACCGCCACCTACCATGTCCATCAGCCGGGGATAGCTGTCCCGGGGATGGAACTCGAGCGTGGTTCCCAGTGCGTCGCCGACAGCAAGACCGAGCATTGCGCCCATGGCACGGGTCCGGATGGCATCCAGCGAAGTGTCCGGAGCAGCCAGAGGAACATCCTCAAGGGAAAGCACGTAATCCGTCTGACCCTGCGTCTCGATGGCCCCGGGGCGGACCTGACGGACTTGGCCTACTGCCTCGGCCGGGTTCCAGCCCAGTTCGACCAGCAGCCGCGAGGCAATGGTCCCGGCCCGGCCGAGCCCGCCCATGCAGTGGACCAGCACATTGGCGCCTGATCGCAGGCGCTGACGCAGAGCGGGCCCGGCGCTCTTCCATGCATCCTCAAAGGCTGCATCGGGGATGGAGCGGTCTGCAATCGGCAGGTGATACCAGTCCATATGGCGGGCCAGCACTTCTGAACCCAGCTGCGGCACCTGGAGCTGAGCCAGCTCATGCTCTTCGACCAGCGTGACCACCACGCTGGCATTCCATGCGCAGATGGCATCGAGATCCATGCCAAGATCGCGGTTCCATGAACCGGTCATGGCGCCTTGCTGGACCTTGCCCGGGCAGAAGGTCAGGCCGACAAGGCCATGCTCTTCTGCAGGCTCGATGGCGGCGATCTGGAGCGGATGGCTTGTGCTGGTTCTCATCGTCCAGTCTGTCCGCATACTAATCGCAGGCAGTCAACGACTGTCTGGAAAGGCTGAAGATTATTCCGGTCTTATGCCCTGCATCTCCTCTTCCAGTGCTTCAAGCACCTCCCGGATCTGCCTGAGCAGCGCTCGCGCCCTGCGGTCCCGCTCGCGTGCCGCGCCTGTGTAGAGCCCATGCTTGAGCGCGTTGCGGTTGCCTTTGGGGGCGCCGGCCTTGCCCCCATGGCTGCGACATAGCCCGCGGCCCGTGATCGCAGGCGCGCGACAGCGTTCGCCGTTGCGCTTGATCCGCTGGCATCGCCGCGCTCGCTGCATCGGACCTACATTGCGGACATGATCGCTAGCCATGGCTCAGCCTTCGCGCAGACGGCAGGAAGTGCCGACGAGCTGGTTGGTCGAGCCAACCAGCTTGCAACCGGTATTGATCACCCGCTCTCGCCCCGGAGCATCAGCCGACACTTCCAGCGCGGTCCTCAGGTACTCGCAGGCAAGCGGGTGCGTCAGGGCAATAAGCTTCTCGAGCAGTCGCAGATGGCGGAACTTGATCTCATCAAAGTTGGGCGCCCCCTCCTCTTCATCGGCATCTTCCTCTTGCCTGTCCGACTTGCGCCGGGGCGGGTCCTCTTCCCATTCCTCGTCGCGGGTATCGCACTGCATCTCGGCAAGGGGCGGCAGGCCGCCGGGGGCATCATGCATTTGCGATCTGATTGCACTCTCGTCGGTCAGATCCACTTCATTCTGGGTCATCGGGACTCTCCTCTTTTTGGAACCCGACCCTTTCAGTGTTGTCACGACCTGTTTTGCGCCAAAGAAATCTGCTCGCTGCAGGCCAAAAATCAGCCGTCAGACTAAAATCAAAAATCAATCCATGAACCGTAGCCCGCCCGTTGCACGGTTTGCGACGCATCGCCTTCCGCGTTTGCTCGCCGGAGCGCCGGCGCAAATCACCTGGAATCTTTAGCAGCTTCGGCGAGGTTCCGCTGAATCCGTTCTTGCCAAGAATTCGCGGTTTCTCCCTGCATCGGCGGATAGGTGCTTGCCCAGCGAGTGAAGGTCGGAATCAGATCGTCGAGGCTCACCCCAGGCTCAATCATAGTAAGCAAGAGTATGACACGCTCGATCCATTGTGAGGGCGTCTCGTCCGCGCGGATGGCTGATGAGGAAGCCGTGGCTTCCAGCGAGGCCTGAAGCTGTGCGATGCGCGCCTTTGAACGAGCTTCGAAGGCATCATAGGTCTCGCCAACCTTCGGCTTGGCGTAAAACGCCATTGAGAGGAGGGCATCTTGCAGAAACTCGAAGTCTTTCCCGGTAGCTCTACTGAAGCTCCTGGCGATGCGCTCCGCCCACGACGTCAGGGTATCGCCTTCGTTGAAGCGCTCACCTGCTACTTCTTTGATCGGATCCCAATCAGGATTCCAGTCAGGCCAGTTCTTGATCCAGTCAGCCATGGATTGGCCAACCCTGGGCGGACAGTGCTTCGCATAGGCATCCCACAGGCGGCGCCCGCCAGGGTCCATGTTCGGCCGGCACCGTTCAGTCCAGGCCTCCACAGTCTCGCCGGGACGACGTGCGCTCTCGTCTGGCCCTGATCGCGCTTGCGGGTCTGCAAATACCTCATCCTCAATGAGCTTCCTGCGCTGGTACTCAAGCAACCCGCCGAACAAGAAGACAGGAAGGCCTAGGAGAAAGGCGAGGCCGATAATCAAACCTGCGCCGTCAGCACTGCTCGTGAGGATCTGCCAACCAATGAATGCTGAGAGGAGCCAACCCAGGAAGAAAAGCAAGAGGCGTTTGCCCGCTCCCGAACTGGTCCGGTCGAGCAATTCGGCACATTTTGCGCAAACGGTGCGTGTTCCCGAATAGACCCCGAATGAAGCTCCGCCATGCCGAGTGGCGTAAATACGGGTAGAACTTCCGGTCTGGACCGATCGCCTGAAGCCCTGGCCGGAAGTAATATAGGCACCGCATAGATAGCACTCGGGCATTCCATATCCCCTTGAAGTCGAACGGCACGCCTTCGTGTAGAGTATACTCCGTATATGTAAAGTCGGCGCCGCTTCCACTAGCTGGCGGTGTGGCTACGTGCGATTTTCGCACAAAACCTGAAGCTCCTGAGGGCAGGGAAAGGCCTGCCACAGGAGGCGCGAAGCTACCTTACCGAGATAGCTCCAACCTATGTTTCTGCTCACGAGCACGAGCGATATTCGCCCTCGCTCGACACGATCTAGAAGCTCGTCAGGGTGCCCGTAGTTACTCCGCCGCGCTACTCTGTTGCTTTAGCCGATCGGCCTTTCGAACAGCGATGATAGCGCCGACATAACCATCACGGTCTTGGCAGCAGGATTCACTGGCTCGTGGTCATTGACGTCAGACTCTGCTCGATCAGCCGGGCGGCCATCTCAGCGATGCGCTCGCGCCATGCGAGACAGGCGAGCCAGTCGCCCGGAATGGCCGACGCGCCGTAAATGGCACCGGCCAATTGGCCGGCAACCGCAGCAGTTGCACTCGCCTGCTCGCCCAGATTGGCGGCACAAAGCACGGCCTCTTCAAAACTCGACGACCGCTCCACACACCACAGCGCTGCTTCAAGCGTGTGGAGGAAGTGGTTGGTGCCTAATAGCTGGCCCCGGGATCTGTCCTTCCACGAGCCCTCCATGACAAATTCGACCGACGGCAGATTGTGCAGATAGCGCCTGCGCAAGACCTTATGGCGCTCCATGCCGCCGATGGCATCGGCCAGGATATGCGCAAACGCTTCGCATGCTTCAGCCGCCTCTGGCGCACCGTGAGTCGTTCGGCTCTGCCGCGCCGCGACGTCGCTCAGAGCTACAGGGTCGTTCCAGTAGCGGATCGCCACCGGCGCAAGGCGGACCAGGCTGCCATTATCCACGAACTCGGAATGGGTCAGCCCTGCAAGTGGATCTTCTGTCTGGCGATACCTCGCGAGTGCTTCCTGCATAGTCTCGCCGATACCAATCGCACTTCCAGTGCAGGAGTAGACCCCTTCCTCCTGCCACTCGACAAAACGCTCCATGAGATCGATCTCATCGAGACAGCGCCTGAAGGTCAGGCTGTCCATGAGCGCCAGGGCCATGGCGGTATTGCCGGTCCATTCGCCGGGACTGAGGCCAAGAGGGCCACCGCCCAGCATACCGGTAAGCACGCGATAGCTGTCACGGGCGCGGCCAGTGAGCGTAGTTCCCAGTGCATCTCCGACCGCAAGACCGAGCATTGCCCCTCGTGCGCGAGTGTGGATTATCTCATGCGTGCGATACCGCGCAGGCGAACGGCGAACGGCATGGCCAAGCTTCGCGGCATCGTCGCTTTCGGCGGCGCGATCTTCAGACGAGGAGCTGTGCGATGCGGTGAGCTCGACCTGCGTCTGCTGCGGGATCTTCAGCAGTCCCCGCCTCACTCCCATCAACTCATCGACATAACAGACTGCGGCATCGTCCCGCTCCATCTTTCTGATGACCTTGTCGAGCTTCTTGATCTGGGCGTTGATCTGCTTCTCGCGCGCAAGCGCAGCCTTCGCATAATCACCGAACTGGCGGCCAAAGGACTTGTCCTTCGAGCCGAGACCACCGTGAACATGACAACGCTTCTTGCCTTTCACTGCAGGCGAGCGGCAAGCGTCTCCACCTAGCGTTATTGCCTCGCAGCGGAGCGCACCATGCATGCCGTGGACATTGCGTTTGTGGTTTGAAGCCATGCCGCTAAGAGTCCTGTCACGACCTGTTCGCCGCAAGTGCCTTTTGGAGCCCTGCGACTGGTCGCAAGCCGCCTGTGCGCTGCCATCTCGGTCGGACCAACCACTATCGCCTGCCGTGATTTTTCCGCTGTCGACGCAGAATATACTGGATATTGGTCTGTTGTGACGCTTGTGTCGCCTCAAGCCCGCCTCGCGCGGGCCTCCTTGGTAGGGCCATCCAACCGGGGAGACTTCTTGATGCAATACACACCAGCATCCCGCGAGCTGCAGCGGTCTGCGTCATCGCCAATCCAAAACCGCGGCGCCCGACTTGTCGAGACGCTCGCTGCCATCGAGATTATGGACCTCGATCAGCTGCGGGCATTGTGGGCACAGCATTTCGGAACGCCCCCATCGCTGCGCTCGGTTGACCTGATGCGGCTTGTCCTGGGCTGGCGACTACAGGCACGGACCTATGGTGGGATCGATGCCTCAATGAGACGCAAGTTGAAGCGCAAGACAATGATCGAAGCAGGCAACATCGACCTTGCTGTGGGAACAACACTTACCCGCGAATGGCAGGGCAAGACCTACGAGATCGAAGTCCTCGAAGGAGGGTTCGACTGGGAAGGCGAGACCTATCCCAGCCTCAGCGCCGTTGCATCTGCAATCACAGGAACGCGCTGGAACGGACCGAGGTTCTTCGGCCTGCGCGGCGGCAAGCCATGAATATGAAGCGCAAGGTGTTCCGCTGCGCGCTCTATACTCGCAAATCGAGCGATGAAGGCCTCGATCAGGAATTCAACAGCCTCGATGCGCAACGCGAAGCAAGCGAAGCTTATGTAGCAAGCCAGACACATGAAGGCTGGCGCATGATTCCCACGCGCTACGACGACGGCGGCTATTCAGGCGGGAGTATGGATCGCCCCGCTCTCCAACACCTCCTCTCCGACATTGCGGCGGGCAAGGTCGATGTCGTGGTGGTCTACAAGATAGACCGCCTCACCCGCTCGCTCGCCGACTTCGCGCGCATGGTCGAGCTGTTTGACAAGCACGAGGTCAGCTTTGTCAGCGTGACCCAGAGCTTCAACACCACGAGCAGCATGGGCCGCCTCACCTTGAACGTCCTGCTGTCTTTCGCCCAGTTCGAGCGCGAAGTGACCGGCGAGCGCATTCGCGACAAGATCGCCGCCTCCAAGGCCAAGGGCATGTGGATGGGCGGCATTCTTCCGCTGGGCTATGACCTGCCTAAAGACAAGTCACGTATCTTGGCCCTGAACGAGGAAGAGGCCGAAACGGTACGCCTGATCTTTCGTCAATATCTCAAGCTCGGCTCGGTGCACGCGCTCGAAGGCTGGCTCGATGCAAGGGGCATCCGCTCAAAACGCTGGATCTCTGCCTCTGGCAGCATCGTAGGGGGAATCCCGTTCAGCCGCGGCGCGCTCTATCACCTCCTGAGGAACGAGACCTATCTTGGCCTCATTCGCCACAAGGGCAAACTGCACTCGGCAGAACACCCCCCGATCCTCGACAAGGCGCTGTTCAACAAAGTCCAGCGCGCGCTCGATACGGGACGCAGGCGTCATGCCGAGCGACGGACGCCCGAAGAGCGTGCTCCGCTGGCTGGGCGGATATTCGATTGCCTGGGTGAGCCCATGTCGCCCACCATCTCGCGCGGCAAGCAGGGCAGGTATTACCGCTACTATGTCTCAAGCTCGCTGCAGAAGGGCAGGAGTGCACCTGCGGCACACGATCATGGCGAGCGCGTGATCCGGCGCATCTCCGCCGACGCGCTCGAAAGCCAGCTGGCGCTCCTCTTCGCCAGGCTGCTACCGAAGCACGCCAGTGATGCGCTCGACCTGCCCAGCCGGATCGAGGTGCATGGGGACGCGATCCATCTCACTCTCCTCAAATCCAGATGCACCGGGATCCAGGGTCGGCTTACCGCCGACGAGCGGATCGAGGCGGACCTTACCGATCCATCTTCGGTGCGGCTCATAGCCGCGATCCGCATCCGCAATCGCCGCGGGCGCACCGAGATCCGTTCCAGTACCATCCGGACAACCAGGCGCGATCCAGTCCTTATCGGGGCTCTCCAGCGCGCCCACTCGATGATCGATCTTGATACCCGCCATCTTCCGGTCTGCCGCAACTCGCCCGGCACCCAATATGGCCGCCGCCTCATCCGCCTCGCGTTCCTCGCGCCCGACCTCCAGCAGGCAATCCTCGAAGGGACGCAGCCTGCCGACCTCACGCTCGATCACCTCATCGCCACGCCGGTCCCAATCGACTGGGCCGCGCAGCGCCTGCTCTTCGAGCATGTGTGAGAGCAGCGTCGGGAGACAATCTCCCAGTGCTGAGGCCCACAAATTATCCGGACATAGGTGATTTATCCATATAATACACCTCTGGTTGACACTCAAATTGAGAGGGGTTTTTTGTCAACCTGCTGGATGCGAAGGGCACTGAAGAAATGGCCCAATCATGCGGCATTGCGAGTGGGGCACTGTAGACCCTGTCAACCTCGTGACAACCACGCGTCAACCTCAAGCCGCAGGCTCGCTGTCCCTCCGCAAACTGGCCAAACCGTAGTTCTCCGCTGACACCGAAATGCGCGCGCATCACGTGGAGGGGGTGCCTCTCAGCTTTGGGAAGAGCCGGCCGATCTCCACCACGGATTGATCAACGCTCTCCCGCAGGTTTGCGCGCCTGGCGCAAAACCGTGGGAGTATGGGGGATTCCGGGGTCGGGTATTTGGCGGAGCGGGAGGGATTCGAACCCTCGATACGCTTTTGACGTATACTCACTTTCCAGGCGAGCGCCTTCGACCACTCGGCCACCGCTCCGCATGCCTGACGGAAGGCGGGCCGATAGCGCGGGTCGCGCGGTTGGGCAAGCTTGCAGATGGGCACCTTGGCGTTAAATCGACATTCCATGGAAAGACGCTTCGGATTTGCCCCCTCCGCCGAGGAGATGGAGGCCCTTGCCCGCGCCGCGCTGGAACGGCTTCCGGCGCAGTTTCGCGTGCATCTGGGCGATATCGTGCTGCGGGTGGAGGACTTTGCCGATGCCGAGACGCTGGCTGCGCTGGGCATCGAAGACCCGTTCGAACTGACCGGAATTTACGAGGGCCTGCCCCTTGGCGAGAAGAGCATCGGCCATTCCGGCACCATGCCAGACCGGATTCGCCTGTTCCGCAGCCCGATCCTGGACGAATGGATCGCGCGCGGGGACGAGACGCTGGAACATCTGGTGGCCCATGTGGTGATTCACGAGGTGGGGCACCATTTCGGCCTGTCGGACGAGGCAATGCATGCGCTGGAGGAAATGGTTTAGCCCTCCGCTTGTGCTGAGCCTGTCAAAGCACAGTCTTTGCCTCAGGGGTAAGCTGCCCTTGCACAAGCTCAGGGCGGACGGATATTGGCTTTCGGATATCGCGTGACAATGGCACTCTGTGCCCCATGAAACGCCTTGCCCCGCTCGCACTGCTTGCCCTCGCCCTGCCCGCGTCGGCCGAGGAGGCCGTGACGCCCACTTCCATCGTGGCGGCGGCGCCAGCGGCGGACTGGATTGCGATCGATCCTGCTGACCTGATGGTGATGGAGCTTGCATCCGATCGCGACGGGAATGCCCGGCGGGTGGTGATCCAGCTGATGCCCGCGCCGTTCAGCCAGGGCTGGGTCGGCAATATCCGCAAGCTGGCGGCGGCGCATTGGTGGGACGGGACGAGCGTCTACCGGGTGCAGGACAATTACGTCGTCCAGTGGGGCGATGTGACGGAGGAGAAAGCCCTGCCGGATGGGCTGAAGGTAGTGCCAGAGAGTGAGTATGTGCAGCCCTTTGGCTCGGTGGAAACCACTTATCGTATAGAGGATGAGGAACCCGTCAGCTCCGAGCATTACCTGCGGCTCAAGCCGGGCACCGATGCGGAACGGGTTGTAGTGACCTCGATCGGGACCGATGTCTACGCCACCGGGACGCTCTTCCTTGACGGCTGGCCGCTGGGACTTGAACCTCACCAGCAGGCCGAGGATATTAGCTGGCCGGATTTGGGGCTCTCGGTCTGGCCCGTCCATTGCTACGGCATGGTCGGCGTCGCGCGCGATCTCGAAAGCACCGGAACCGGCAGCGATCTCTATGTCGTGATCGGCCATGCCCCGCGCCAGCTGGACCGGAACATCGCGCTGGTGGGCAGGGTGATCGAGGGGATCGAGCATCTTTCCAGCCTGCCGCGCGGGCATGGCGAGTTGGGCTTCTATGCTGACGATGAGGCGGACAAGCGGGTGCCGATCCTGTCGGTGCGGATCGGGGCGGAAGTGCGCGATCTGCCGCGGTTCGAATATCTCTCGACCGACAGCGGAAGCTTCGCCGACTATGCCAATTCCCGCGCCAACCGGCAGGACGATTTCTACAAGGTCCCAGCGGGCGGCGCCGATATCTGCAATGTGCCGGTGCCCATCCGGCGGGTGGTGGCGCAATGATCTCCTGTTCGTCATTGCGAGCGAAGCGAAGCAATCCAGTGCAGTTGCGCGCTGGGCCGTGGATTGCTTCGCGGCATTGCCGCTCGCAATGACGAAGGGACGAACCATGAGCGAGATCGTCCGCTTCGCAGCGCCGCTGCTCCACTGGGAATTGGGCGACTTTGCCGGGCTGGGCTATGTCAGCATCACTGGCGAGGCCGAGGAGGCAATCCGGGGGCATGAACTGATGCGGCGGCTGGAGCTGGGCAAGAGGCGCGGCTTCGGGTCGGTGAAAGTGAATGTCAGCCTTGGTGACAGCCGCTGGTCCACCTCTGTCTTCCCGCAGAAGGAAGGCGGCTGGTTCCTGCCGGTCAAGAAGGCGATTCAGCGCGCCGAAGGGCTGGAGGAAGGGGACCTGCTCGAGATCGAGCTGGAGCTGCTTTAGCGCAGCCTGTTCGTGATGAGCGGCCATCGTTCGTCATTGCGAGCAACAAAGCCGCGCGGCAATCCATGGCGGCTGCACGTCGGGTCTGGATTGCGTCGCCGCTGCGCTCCTCGCAATGACGAGATGAAGTGCATAGCGGCGGGGTGGACAACCCGCCTGTCCCACTCACCCACACCCGCTCATCCTGAGCTTGTCGAAGGACATGCGCGGGCCTTCGATCCAGGCGCAGTCAAGGTGGCCTCAAGAGGCAGCCGTTCCGCGTGTCCTTCGACAGGCTCAGGATGGGCGGAGGAAAGTGGTTTGGGGGAGGTGTTGCTCCCCCTAGATACGGCTGGCTTCCGCCAGCGCGTCGCTGGCGCGCAAGGCACTGAGGATGCGGGTCAGGTGGGCCAGATCTTGCACTTCGAGGTCCACTTCGTAAGTGTGGAACGGATCGTCGCGCTGGGAGAGGACGAGGTTCATCACATTGGCGTGGTTCTTGGCGAAGATGCCCGCCACTTCGGCCAGAGTACCGGGGCGGTTGTAGAGCACCACGCGCACGCGGCCGGTGGCGCCTTGGGAGCGTTCGCCCCATGAGAGGTCCACCCAGTCCGCATCCACGCCGCTGGCCAGTTCGAGGCAGTCGATCGTGTGGACTTCCACCACTTCGCCCGGATGGCGCAGGCCCACGATGCGGTCGCCCGGCACGGGGTGGCAGCATTCGGCCATCTTGAAGCCCACGCCCGGTGTCAGGCCGCGGATGGAGATCGCGCGTTCCTGCTTTTCCGGCTCGGGCATGTCGGCGGTGCTGCCGGGCACCAGCGCTTCCATCACTTCGCGATCTTTGATCTTGGCCGCGCCGATGGCGTACATCAGCTCGTCCTCGTCCTCCAGGCCCAGCCGGTCCACCGCGGCGCGGATCGCCTTCTTGCCGATCTTGGCGGGCAGACGGTCGGCAATATGGTCGAACAATTTGTGGCCGATGGAGGCGATTTCCGCGCGTTCCTTGGCGCGCACGGCGCGGCGGATGGAAGCGCGGGCCTTGCCGGTGACGACGAAGCCCAGCCAGGAAAGCTGCGGTTCGGAATGGCTGCCCTTGATGATCTCCACCACGTCGCCATTATGCAGTTCCGTCCGTAGCGGCATGTGGCGGCCGTTGATCTTGGCACCCACTGCCTGCGCGCCCAGATCGGTATGGACGGCAAAGGCGAAGTCCACCGGCGTTGCCCCCTTGGGCAGCTGGAACAGCGCGCCCTTGGGCGTGAAGGCGAAGATGCGGTCCTGATAGATCGCCAGCTTCGTGTTTTCGAGCAATTCGTCGGCATCGTGGCTGGCATCCACGATCTCGATCAGGTCGCGCAGCCAGCCCACCTGCCCGTCAGGCCGGGCGCCGCCCTGCTTGTAGGCCCAGTGGGCGGCCAGGCCGAATTCGTTGAGCCGGTGCATCTCGCGCGTGCGGACCTGCACTTCCATGCGCATGGAATTTTCGTAGATCAGCGAGGTATGCAGCGAACGATAGCCGTTCGACTTCGGCGTGGAGATGTAATCCTTGTAGCGGCCGGGGATGAACTGCCAGGTGGTGTGCAGCACGCCCAATGCGCGATAGCAGTCTTCCACGCTTTCGGTCAGCACGCGGAAGGCCATGATGTCGGTGATCTGTTCAAAGCTCACATGGCGTTCGGCCATCTTCTTCCAGATCGAATAAGGGTGCTTCTCGCGCCCCCATACTTCCACTTTCAGTCCGGCTTCGGCCAGTGCCTGCTTGATGGCCAGCGCGATGTCATCGACCTGCCCGCCTTCCTGGCTGCGGATCTGCGCCAGCCGCCCGGTGATGGTGGCATAGGCTTCCGGCTCCAGCTGTTCGAAGGCGAGCAACTGCATCTCGCGCATATATTCATACATGCCCACCCGCTCTGCCAGCGGGGCATAGATATCCATCGTCTCGCGCGCGATGCGCATGCGCTTTTCGGGCGATTTGATGAAATGCAGCGTGCGCATATTGTGCAGCCGGTCCGCCAGCTTCACCAGCAGCACGCGCAGATCCTCGCTCATCGCGAGGAGGAATTTGCGCAGGTTTTCCGCCGCCCGCTCGTCCTCGGGCATCTGCTCGATCTTGGAGAGCTTGGTGACGCCGTCCACCAGCCGGGCGACGTCGGGGCCGAAATTCTTCTCGATATCCTCGATCGTGGCGAGCGTATCTTCCACCGTATCGTGGAGCAGCGCGGTGATGATCGTTTCCTGATCGAGCTTCAGGTCGGTCATCAAACCGGCGACTTCTACCGGATGGGAGAAATAGGGGTCCCCACTGGCGCGCTTCTGCGAGCCGTGTTTCTGCACGGTATAGACATAGGCGCGGTTAAGCAGCGCCTCATCGGCATCCGGGGCGTAATCCTTAACCCGCTCAACAAGTTCGTACTGACGCAGCATTGTGCTTCCCAAATGGGGGCAAGACCCCCCACATTGCAACGGGAAAGCGCTCGAGTGGGAAAGCTATTCCAATGCGGCGGGCGTCAGGCGGGCTTCCCGACCACTGCGTCCACCGCGCCCTGCGTCACCGCGTGATAGCCCGAACGGGTCTTGGCATAGATGCGCTTGGCAATCGGCTGGCCCCAGCTGCCCTGCTTCATCAGCGCGGCAAAGAGCGGTTTGACGAACTTGGTCCGGCCCACGCTGGAGAGGAATTTCTCCGCCGCCGGCACTGCCGGATCGTAACGGTTGTTCAGTGCCAGTTCGAGCCAGGCGAACAGGATTTCCTTATTGCCGGACTTCGAAAGCCCCAGCGAGGAATCCAGCGCGGCCAGCTTTGCCGCGTCCAGCTTGGCCGGAACCTTGGACAGGAAACGCAGCCGTTCCGCCGTGGTCCAGCTGCCCCATGCCTTGGCATCGGGCGTGCCGCTGGTGCGATAGGCTTCGGCGGCCTTGTCCACATCGGCAAAGGCGGATGCCGGCGGGCGCAGGACGTTGGAGGGCAGGCCGGGCTTGTAGACCCAGTCATCCAGCATCAGCTTCTTTTCCATCTCGGCATCGCCGTTCACCAGATGGGCGCGCATATCGTCCAGCAGCATGGCGGAAGTGGCGGGCTGGAAGGCGTGCTTGTCAAACCAGTTGCGCAACCAGGCGTCGAACTTCTCGCGCCCCACGATGCCCTCCACCGTGCGCATGAAAGTGGCGCCCTTGTCATAGATGATGCCGGAATTGCCGCCATCGGGCACGCCCAGTTCCGGCGAGAGGTGCAGCGCGGTGATCGGCGCATTCATGCCTTCTTCGGCCAGCGCCTTTTCCATTTCGGCATAGCTCAGCGCGGCTTCCTGCTGAGCGCGCTTCGTGCCGTAGAGTTCCTCCACGATGCGGTTTTCGAAATAGGAAGTGATCCCCTCGTTCAGCCAGCTGTCGGACCAGTTGGCATTGGTGACCAGATTGCCCGACCAGCTATGCGCCAGTTCATGCGCCACCAGCCCCGTCAGGCTGCGGTCGCCCGCGATGAAAGTGGGCGTCAGGAAGGTCATGGTGGGGTTTTCCATGCCGCCATAGGGGAAGCTGGGCGGCAGCACGATCATCTCGTAGCGGCCCCAGCGATAGGGGCCGTATAGCTTCTCCGCCGCTTCCACCATCTTCTCCGTATCGGAAAGCTCCGCCGCGGCGGCATCCAGCATGGACGGTTCGGTCCATACGCCGGTGCGGGGGCCGAGTTCGCGATAGGCCAGATCGCCCGCCGCGATGGCAATCAGGTAAGGCGCCACCGGCTTGTCCATGCGGAAGCGGAAGGCGCGGCGATTATCGCCCACATCCTCCGGCTCACCCACGCGCAGGGCGGACATCACCACGGTCAGCGGCTTGGGCGCAGTGATCCGCGCTTCCCAGCTCTGGCGGATGCCCGGGCTGTCCTGCGTGGGAATCCAGCTGCGGTTGAGCGTGGCCTGCCCCTGGCTGAGGAGATAGGGCTGCTTGCCGCCCGCCGTCTGTTCCGGCGCCAGCCATTGCAGCGCCTCCGCATCGGGCGCGGCGGAATAGCCGATGGTGATCTTGCGCGCCTTGCCGATCGTGACGGTGACCGGCTCGCCCTTGCCTTCCACCTTCTCGCCCACGGTGAAGGGCAGGTCCGCCCCGCTCTCATCGGTGATCTTTGCGATCTTCAGCCCGTTGCTGTCGAGTACGATGGTATCGGCATCGGGCTTGGCCAGAATGTCCAGCGTGGCGGTGCCGCTCACTGTCTTCGCCGCGAAGTCCAGCGCAAGGTCCAGCGCCACATGCGTCACCCGCGCCACTTCGGGCTGGGCGAAAGTTGCCGGGTCCACTGCATCCTCGCTGGTGAGGATGGGGGAAACGATCGCTTCCTCTGCCGGCTTGTCCGCCCCGCCCGAACAGGCGGCGGCAAACAGCGAAAGGGGCAGCGAGAGAGACAGCAGGAACGGCTTGAGCGCGGCGCGCATCGGATTCTCCGGGCAGGGATCGGGGGAACTGGTTTCGTTTAACACCAATTCCACGATTAAGGGTCACTCGTCAAATCCGCTCCGCTCTGGCCGCTTGCGGGCTGCCGCAACGCGCTCCACAAGGCAGGCGATGAGCAACGCGGCTTCCACCACCATCTTCGAACGCATGTCGGCCCTCGCGCGGGAAACCGGCGCGATCAATCTCGGCCAGGGCTTCCCGGACAAGGAACATGCGCCCGAACTGCTGGAAGCCGCCCGGCGCGCGCTGGTGGAGAAATCGAACCAGTACCCGCCCATGCGCGGGCTGGCCGAACTGCGCCGCGCGGTTTGCGATTATTATTTGCGCGAACAGGGGCTGGAAGTCGCGGAAGAGGAAGTGGTGGTCACTTCCGGCGCGACCGAGGCGCTGGCCGCCAGCATCCTCGCCCTGATCCAGCCGGGGGACGAGGCGATCCTGCTGCAGCCCTGTTATGACGCCTATCTGCCGCTGATCGAGCGGGCGGGCGGCACGGCAAGGCTGCTCAATCTGGTGCCGCCGCACTGGACGATCCCGATGGAGGAACTGGAAGAGGCCATCACGGATCGCACGAAGCTGATCATCCTTAACACGCCCAACAACCCCACCGGCACGATCACGCCGCGCGCGGAGCTGGAGCGGCTCGGCACGATCTGCGAAACGCACGATCTGGCGCTGCTGTGCGACGAAGTGTGGGAAGGCATGATCTTCGACCGTACGCCGCATGTCTCCCCCCTCGCCATCCCGGCGCTGCGTAACCGGGCGATCAAGATCGGATCGGCAGGCAAGATCTTCTCCCTCACCGGCTGGAAGATCGGCTGGGCCGTGGCCGCGCCGGCGCTGGCCAATGCCATTGCCGCGCAGCACCAGTTCCTCACCTTCACCACCGCCACGCCGCTGCAATGGGCCGTGGCCGAAGGGCTGGCCCTGCCCCACCAATGGCACGAAGCCCATCGCGCCCAATATGGCGCCAGCCGCCGCCGTCTGGTGGAAGGGCTGGAGGCGGCGGGCTATGCGGTGCTGCCTTCCAGCGGCACATGGTTCGTCACCATAGACCTCGCCGCATCGGGCCTGCCCGCCGATGACGAGCAGATGGCCGAACGCCTGATCCGCGAGGCAGGCGTGGTGACCATCCCCGTCTCCGCCTTCTACCACGACACCAAGGAAAAAGGCTTCCTGCGCTTCTGCTTCGCCAAACAGGACGCGACATTGGACGAGGCGCTGGAACGGCTCACCCGGTTCCGCGCAGGCTGAGCGAAATGGCCAGCATCCATCGCAAGGCCGTCGTCCTGATCCGTCTGAAAACGGACCAACGCGTAAGTACCATCACGTGCTCTCAGACGGTGGAGTTTAGCCTGGCCTAAAGGTTTGGAACTTAGGTTCAGGGGCATGGATAAACCGGCACCTCAGCTCCGCTTCGCATGGAAGCCCATGCTCGTTCAGAGCCAGATCGTGGGCATTCTCGTCCTGGCGCAGTTCCAGTTGCATATGTGGTCAGATATGAAGCCGGCGCCCACTACGCCTGACAAGGCGATCCTGTACTTCCTGCTGTTCGCCGGGCTGAATTTCACAGTGATGTTCGCGGGTGACCGGCTTGCTCGTAAGGTCGGCTGGTGGACACGCGGCGTATATATGGGGCTTGGCGCGACAGCCGCCAGCGTGGCCCATGCCGTGGCGCTCGCACCGGCGGCTTACGTCCTGGCGTTCCGCGAGGGGACATTGTTTGCCCTTTTGCTCGTGCCGATCCTCATCGGGGCAGCAACGGCTTTCCTGATGCATAAGAGCCTGGGATATGCCGCAGAAGGAGATGACCCCCACGCCCTGTTTCAGAAAGTGAACGGAGCCACTGATTCAGGCGCAGTTTATGACATCGGTTCGGCCGAATATTATGACGGCCCCTTGCAGATACGCACTTCCGCGACTGCCGCCCTCATCGCCGCCTTTACCGGTTCCGCGCTATACGTGTTCATCACGCTGATAAGCCTGACAGACGGCGTGCTCCCGGCAGGCGCCCTTCCCCCTCTGTTCACGCAGAGCCCGATCCTCGCCGCGCTGTTCGGCATCTGCGGCACTGCGGCGCCGTTCTATGTCTTTATCCGCCGTTCACATGCCTTTCTGCAGAAGCGCGGAAAGGACAGCCTCAAGTCCTATGCCCTTGCCGGAATCTTTGTCCCGCTCGGTTTCGCACTCGCTCTGCTAGCTCTGATGGGCCCCTTCGGCATAATCCTCGTGCTGCCGTGGATATTGCCCTCGGTCGCGGCGATGGCCACGTACCATCGCCTCGCCGGCTTCGAGCCGCTCGACCTGCCGGGAGACATCGAGGTTCGCGATCCCCGCGCCATGCTGCCCGCCGACCACATACGACGCCGCGTCAGACGGGTTGTCCGGGCAGATTGATCGGGAACTGTGGCAGCAGGGGCTGCGCAATGCGCAGAAGACCATTGGGCAGAGACTTTAACGTCTCCACCCATTAAGGCCGCCAGCTCCGCAATTCGCTCAGTTCTTCGCCTTCAGCCCTACCGCCGCAAGGCCCGCCAGCGCGCAGGCCTCGTCATTGTCGGACGTATCGCCGGTAATGCCGATGGCGCCCACGACCACGCCGTCCGCATCGCAGGCGATCACGCCGCCCGCTGCCGGGACCATGCCGCCTTCGCCCATCGTATCGACCGAGGCGATGAAGTGCGGGCGTTCCAGCGCCATATCGCCGATGGTGCGGCTCGATACGCCCAACGCCAGCGCGCCTGCCGCCTTGCCGGTTGCCAGCTTCACCCGCATGTTCGATGCCCCGTCCTGACGCTGGCAGGCGATCATGTGCCCGCCCGCATCCAGCACCACCACGGTCAGCGGCTTGAGCGCCAGTTCGGTGCCCTTGGTAAGAGCGGCTTCGATCATGGCATTGGCCTGGGCCAGGTCGATACGGTGCATGCAGGTCAGCTCCACTTCACTTCGGGGGGAAGGCTCATCAGAATGGCGTCGATATTGCCGCCGGTCCGCAGGCCGAACAATGTGCCCCGGTCATAGACCAGGTTGAATTCCACATAGCGGCCCCGCCATTCGAGCTGGGCCTGCTTTTCCGCCTCGCTGAATTCCATGCCCATGCGCTTGCGCACGATTCTGGGGAACACATCGAGGAACGCCTCGCCCACGTCGCGGGTGAAGGCGAAATTGCGTTCCCATTCGGCCAGATCCGCGCATTCGAGGTGATCGTAGAAAATCCCGCCCACGCCGCGCGCCACATTGCGATGGGGAATGAAGAAATAGTCATCCGCCCACTTCTTGAACTTCTCGTAATAGGTCGGGTTATGGCCCGCGCAGGCCGCGCGGAAGGCGGCGTGGAAGGCTTCGGTATCTTCCTCGTAGGGGATCGGCGGGTTGAGGTCCGCCCCTCCGCCGAACCACGCCTTGCTGGTGGTGAGGAAGCGGGTGTTCATGTGCACGGCCGGGACATGCGGATTGGCCATATGGGCCACAAGGCTGATGCCCGTGGCGGTGAAGCCGGGATCGTCCTCGCTCGCGCCATTGATCGTCTGGGCGAAGCCGGGGGCGAAATTGCCGGAGACGGTGGAGACGTTGACGCCCACCTTCTCGAACACCTTGCCCTTCATCTGACCGCGCACGCCGCCGCCGCCTTCGGTGCCGTCAGAGGTCTCGCGGTCCCACGGCGTATATTCGAAACTGGCATCGCTGCCCGCCTCGCGCTCGATCGCCTCGAAGGCGGCGCAAATGCGGTCGCGCAGGCTTTCGAACCATTCGCGGGATTGGGCGGTCTGAGGGGTCCAGTCGGTCATAACAAAATCCGTTCGTCCTGAGCCTGTCGAAGGACCGCTTTTCTCTCCGGCCAAAGAAAGACCACCCTTCGACAAGCTCAGGGCCGGCGGTTCACTTGCAGGCAAACGCCCCCTTGCCAAACCCGCCGCCCCACGGCAAGGCACTGCCATGGTTCCTCTTTCGTTCCAGCCCAGTGCATTCTCTGGCGAGGAATTCGTGCTGGTCGATGGGCGCGCGCTTTACTGGCCGCGCGAACAGGCTCTGCTGGTGGCCGATCTGCATCTGGAAAAGGCCAGCTTCTATGCAAGCCACGGCCAGATGCTGCCCCCCTATGACAGCCGCGAAACGCTCGGTCGCCTCGCACAGGCGATCCGCGCCACCGGCGCCCGCCGGGTCTTCACCCTGGGGGACAATTTCCATGACGATGGCGGCGCCCTTCGGCTGGAACCCCATGCGGCGGGCATGCTGGATGCACTGACCCGCGCGGTGGACTGGGTGTGGATCACCGGGAATCACGATTCGCAGCTTCAGGGCAAGGATGGCGGCACTCTGGCGGAGGAACTGGAAGTGTCCGGCATCATCTTGCGCCATCAGGCCCTGCCCGGAGAGGTGCGGGCGGAACTTTCCGGCCATTTCCACCCCAAGTTCAAACTCACCGCGCGCGGCCGTTCGATCAGCCGCCCTTGCGCCGTGGTGGGATCGTCCCCATCTGGGGCTGGACGGATGATACTGCCCGCTTTCGGCGCGTTGACGGGGGGTATGGACGCCGCCGATCCTGCGATCCTTGAGGCCATGCAGCCCGCGAGCAGAGTGGATGCACTGGTGCCCACGAAGGAGCGCTTGCTGCAATTCCCGCTCTGGCGCGCAGGATAGCTCCGAATTCCGCACCAGCCCCCTTTCGCTGGCGGAAGAATCCCATTAAGACGCGCGCTTCGAAAACCTAGACGAAACGATTACAGGAGACCGCACAATAGCACGTCCTCCCCGGCGAATGCTGACGCCCCCCGTGAAAAGCGGGCCGCGCTTCGACAATTTCATCCAGTCCGACAAAGTTCGCGTCATTGACGAGAACGGTGAGAATCTGGGTGTGATGTATACGAGCGAGGCAATCGAACAGGCAGCCGATGTCGGCCTGAACCTGGTCGAGGTGTCGCCCAATGCGGATCCGCCAGTCTGCAAGTTCCTCGATGTGGGCAAGTACCGCTACGAGGCGCAGAAGAAGGCGAATGCTGCGCGCAAGACGCAGAAGACGCAGGAAATCAAAGAAATCAAGATGCGCCCCAACATCGACACGCATGATTATGACGTGAAGATGCGCAACGTGAACAAGTTCCTGCTGGAAGGCGACAAGGTGAAGATCACCCTGCGCTTCCGTGGCCGTGAAATGAGCCACCAGGAACTGGGCATGAACCTGCTCAAGCGGGTGCAGGAAGATGTGGTGGAGATCGCCAAGATCGAAGCCTATCCCCGGCTTGAAGGCCGCCAGATGCTGATGGTGCTGGCGCCGAAATAAGCGCCCGCCATTCCGGCAAACACGCAAGGGCGTGCCGCAAGGCGCGCCTTTTTGCGTTTCGGGGATAGTGCGGGCCGAACGAGGCAACGCCGCCCTGCCCGAACGCCAGACTTCTTGCCATGGCCCGTGCCGAAGCTAGTGTCGGTGCACGGAGAGGCGGAGGGGGCAGAAATTGGCGGAAAACCGTATCTTGTCGGCGAAACATATCGGTCTTCTGGCCGGGATCGCCGGTTTCCTGCTTACCCTGATTCTGCCTGCCCCCGCCGGCATGTCCGCGCAGGCGTGGACCGTTGCCGGCCTTACCGTGTGGATGGCGGCATGGTGGATGACGGAGGCGGTGCCGCTTACCGCCACTGCGCTGCTGCCCTTCGTCGTCCTGCCCTTTGCCGGCGTGATGAACGCCAACCAGACCGCGTCAGCCTATTATTCGCCGATCCTGTTCCTGATTCTGGGCGGGGCATTCCTTGCGCTGGCGATCGAGCGCACGCGGCTACACCGGCGGCTGGCGCTGGCCATCCTTGCGCGGGTCAGTTCACGCGGCGGCAGTACGCAATTGCTGCTGGCCTTCATGATTTCCGCCGCCGTTCTGTCCATGGTGATTTCCAACACCTCCACCGCGCTCATCATGATGCCTATGGCGCTGGCCGTGCTGGATGGCGGCGGCGCGGAAGCTGACGACCGCGAGGGGCTCTCGGGCGCCCTGCCCATGGGCATTGCCTTTGCCGCCTCCATCGGCGGGCTGGGCACCATCGTGGGCAGCCCCACCAATGCGATTGCCGTGGGCCTGCTGGAAAAATCCATCGGGCTGGACATCAGCTTTGCCGCGTGGAGCCTTTACGGCATGCCCATCGTGCTGCTGGGCATCCCGCTGGCTGCCTTCATCATCGCCCGCGTGCAGAAAACGGCGCAGCATCCGTTCGACATTGCCGCCGCCCGCGCCGCGATAGCCTGCCCGCCAGAATGGTCGCAGCCGGAAAAGCGGCTCGTGCCGGTCATTGCCCTCGCCTTCCTCGCATGGATGGCCCAGCCTTGGCTGGAAACCCTGCTGCCCAAGGGATCGCTGACCGATGGGACCATCGGCGTGATCGCGGGCCTCAGCCTGTTCCTCATCCCCGACGGCACCGGCCGCCCGCTGCTGGTGTGGAGCGAGGCGGATCGCGCGCCCTGGGGCGTCATCATGATGTTCGGCGGCGGGCTGGCGCTGGCCGCCGGAATGACCGAATCCGGCCTTGCCGACTGGCTGGGCCAGTCCCTGCTGCCGCTTTCCAGCGTGCCGCTGCTGGTAGTGGCATTGGCGGTGGTGGCCATGGTGATCGTCATCACCGAATTTGCCAGCAATGTCGCCACGGCCAGCGGGATCATCCCCGTGGTGGCCAGCCTGATCGTCGCGCTGGGCGCAGATCCGGTGCTGCTGGCCGTTCCCGCCGCCATGGCCGCCAGTTGGGGCTTCATGCTGCCTGCGGGAACAGGCCCCAATGCCATCGCCTGGGCGACAGGCCGCATCCGCCTGCCCCGCATGGTGGGCGCGGGCATTGCGCTCGACGTGGCGGGCGCCGCCATGATCGTGCTGGTAGTGTGGGGCGTGGCCGCGCTGGCAGGCTGACGCGCGGGCCGGAAAGGCCGTTCAGCCCTTCCAGGTCCGCCGTTCTTCCGCCTGGCGCAGCACTTCGTAGGCCACCTGGAACGACTGGAAGGCTTTCGCGGCCTCCTCGTCGCCCGGGCGGACATCGGGATGCACTTCCTTGGCCCTTGCGCGCCATGCCTTCTTCACGGCCTCGAAATCGGCATCCGCTTCAAGGCCCAGCACTTCCAGCGCGCGCATCTCGTCGCTGCTGCGGCTGCCGTCGCCGGAGCCGGCCCAGCCATAGTGCGATGCCTCGGCATAGCCCGAATTGGCGCGCTGCTCGCTCTTGGCGCGGGCCTGTGCCTCTTCCTCGTCCAGCCCTTCGAAATAATTCCACTTGGAATTGTATTCGGCGGCATGCTGCTGGCAGAAATACCAGCGATCCGGGCTGTTGGGCGATTTGGGCGCCGGGCAATTGCCTGGCTCGTTGCAGCCGTGCCGGTCGCACAGGCGCACAGTCGTCGCCTCGCGCGAGCTGCCATAGCCGCGCCAGCGGGGAAAGCCCCAGTCGAGCGTTCGTTTCGCGCGGCTCATAAAGAGAAATCCTTGACCATCCGCCAGACATAGGCGCTCGCCCCCGCCCCTGCAAAGGGATCAAGCGCGACACTTTGAGACAATTGCTGCGTTGCAAAAAGAATTCGGGGAACTAACCGGGGATCGGAGGAGTTACCCCAGCACCGTGAGCAAGCAACTCGCCCTTTCCGCAGCCTTCTCCATCTTCGCGATGGCGGCTTTTGCGCTTTGCACCACCCCTTCCGCATTCGATGCGGATGCCGGGGCACTTGGTGCAATCGCCGTGCGGGAAAGCATTGCGGGCGCTCCGATCGAAATCGAAGCGCCCGCCAATCTGCTGCAGCTGCCGGAAATTCCGGCGCTGCAATTTGTCGCCGATTAGTCGATCGTGATCGTGGCGGCGCGGCGGTTCTGCGCCCATGCCGCTTCGTTGGAGCCGAGCGCGACCGGGCGTTCCTTGCCATAGCTGACGACGGACAGGCGCGAAGCGTCGACACCGATGCTGACAAGATAGTTCTTGGCCGCATTGGCCCGGCGCTCGCCCAGTGCGATGTTGTAATCGCGCGTGCCGCGTTCGTCGCAATGGCCTTCGATCGTGGCGCGCTTGGCCGGGTAACGCTTCAGCCATTCAGCCTGAGCGCGCAGGGCGGCCATGTCGGTTGCGTCGATGTCGAACTTGTCCGTGTCGAAATAGACGACGTTGCGGCCCTGCATCTGCGCCATGAAATCCGCATTGCTGCCGGGGATCGGGCCAGTCGGCGTCG
Source organism: Erythrobacter sp. SG61-1L (assembly GCF_001305965.1). NCBI lineage: Bacteria > Pseudomonadati > Pseudomonadota > Alphaproteobacteria > Sphingomonadales > Erythrobacteraceae > Erythrobacter > Erythrobacter sp. SG61-1L. The sequence goes on from NZ_JXQC01000003.1 coordinate 2,161,277, forward strand.
GGGCCGGGGTAGGAGCCGGGGCGGCAGTTTCAACAGTGGCGGGCTGCGGGGGAAGCTGTTCGGGTGCAGCGGTCTTGCTGCAGCCGGCGAGCGCGATTGCGCCGGCGAGGGCTGCGACGGAAACGAGACGTTGCATATTCGCTCTCCTTCGAAAGGGCCAACGGGGGGAGTTAGCCGGTAAAATCCTAATGTATCACTTTTACGGCAATACCGGACCCCATGCCGGGTCGGAAGCCCCAACAGGCGTCGGCAGGCGGCGTTCGTTGCGGCCGGTCAGGTCCACCTGCCAGAGCGACGCATCGCCGGAGTTACGCGCATTGCGGAAGAACTGCACGATGCGGCCATTGGGCGCCCAGGTGGGAGCCTCGTCCTGCCAGCTATCGGTCAGGTGGCGCAGGTTGCGGCCATCGGGCGACATCACCGCGATGCGGAAATTGCCGACGATATGCGTGAAGGCGATCTGATCGCCGCGCGGGCTCCATTCCGGCGTGGCCGCACGACCGCCGAAGAAAGTGATGCGCTTCTGGTTCGAGCCATCGGCATTCATCACATAGACCTGCTGGGTGCCCGAACGGTCGCTCTCGAACACGATCCGGCTGCCGTCGGGCGAATAGGAACCGCCCACATCGATGCCGGGGCTGTCGGTCAGCCGCTCGCTCTGCCCGCCTTCGGCGCGGATGCGATAGATGTCGGTATTGCCGCCCACCGCCATGGAATAGAGAATCCACTTGCCATCCGGCGACCAGCGCGGGGCAAAAGTGGGGTTGGTGCTGCGGGTGACAAGGTGCTGCTTACCCGTGCCGATGTCATAGATGTAGATGCTGGGATTGCCGTTCAGATAGCTGAGATAGACGATCTGCTTGTAATCCGGCGAATAACGCGGGGTAAGCGCAGTTGCCTGCCCATTGGTGATGAAGCGGTGGTTCGCGCCATCGGAATCCATGATAGCCAGCCGCTTGATGCGGTGATCCTTGGGGCCGGTTTCGGCGATATAGGCGATCTTGCTGTCGAAGAAGGGGCTTTCGCCCGACAGGCGCGAATAGACGAGGTCGGCGCATTTATGCGCGGCGCGGCGCCAGTCACTGGGCGGAACCACCCAGCCTTCACGCACTAGTTCGTCCTTCAGGGTGATGTCATAGAGATAGCAGCCCACGGTAAGCCGCCCGTCGCCGCCCGCACGGACATAGCCATGCACCAGCATTTCCGCGCTGCGCGACTGCCAGACGGACCATTTCGGCGATGTGATATCCGGATATTCCGGGCGCGGCAGGGCATCGGGGCCAACCGGGCGGAACAGGCCGTTGTTCTTCAGGTCCGCCGTGATCACCCGCGCCAGTTCCCGGCCCAGCGCGGCAGTGCCTTCCGTATTGGCCGCCGTGGGCACATTGGCGTTGGTGGCGAAGGACGGGATGGCGATCCCAAGATCCTGCCACGCGCCCTCATAGGTGGTCGAACCGGTGAGACCGCCGCCGTCCTCGTCACGTACGTCGCTAGATTCAAGAGCGCCTTGTGGCTGCGCCAATGACGTATCTTGCGCCATCACCGGCACACTGAATGCGAAGAAAAGAGCGACAAGCCCGTTTTTCATTACTGAGGTGTCCACTTAAACTCCCAGTCCTTAATGCGCTTCCAAGCGTTGTAATATTCTCTTGGCAGCTTGAATGGGGCCGCCAATTGCACAGCTCGAATTGCCAACTCCGCATGACGTGCTGCCTGCGCACGGTTGGTGTCGTTTATGCCTGTCTGCCTGAATGTCGGACGACCTTTGAGGCTTCCATCTGGGTTAAGCTCAAAAGTCAGATAGGTCTTGAGCTGCTCTGCGTCCGCTCCTGAAGGAGGCTTCCAGTAAGGTCGCAACTGACGGTCAATCGCCTGCTCCAGCGATGCCTTGGCACTCGCGCCGATCTGCGATGCGGGGATAAGCGCCTCCGCCTCGCCGGCGCCTGCACCAGCCAGGAAATTGTCGCCCAGACGGCTGCCACCGCCGGTCTTGACGGCCTGCGGCTGCGGCGGCTTGGGCGGCTGCTTGGCCGGGGCCGGAGTGGCCGGGCGCTGCTGTGCCGCGGGTGAAGGCTTCGGAGAGGGCTTTGGCGAAGGCTTTGGCTGGGCGCTCGGCTTAGGCGAAGGCTTGGGTGAAGGCTTCGCCTCCGGCTTCGGCTTGGGGCTGGGCTTCGGCTCGGGCCTGGGTTCCGGCACCGGGGCGGGCGGCGGAGCCAGTTCCTCTGCAATGGTCGATGCAACGGAGGCCTGCGCTTCCTGAGCGACTTGCGGCCCTTCGTTCACCAGCCCCACATCCTCGGTGAGGTTTACCGTCACGCGCGGTGGCGGGGGAATGATCACGGGCGCGCGCAAGGCATGGATCGTCAGGGCGACGATCAGCGCAAGATGCGCCGCGACCGCAATGATCAGGCCGATCAGTTCATCGCTGCGCAGGCGGAAACGGGGGCGGGAACGCGCGATCATGGCAAAACGCTATGGCGCCTCGACTGAACTGTTGGTGACCAGCGAAATCGAACCGAAGCCTGCATGGCTCAGTTCGCCCATCACTTCCATCACCCGGCCGTAATCCAGCGCCTTGTCGGCGCGCAGGGTCACCAGCGGCGGCTTGCCTTCCGCGTCGCGCGGAATATTCGCCAGCGCTGCTTCCAGCCCGCCCCGTTCGATCGGGCTTTCGTCCAGATAGACAGTGCCGTCATCGGCAATGGAAATGGTGATCTGGTCCTTCTCCTGCGACAGGGCATCGGCCCTGCTGTCAGGCAGATCCAGCGGCACGCCCGCCGTCAGCAGCGGGGCGGTGACCATGAAGATGATCAGCAGCACAAGCATCACGTCCACCAGCGGCGTGACGTTGATTTCCGCCATGGGCGCGCGGCGGCCGCGGCCGCGCCTGCGCCGCCCGGATGAAGAGGAGGCAACCCCCATCGACATCAGATGCGCTCCAGATCGCGGCTCAGCTTCGCGCCGAAGCGGTCGGCAAAGCGCTGCAGGCTCGCCTCGAACAGGCCAACCCGATTGCTGAAGCGGTTATAGGCAATCACGGCGGGAATGGCGGCGAACAGGCCGATGGCCGTGGCGAACAGGGCTTCCGAAATGCCGGGAGCAACCACGGCGAGCGAGGAATTCTGCTGCTGCCCGATCTGGAAGAAGCTGTTCATGATGCCCCAGACAGTGCCGAACAGGCCGACGAACGGCCCCACGGAACCGGTGGTGGCAAGGAAGTTCAGCCGGGCTGCCAGATTATCGGATTCCTCGGCCACCTGGCCTTCCATGGCCGTGGCCACGCGCTGGCGCACGCCTTCACGGTCAAAACCCGGACGCGCGGTGGACTTGCGGAACTCGCCCAGACCGGCAGCGGCGATGGCGGCGGACGGCACCTGCTGGCGGCGGCGTTCGCCCAGCAATGCCTCCGGATTGTCGAGCGTGAGGAATTCCGCCTCGAAATCCTCGCAGCGGCGCTTGAGCGATCCCATGCGCAGGCTGAACGAGACGATGATGGTCCACACCCACATGCTGGCAAGCAGCAGGCCGCCCATCACCACCTGCACCACGATGTCGGCATCGAGGAAAAGCTGGATCGGATCGAGGCGGCTGGGCGCGGTGGAAGCGGCCAGGAAAGCAAGCTGGGTCATGCGGTTCCTTCTGGAGCAAGCAGGGGGGCAAAGGCATCGCGCCAGGCGGCCGGCTGGCGGCGCGGGCGGCCTTCGGGGGAAACGAAACCGACGCGGACATCCGCCTCGGCAAGCAGAACATCGTGGCGGAAGGCCTTCTGGCGCAGGGTGACGCTGGCCGCGCCGAGATCGAGTGCGTGGCTTTCGATCCGCACTGCATCGTCCAGCCGGGCCGGCGCTGCATAGCGGATATTCAGCCCCGCCACGGCATAGACGCCCTCGCCCGATTCCTGCGCGGCGCGCTGGTCGATCCCCAGCAGGCGCAGCATGTCGGACCGGGCGCGTTCGAACCAGCGCAGGTAATTGGCGTGATAGACGATGCCGGACAGGTCGGTATCCTCATAATACACGCGCACGGCAAACAGGTGGCGCCACCTGCCGTCCGGGCCTTCGAAACGGCCAGTGTGGGGTTCGATCTCAGTTACCATGCTCTCCCGCACCGGTTTAACCTCTTGCCGACTCGCTCGGCAAGAACGGCTTTTTTACATTGCGGGATGAACCGTTGATGGCCCGCGATCAGCGGACGAGCATCGGCCCCAATGGCTGCCCACCGAACAGGTGGACATGCAGATGCGGCACTTCCTGTCCGCCATGGGCGCCCAGATTGGCCAGCAGGCGATAGCCCGGCTGCACCAGATCCAGCTCGCGCGCGACATGGCCCACGGCACGCACGAAGCCGGCGATTTCCTCTGCCCCGGCGCGGGCGGAAAAATCGTCCCAGCTGACATAGGCGCCCTTGGGGATCACCAGCACGTGAACCGGCGCCTGCGGCGCGATGTCGTGGAAAGCGAGTGCCCATTCATCTTCGAAGACGGTGCGGTTGGGGATTTCCCCGCGCAGAATCTTCGCGAAAATGTTCTGGTCGTCATACGGCAGGGTGGCGTCGATGGGCATCATTCGCTCCGCGAGGCTTTTTCAACGAGGCCGGACGTGCCTTCCCGCCGGTCAAGCTCGGCCATGATGGCAGAAAGCGGCACCTGCTTTTCGGCCAGCAGCACCATCAGGTGGAACAGCACGTCGGCCGCTTCGCCCACCAGTTCTTCCTCGCTGCCGGAAAGGGCGGCGATCACCGTCTCCACCGCTTCCTCGCCCAGCTTGCGCGCGATCACGGGCAGGCCGCGTGCGTGGAGCTTGGCGACATAGCTGGAATCGGGCGAGGCGCCCATGCGCTGGGCGATGGTCTGTTCGAGGCGAATGAGCGTGTCCATGGCCACGCGACATGGACAGGGCGCGCGGCCCGGTCAAGCGTTTGGGGCAGGTGGCAGGCGGACTTACCGCTCCTCGGGCCCCTTTTCGCGATCCTTGGGCCGCATTGCGCCCTTGCGCCCGATTATCACGCCCAGAATGCCCAGCGCGAACAGGGTCAGCGCAGAGCCCTCCGGCACGGCTGCCCCGTCACTGGCCAGCACAGGCGCAGCAACACAGAGCGCGGGCAGCATCGAAAACAGGCGGGCAGCAAGTCGTTTCATCGGAAATATTAACGCAAGCCACGTGCCATCGCCCGGCATTCGGCCTGCAAGGCGCGATTTCTTGGTTAATGGAGAAGGGCGCCCGCTGCATTCTGTAAGCGCGCCCGACAGTTTCGAGCCGGTCTGCCGACACATGCCCTGGTCATTGCGAGCACAGCGAAGCAATCCAGCGCGTATCGCGTAGGTCCATGAAATGCTTCGCGGCGCTCATAATGACGAAGGCTGGCTGGTAGCCTCGCCTGAGCTTGCCGCCCGAGTTCAGCCCCGTGCAGGCAGGCCCGCGGCGCGCAGGGCCGCATGGGCATCGGCAATGGAATAGGTGCCGAAATGGAAGATCGAGGCGGCCAGAACCGCGCTTGCCCCGCCCTTGGTCACGCCTTCCACCAGATGGTCGAGCGTACCCACGCCGCCACTGGCAATTACCGGCACGGAGACTGCATCGGCAATAGCTCTAGTTAACTTGAGGTCGTACCCTTTCTGGGTTCCATCCCCGTCCATGGAAGTGACGAGCAGCTCGCCCGCGCCCATTTCCGCCAGCTTTACCGCATGTTCCAGCGCGTCGATCCCGGTCGCGCGGCGGCCGCCATGGGTGAAGATTTCCCAATGGTCATGGCTCCAGCGCGCATCGACCGAGGCAACGATGCACTGGCTGCCCATGCGCTCTGCAATTTCGCTCACCACTTCGGGGCGGGATACGGCGGCGGAATTGACCGCCACCTTGTCGGCCCCGGCCAGCAGCAGCGCGCGCGCATCTTCCACGCTGCGCACCCCGCCGCCCACGGTCAGCGGCATGAAGCAGACTTCCGCCGTGCGGCGCACGATGTCGATCAGCGTGCCGCGCCCTTCATGGCTGGCGGAAATATCGAGGAAGCACAATTCGTCCGCGCCCGCCGCATCATAGGCGCGGGCCTGCTCCACCGGATCGCCTGCATCCTTCAGATCGACGAAATTGACACCCTTCACCACACGGCCATCGGCCACGTCGAGACAGGGAATGACGCGAATGCGGACGGTCATGCTCGCTTACCTTTGCGCGTGGCCTTCGACAGGCTCAGGCTGAGCGGGTGCAGGAAGGCCGGACACAAGGTCCGCTCATGCTGAGCCTGTCGAAGCACACGCGCCAACATCGCCATCAGCGCCCCGCCATCTGGATCGCCGCAGCCAGATCAAGCCGCCCTTCATAGAGGGCACGCCCCGTAATCACGCCTTCGATCCCGTCCTGCGCATGGAGAGAGAGGATATGGATGTCATCCAGCCCCTTCACCCCGCCGCTGGCGATCACGGGAATGTCCACGCGCCGGGCGAGGTCCACCGTCGCTTCGATATTCACGCCCTTGAGCAGGCCGTCGCGGCCGATGTCGGTGAACAGCAGGCTGGCAACGCCCGCATCCTCGAACCGGCGGGCCAGATCGACCACCGGCACGTCCGACACATCGGCCCAGCCTTCGGTCGCGACCATGCCGTCGCGCGCGTCCACGGCCACCACGATCCCGCCGGGGAATTCGCGCGCCATGTCCTTCACGAATTCCGGGTCTTTCAGCGCGGCGGAACCCATCACCACACGGGCAATGCCCAGATCGAACCAGCCTTCAACTGCCTCGCGGTTGCGGATGCCGCCGCCCAGCTGGACATAGCCGGGGAACGCCTCGACAATGGCTTCCACGGCCTCGCGGTTTTCCGCCCGGCCTGCAAAGCTGCCGTCCAGATCCACCACATGCAGGTGCTGCGCGCCCGCTTCGGCGAAGATCAGCGACTGCGCCGCCGGATTGTCGCCATAGATAGTGGCGCGGTTCATATCGCCTTCGGCAAGGCGCACCACCTGTCCGCCCTTGAGGTCGATGGCGGGAAATACGATCACGGCTGCCACTCCAGAAAACGCTTGAGCAGGCCAAGGCCATAGGCCTGGCTCTTTTCGGGGTGGAACTGCACACCCAGCAGATTGTCGCGCGCCACGGCGGCCACCAGCCCGCCGCCATGATCGGTCATCGCGGCGACATGCTGGCCGTCATCCGGCACGAAATGATAGGAATGGAGGAAATAGGCCTCGCCCGGCTCGATCAGTTCGGCCCCGTCATGGTGGGAACTGCGGATCACGTCGTTCCAGCCCATATGCGGGATCTTGATTGCCGGATCGGTCCGCTCGATCGGGCGGACTTCGCCCTTGATCCAGCCAAGGCCGGGGCATTCGCCGAATTCCAGCCCGCGGCTGGCCAGCAGTTGCATGCCCACGCAAATGCCCAGAAACGGTACCCCATCGCCCAGTACGCGATCCTCGATCGCGTCAACCAGCCCTTCGATGGCGGTCAGCCCTTCGAAGCAGGCGCGGAACGAGCCGACGCCGGGCAGCACGATACGCTTGGCCATGCGGACCAGTTCCGGGTCCGCCGTGACCATCACCGATTCCGCCCCGGCGGCGACCAGCGCGTTCTTCACCGAGTGGAGATTGCCGGCGCCGTAATCGATCAGCGCGAGAGGCTCAGCCACCAAGCTGCCCCTTCGTGGAAGGAATCGCCCCGCCCTTGCGCGGATCGATCTCCACTGCGGTGCGCATCGCGCGGGCGAAACCCTTGTAGGTCGCCTCGCAGATGTGGTGGTTGTTCTGGCCGTAGAGCAGTTCGATATGCAGGGTGATGCCCAGCGTCTGGGCAATGGAATGGAACCAGTGTTCCACCAGTTCCGTATCCAGTTCGCCCAGCTTTTCCTGCGTGAACCCGGCATGCCACACGAAATAGGGGCGGCCGGAAATATCCAGCGCCACGCGCACCAGCGTTTCGTCCATCGGGGAATAGGCGCTGCCGTAACGGCCGATCCCGCCCTTGTCGCCCAGGGCCTGGCCGATGGCCTGACCGAGCGCGAGGGCCGAATCTTCGGTGGTGTGGTGCTGGTCGACATGCAAGTCGCCCTTCACCTTCAACGTGACGTCGATCAGCGAGTGACGGCTGAATTGTTCGATCATGTGATCGAGAAAGCCGATCCCCGTAGAGACGTCATAAGCCCCCGTCCCGTCGAGATTTACCTCGACGAAGATTTCGGTTTCCTTGGTGTTCCGTTCGATCCGGGCTGTGCGCATGGCCCGCCTATAAGCCTGTGGGCAGGGGAATCAATCTCCCGCGAGGGTTTCAAAACGGCTTGACCGGGCCGATTGCCCCCGCCACTTGTGCGCCCATGAGCGACGATACGCCCGACAGCCTGATCCCCTACGACGAAATCGTGCAGGAAGCGCTGCGCGCGGTGGTCGGCCGCGTGCTTGGCGAAGTGCAAGCCACTGGCGGCACCCTGCCCGGCGCGCACCACTTCTACATCACCTTCAAGACCGGGGCGCCCGGCGTCTCGATCCCGGCCCATCTGCGCGAACGCTTCCCTGACGAGATGACGATCGTGCTGCAGAACAAGTTCTGGGATCTCAAGGTGGACGACGATGGCTTCACCGTGGGGCTGAGCTTCAATCAGGTGCCTGCCAAGCTGGACATCCCCTTTTCCGCGATCACGGCCTTCGTCGATCCGGCAGTGGATTTCGGCCTGCAGTTCCAGGCAGCCGTTACCGATCTCGAACCCGAACCGCATGACGATGCCGAAAACGATTCGCGCGATGGCGAAGGCAAGCCCGCCGCCACCAGCGAAGACGGTTCCAACGTCGTGACCGTAGATTTCGGCCGCAAGAAGTAATCCGTAAACAGGGCCGGGGGCGAAAGGCAGCACCATGGCGAATCTGAACGGCGGCAAATCGACAGGGGCGAAACTCGCGGGCCTTGCCATGCGGCAGGGCGCCCGGATCGCCCGTCATTCGCTGGACAAGCGCCTGAATGTCGCGGGCTACAAGCCCAGCGAGCTTGAAGATGCCGTGGTCGGCCGCGGCATTGTCAGCACCATCGCGATTGCCGCGGTTACCCGCCTTGCCACGCGATCCGTCCCCGGCGCGATTGTGGTGGGCGGCGGGCTGGTGGCCAAGGCCCTGTATGAACGGCGCAAGCGCGTGCGCGAGGCGGAAGAGCAGGCCGCAACCGAAATGGCGGCAGCCCCCGAAAAGGCAGAGGAAAAGGGCCGTTGATTGCCCTGCCCGGTTTCGTCCGGGCTTGATTCACCCCGCCTGCATGCGGCAACAGCGCGCATGGCCAATCAAGACTCCCTGCATCGGCGCGGCCTGATGTTCATCCTCTCCTCGCCCTCGGGCGCGGGGAAGACCACCATTGCGCGCAAGATCCTGCAGCAGGTTCCCGGCATCGCCATGTCGGTTTCCGTCACCACCCGCCCGATGCGCCCCGGCGAAGTGGACGGGAAGGACTACATCTTCGTGGATCGCCCCACATTCGACCGGATGGTGGAAGAGGAAGAATTCCTCGAATGGGCGGAAGTCTTCGGCAATTGCTACGGAACGCCCAAGGCGCAGATCAAGGCGGGCCTGCGCGCCGGGCAGGATTTCCTGTTCGACATCGACTGGCAGGGCACCCAGCAGCTTTATCAGCGCATGGAAGTGGACGTGGTCCGCGTGTTCCTGCTGCCGCCCAGCATCGAGGAACTGGAACAGCGCCTGCGTTCGCGCGCGACCGACGCCGAAGACGTGATCCAGGGCCGCATGTCCCGCGCCCGCAGCGAGATCAGCCACTGGGACGGTTACGATTATGTCGTGATCAACGAAAACGTCGAACCCTGCTTCGAAAAGGTGCGCGGCATTCTGGAGGCCGAACGCCTGAAGCGCATGCGCCAGACCGGCCTGATCGACTTCGTACGCGGATTGATGCGCGAATCCTGAGCCGACGGCACGCGGGCCTGCTTGCCCACTTCCTGTTTCGTCATCCCCGCGCAGGCGGGGATCCAGTTCAACGGTTGCTGCTGGATCCCCGCCTGCGCGGGGATGACGAAGATCGGGTTCAGCCCCCTTGGTCATCCCGGACTTGTTCCGGGATCCAGCTTCTTCGTCGCAAACAGCTGGACCCCGGAACAAGTCCGGGGTGACATGTGAGGTGCAATGGGTGCATTCGGTGTTTTCAATTGACATTATGAACCATTTCGGTTATAGGCCCCGCACCTTGCAGCAATAGCACGCTGCAAGCCTCCAATCCGGAGGGCGGCATGTCGACTGCCTTTCCTCCCTTGTTCGCTTTGAACAACGCGGCCGGTGCGGGTGTGTGTCTGCGGGGGCGTTACCCCTTGGCAAAGCCGCCTGCGCCAGATGCGGTTACCGGATGCGCGGATTTCACCGGCCGCCCCCGATCCTGCCCCCTCTTGCGGGCAGGCCATCCGGGGCGTGCACGCAGAACCGCCAGTGGCGCGGGATCATCACCCGCGAGAAGGGGATGCCCGGCTGCGAGCCCGCGGGCGCCTTTTCCGGCCGGTCACCGATCGGGTTGAGCCAGGTGCATGGTGGATGCCCCGGCCCTTCGCTATCCTTCCGCCCGCCCCCTGCACGCGCCATTCCTGACGCCGTGCCGGCCGCGCGATTGGTTTGTTTGCTCTACACTGGCGGTAAGGTCCGGGTTTGCCGCCGGATGGGGCTTTGTGCCTGCGCCCCAACTACAACCCCAACCGTCGTCATCCCCGCGAAGGCGGGGATCCAGCAGCAACCGTCGAACTGGATTCCCGCCTTCGCGGGAATGACGAATTAAGGGAAGCGCCCAATCACACCACACCCGCCCATCCTGAGCTTGTCGGAAGCGAAGCTGGCCGAAGGCCAACGACACGCGGAACATTTGCCCAACCGAACCCGTCCAGGGACCAAGTCCAAACCTCAGCGCATGTCCTTCGACAAGCTCAGGATGGGCGGAGGTCAGTGCCCGGGGGATCACGAAAGTGGAAACCCGCTTAGAAACCCTTGCTCCAGCGCAAAGCCACGCCCTGATCGTCGGGCATGGATTCATAATGCCCCGGATCGCGCCGGTAATAGACGCTGGCGGAAGCGCCGCCGCCCCACAGGGGGCCATGCCAGGCCAGTTCGCCCAGAATCTCGCGCCCGTCCGGCGCCAGCGACAGGGGCACGGTGCCGAAGGTCGCGCTTTCCGTGTCATAGTCGTAGGAAACCGGAAGGCTGAGCTTCAGCCCGCCGCTTTCCACCCGCATCGGCTGGGCCACGCGCAGGCCCAGGCTGTCGGACTGGCTGAACACGCCGCGGCGCTGAATGTCGATGGACCAGGCGCGGCTCTGGATCACCGATCCGTTTTCGATCACGCTGCTGCTGTTGGCATAGGTCCAGCCGTTGCGCACCGAACCGAAGAGCTTCCAGCGGGGTGCGAATTCCCAGCCTGCGCTGGCATCGAGGAACAGGGTGTTCGCCCCGCCACCGCCGAAGGCATCGTGGAAGCGGCCGCCCAGCACGGTGCGGCTTTCCTGCATCCATTCCAGCCCGAGCGCCGCCTGCAGTCCGCCCCATTGGCGGTCGGCCGTGATCGAGAAGCTGTGCATCGCGTCGCGGGTGCGGCTGCCGGTGACATCTTCGGTGAGCCACAGCGAATTGCCGCTCATCACCGCGCCGGATTCGCCGGCCAGCGTCAGGCCCCAGCCGCCGAACTGCTTGCGCAGCGCCAGCGACATATCGGCGCGGTGGAACGTGCCGTCATCGCTGCCCGCGGCGCCCGCGATCAGGAAGGCCGGGCGATCCTGCCCCTGCATCTGCATCACCAGCCCATCGGGCCGTTCCGCATAGGCAAAGCCCAGCTGCGTATCGGGCGCCAGCTTCAGCGCGACCCGCGCCGCGAGCACGCGCGAGGTTTCCGCTTCCTGCTTGGTCAGCATCAACTGGCTGGGAATGCCGCGCACCGCATTGGGGTTGGACGCGTCGATCGTATAGGCAATCGCGGCCTTGTCGCTGGTCGAGGAAACCGAGCGCGTCTGGATGCCGATCGCATCGTACAGCCGCGTGGGCAGCGTGGCCGAACGCATCGACAGGCCGAGATTGTAACTGAAAGCGCGCCGGTATTTATCGAGTATCAGCGTATTGAGCGAGGCACTGGTGAGCGCATCGCCCATGGCGGGCGAACCCACGGCCGTGGTGTCGGTCAACGGCAGCGCTGCGGTGCCCTTGCTGGCAAGGGTCGTCGTGCCCTGCGGCTGGAACGCCTCGTGAATATCCAGAATGCCCCGGCCATAGGTGTTGTCCACGCCCGGCGTGCCGACATCCTGCGCCGTGGTCAGCAGTAGTTCCACAATCTCCGTCGCGGTCAGGTTCGGGAAGGCCTGCGCGATCAATGCGACCGCGCCCGCCACTTGCGGGGCCGCAAAGCTGGTGCCGCTGATGGCGCAAAGGGTGGGGCTTGGGCAATATTGATCGCCGGCCCATTGCGGCCCGTCGAGATAGACGGTCACGTCCTCTCCCAGAGCAGCAAGGTAGAAATTGGTATAGCCGCGCGCCTTGTTGCTGAAATCGGAAATGACGCCTGCGGAATTGACCGATCCCACGATGATGACATTGCCGCCCCCGGCATCGACCAGATCCCTGGCAAAACCGTCGGGCGCGGTCCTGCCGTCGTTGCCCGCAGCAACCACGACCACGATCCCGGCATCGGCCGCGCGCTTGATCGCGGCCACTTCAGCTCCGGACGCGCCGGAGCCGCCCAGCGACATGTTGATGACGGTGGCATTGTGCGCGATCGCATAGTCGATCGCGGAACTCAGTTCGCCGAAAGTGCATTCGCCGGTCGCGCAGGTTCCCGGCGTATCCGCACGGATGGACAGGATCGTGGCATCATAGGCAATGCCGACCGTTCCGTTCCCGCCATTATTGTCGGCCGCTGCGATCATCGCCACCAGTGTGCCGTGATCGCCCTCGCCCTCAACCTGATTGCGCGAGTCATAAATATCGGTGGAGTCCGCGCTGATGCGCCCGGTAAACTCCGAATTGCCCTGATAGATGCCCGTGTCGATGATCCCGATGATCGAGCCCTGGCCGGTCTTGCCCGCGACCCAGGCAGTGGCCGCACCGTGGAAGGCGGGACCGTCAGACCGGCGATATTCCGCCGTGTTGTAATTGATGGTGTCAGTCGGCTTGGGCGGCGGAACGTAGCTGATCGGCGTCGGAGTAGGAGTCGGCGTAGGCGTCGGAGTGGGCGTAGGTGTGGGTGTCGGCGTGGGGGTCGGCACCGGAGTAGGCGTCGGCGTGGGAACAGGCGTCGGAGTGGGCGTCGGCGCGGGCGTGGGGCTGGGCGTCGGCGTGCTGTTCACGCCGCCCCCGCCACATGCCGTCAGCAGCACGAAGGAGAACAGGATTGCGCCGTTCCCTACGGAAGCGCGAAGCGAATGAATTACCCTCATGATTGCCCCCAGTCCTGGCAATGCCGAATTAACACGCCAAATTCCCCCTCCAGGGTTAAAACGGGGTAAATCCCCTTCCCTGTTGGAGCTGCCCTGCCCCCTTATTGCGGGCGGTGCGGGCGTTTGTTCAGCGAAACCCCAAGCCTGTGTCTGCAATGCGCCTTGCCCCAAGGCAAGCGAGGGGTTAGGCGCTCGCCCGGTCCATTGAACAGTTCATCGCCTGCCCGGCGGATGACGGTTGAAAACAGATACAGGAGTTCTCCCATGTCCGCCCAGCTCGAAACCGCGATCGAAGCCGCCTGGGAAGCCCGTGACACCGTCACCCCCGCCAGCGCCGATGTGCGCGAAGTGGTGGAAGCCGCGCTCGAACTGCTCGACGGCGGCAAGGCCCGCGTGGCCGAACCCGATGGCAATGGCGGCTGGACGGTCAACCAGTGGCTGAAGAAGGCCGTGCTGCTCTCTTTCCGCCTGAACGACAATGTATTGGTGGATGGCGGCGCTGCCGGCGCCCCCGCTTTCGACAAGGTCCCCAGCAAGTTCGCCGGTTGGGACGATGCCCGCTTCCGCGAAGGCGGCTTCCGCGTGATTCCCGGCGCCGTGGCCCGCCGTGGCAGCTTCATCGGCAAGGGCGTGATCCTGATGCCCAGCTTCGTGAATATCGGTGCCTATGTGGGCGAAGGCACCATGGTGGACACCTGGGCCACTGTCGGCAGCTGTGCCCAGATCGGCAAGAATGTGCACCTTTCCGGCGGCGTCGGCATCGGCGGCGTACTGGAACCGCTGCAGGCCGGGCCTGTGGTGATCGAGGATAATTGCTTCATCGGCGCCCGCAGCGAAGTGGTGGAAGGCGTGACCATCGGCGAAGGCGCCGTGCTGTCCATGGGCGTCTATATCGGCGCTTCCACCAAGATCGTGGATCGCGCCACGGGCGAAGTCCATTACGGCAAGGTGCCGCCCTACAGCGTGGTCGTGCCCGGCTCCATGCCCGGCAAGCCCCTGCCCGACGGTACGCCCGGCCCCAGCCTCTATTGCGCCGTCATCGTGAAGACGGTGGACGCGCAGACCCGCTCCAAGACCGCGATCAACGACCTGCTGCGCGACTGATCGCACGGGGCGCCCGCCCCGCCCGGCCAGATGGAACGCCTTCCTCTTCCCGCCCGTTGATCGGGTGATGCCCCACCAGAGGGGCGCGGAAGAGGAGATGTTCCATGCAACGCAATGGCAGCCATATCCGGATGGAAACGGACGAAGCGCGCGCCGGCTCCACCCCGCATATCGTGCGCTATGTGCTGGGCTTCAGCCTTGCATTGGCGGCAATCGCGATGACCATCGTCTGGGTCAGCGCAGCGCTGTCCGCCGGATAAGACGGCCGCCTCCCGGCGTGGGCCGCTGGCTGCCTTGCCCCACAAGAAGGGCTGACTGACAGCGCCCGAACAATCGGCTATGCCGCGATCATGGGAGCCACCATGATCGACGAATTCGCCGTGTCCACGCTGATGGTGGTGGTCTGCGTCACAATCCACGGGCTGGGCCTGTTCGGGCTGAGCCGTGCCCTGCGGACCGAAGCGGCGACCGAGCGCCTGCGGGACATCAACCCCCTGTCACTGCGCGGCAGCATGTTCACGCTGAGCATCGTGGTATCCATGGTGGCGCTGCACGGGCTGGAAATCTGGCTCTACGCGTTGGTCTACATGTTCACGCACGCAGTGAACGGGTTTGAGGAAGCGCTGTATTTCTCCACCATTTCCTATTCCACGGTCGGCTACAGCGACACGCACATCGTCAGGGAATGGCGGCTGGTCGGCGCGTTCGAGAGCATTCTGGGCGTGATCCTGCTGGGCTGGTCCACGGCCTTCTTCTTCCGAATGCTCTCCCGCATCGACCCGCACTGAAACCCGCTCGTCAGTCCTTTTCGGGATATTCGATCGGCGGATCGGCCCGGTGCGCGGCAGCATAGGCTTCCGCTGCCTTGAGCACCCGCATCATGTTGCGGCTGGCGATCTTCTCCAGATCGGCCTGGCTATATCCGCGCCGGGCGAGTTCGGTAAACAGCGCCGGATAACCCGCCACGTCCTCCATGCCCACGGGGCCGGTTTCCATCCCGTCATAATCTCCGCCAAGGCCAATGGCATCGATGCCCGCAACCTTGCGAATCTGGTCGATATGGTCGGCCATGTCGGCCACGGTGGTCTTGGGTTCGGGATGGGCCTTGCCCCAGGCTTCCAGCCCTTCCTTCACCCTGTCCGGCTGGCCCTGCCACAGGCCCTTGAGCCGTGCCTCCTCGCCCGCGCGGTCGGCTCCCCACTGGCGGCGCTTCTCGCCCAGATAGGCAGGCAGGCCCACCACCATCACGATCCCGCCATTGTCCTTCAGGCGGGCCAGCACGGCATCGGGCACATTGCGCGGATGGCCGTTCACCGCCCGCGCGCCGGAATGGCTGAAGATCACCGGGGCCTTGGCCACATCCAGCGCATCGAACATCGTATCCTCGCTCACATGGCTGAGGTCCACCAGCATGCCGATGCGCTGCATTTCGCGCACTACGTCCTTGCCAAAATCGGTCAGCCCGCCATGCTGCGGTGCATCCGTGGCGCTGTCCGCCCATTCGAGCGTCCTGGAATGCGTCAGGGTGAGATAGCGCGCGCCAAGATCGTACATCTGCCGCAACACGCCTAGGCTGCCATCGATGGAACTGCCGCCTTCCATGCCCATCAGCGAGGCGATCTTGCCCTGCTTCATCGCCGCTTCGACATCGGCCGAGCTGGTCGCCAGCATCAGATCGTTCGGATAGCGCGCAACCAGCCGCTTCACGACATCGATCTGTTCCAGCGTTGTGACCACCGCCTGCGGCTGAGGCAGGTCCGCATCGACATAGACTGACCAGAACTGCGCCCCGACCTTGCCCTTGCGCAGGCGCGGAAGGTCAGTGTGCATGCCCACCCCGCTCCAGTCGGTCGGCGGGGCCTTGCTGGTATCGTTGAAGTCGAAATTGGCGATCACATTGCTATAGCGGCCGCGCAATTGCTCCGGCACGTCATTATGGCCATCCCACACCGGCGCGGCGGCAAGTGCGGCGGCAGCGGTTTCCTCCGGGCTCTTGGCAGAAAGCGGTGCGGCAATGAAAGCGGCGGAAAGCGCGGTGACGAGCAAAGCAGTGCGGAAGCGCGGCATGGAAACTCCTGTTGCAGAGCAGCATAACAGCGCGCCGAGTGCGAATGCGCAAGCCCTGCCGGTGCGATTGCCGCCCCTGTCTCGCGCATGATAGGCCAGAGGCATGAGCAACGCCCGCCAGATCATAGAGCGCCTGTCCCTAACCCCACACCCCGAAGGGGGCTGGTATCGTGAGACATGGCGCGCTCCCGCCAATGACGGCATCCGCGCAGGCGGCACGGCAATCCACTTCCTGCTGGAAGCCGGCCAGCGCTCCCACTGGCACAAAGTGGACGCAGCGGAGATATGGCTCTTCCACGCGGGCGATCCACTGCGTCTGTCGCTCAGCCCCGGCGATAGCGGCCCGGTTTCCAGCGTAATCCTGGGGCATGACGTGGCGGCAGGCCACTCCGTCCAGCACGTGATCGCCCCGGGCGAATGGCAGGCCGCCGAAGCCCCGCCGGTCGGCCCGGCAGGCTATTCGCTGGTCAGCTGCGTGGTGGTGCCGGGGTTCGAATTCGCGGGCTTCACGCTCGCACCGGAAGGCTGGGCGCCGGGGCAGTAAGCACCGGCATGCCCTGCCCTTACCCTTCCCAGCCGAACACATCTTCCAGACCCACGCCGAACACACGGCTGATACGGAACGCGCTTTCAAGGCTGGGGGAATATTTCCCCTGTTCGATGGCAATCACCGTCTGGCGGGTAACGCCAATGGCATCGGCCAGCGCCTGCTGGCTCAGGCCGCCGTGAGCCTCCCGCAAGGCCCTCACCCGGTTGGTAATGGGTGGACGCTTCGCCATGGCTCAGTAACCCCTGCGGAAGAACCATATCTGCAAGGCATAGTCGGCAAATTGGGCCAGGATCAGCGCCATGATCACGGAATAGAACAGCAGATTGCCATTACCATGTGCCAGATAGAGCAAGGCACCGGAAACCGCCGCCACGCTCATCACAACGCCGGACCACCGGCCCGCGCGGGCGATGGCCAGCTGTTCGCGCTCGTCGGCAGGCTGCTGCGCCGCCTTCCTCTCGGCCATGGCCAGCGGCACATGCACCAGAATCGAAAGCCCGATCACCAGCAGCACCCACAACATAAGCGGCAGAATCTGTTCCCTTACCGGCGCATCAGCCTGCAGCGCCAGCATCACCCGCAGATAGACGCCGCCGGTAACCAGCATGACAGCGCCCATCGCCCAGGCGGACTTTTCCCGAAAACTCATTCTGCACTCCCGATTCCATGTCTGATTTCTTTAACATAGTACAAGATTTTTAACAGTCAAATTATTTTGACATTGCCTTGTCGGGACGCAGGCAGGCACACGCAGCCATTGCGGCCGCAGGGCCGATGCGAAGGGCAAAGATGCTCCAAACCAGGAAGCGGATCGGAATGCAGCCCAGCGTGTCGTACCGGAGATGTTTGGGGGTCCGTATGGAACATAGGTGAGGGCTGCCAGTCATCCAGACACGGCAACATTGCGGACATTCGCCAAGCCGCCCCGCAGACACGGGTAGCCCCTCCTCCCGAAGGAAGAGGGGCCGGGGAGAGCCGGTTGGAAATCAGTTCGGGTTGGCTTCGACCGAATAATTGATCGCGGCGTTGCGGGTCTTCTGGAAGTCCGGCACGCTCATGCCCTTCATCGCGGCATAGACGTCGATATTGCCGAGGCCGACCACCGGAGCCAGCTTCTCCAGATTGAAGAAGATCACGCCGTAATGGATCATGCCGATCCAATCCAACTCGCGGATCATCCGCTTCTCTTCCTCGGTCAGCTTGTATTCTGCAGCCAGCCCTTCGAAATCGGTCCTGAAGCGTTCGCGGAAGCCTGGTTCGACGATGGTGTGGAGGAAATTGTTGATCCGCCACGCCCTGGCGCTGACGCCCACGGTGAAGGGATAAGTGCCTTCAAGGCCCAGCGCGGGGGCCACATCGGCCATCATGCGCGCGGCATATTCTTCCTTCGTCATCGGCAGCGGATCAGGCTCCGCATCTTCGAAGATCATGCTAGCGATGGAGGTCATCGAAGGCAGGAAGAAGCTCTGGTGCAGCTTGTTGACCTTGGGGGCCAGCGCGCCGCGCATCAGCATCCACATCACGATTTCGGCGCCTTCCATGCCGCCCAGCTTCACCAGTTCGCCCACCGGAATGTCGATCAGGCTTTCCGGATCCTTATGCAGGCGGTCCATGAATTCCATGTCCCATTCGACATTATTGAACCCGCAGCGTTCGCCATGCACCTGATGGGACAGGCCGCCGGTTCCCGCGATGGCCACCTTGATGTCCTTGGGATAGGACTGGATCGCCCGGCGCAGGGAACGGCCGAAGTTCCAGAAGCGCTTCGCACGCGGGATCGGCAGTTCCAGCACCCCGCATTGCAGAGGCACGATCTTTACCGGCCAGCCATTCTCGTCGTCATAGGGCAGCAGCACCGAAAGAGGCGAAAAAGCGCCGTGATCCAACCCCATGCCCTGCCAGTAAGACAGGTCGAAATCATCGGCCACCATGCCGAAGGCGATGTGCTGGGCAAGCTCGGGATCGCCCTTGATCGGCGGGATATTGCGCGGGCCGCCGCCTTCGTCGGCCGCGGCATATTCCTCGCCGATGCCCAGCGCGAAGTGGGAATAGTGCCGCATCCAGAAAGAGGTCATGTGATCGTTGTAGATATACAGGATCACGTCCGGCTTCTTTTCGGCAAGCCATTGCTTCACCGGCTCGAAGCCTTCGAAGATCGGCTTCCACACGGGATCGTCATATTTGCCCGCGTCATGGGCGAAGGCGATGGTGGGGGTATGCGAAACGGCGAAACCGCCGACAATCTCTGCCATGGCAATGCTCTCCCTCTCCACGGGACAGCCGACATTGTGCCATGCGATTCCCGGATCAGACAATGATGCCGGATTAGGAGGATAGGGCCCTACGCACTTTGAGCGAGGTCAAAGCGTGAAAACTTCATATTTGTGAATTGAGACGCGCCGGGTGGAGCTGCTCAACCTGGCTCAGCCCTCATAGGCCTGGATGAAGGGCGCCAGATATTCGCGATAGGGCTGCGCCACACCAATGCCTGCACGATTGATCGGCTTGCGCACCTGCATGACGCTGGAGGTAGTGACGGTACGCCGATTTTCATGCGGGGCGAAGACCTGCGGTTCTTCCGTAAGCTCGCAATGCTGCAAAATCCGCCTGATCCAGATGTCCGGCTGAGTCACCAGGCTTTCATAGGATACCACCAGCAGGCGATCCCCCAGGATTTCCTGCCACCGTGCCATCAGCGCATCCTCCAGCTGGAAGTGGAAGGCAATGTCTTCCAGATCGTAGCTCCAGGGGATGCGGTGCATGAAGCAGGTGCGGAAGCACGACCATGCACAGTCCAGCGGATCGCGCCTGAGCCAGATGAGCGGCGCCTGTGGCAGGAATGCTGCTGCGAAGCCCAGCAGGCGGCTGCTATTGTTGGTCTTGTCCACGATGCGGCCCGAACCGGGGAACCGTTCGTCCAGCCAGTGGTGCCACAGGCGCGCGATCTCGCTGACGCCTTCCGCCGCCGCATAGCGTGCCAGCGCATCGCAGGATACGCCTTCCACATCTTTCACGAACAGGCCAAGGCGATTGATCTCGCCCCCGTCGCTCACCGCGCTGTGGCTCGTCAGGATCTGTTCGACCAGAGTAGTGCCGGATCGCGGCAGCCCCATCACGAAGATCGTCCGGTCGGTCGCTTCCCGCTGACCGACGCCCAGTTCGGCGATGCGCCCGGCGGTGAAGCCGTTCACTGCCTCCTGCGCACCAATGCGGTCCCGCTCGCGACTATAGGGCGCGATGGCCTTCATCCGGCGCGCACCTTCCGCAAAGGCGGCAAAGGCCGGTGCATGATCGCCGCGATCCGCATGCACCTTACCCACGGCATAAAGATAGCTCGCCTGATCGATCGGCGATCCGCTCCGCAGCGCCTGCCCGGCCGCCAGCAAGCGCCCGGCCAGTTCCGGCTCGGCAGCGAAGTCGATCAGTGTCGCAAGGGAATGCCACGCCGTGCCGGAATGGGGGCGAAGATCGGTCGCCAATTCCAGCAAATCCCGCGCCTGCTCCGTCTCGCCGACATAGAGGGCGGAGGTGCCCCGACTATAGGCATTCGATGCCCGGTCGGGCACTGCCTCCGGCAGGGCGCTCATCAGTTCGTAGGCATCCTGCCAGATGCCGATTTCCGCGAGCAGCCCGGCCTTCTGGAACGTGGCCATGGAATTGTCGTTCGCGCCCTGCGTGAACATGTCGAGCGCCCGCCGCGCCAGCGTCACTTCACCATTGTCGGCCGCTATCTGGGCAATGAGATGCCACTGCGGCCCAATCGGCGCATTTAACCGGAGAAGTTCACGGATTAGATCATTTGTTCTGCGACGATCATCCTGCTCGACAGCAGCCTTCAGCTTACCGCCCAGAGCCTGAACACTCGCGAGGTTGTTAACTAACATACATCATGTCAAATTTTGTACGAATCGCCTGATTAGCGGGCATATTCCCCGCATACAGATGTCCTAAGAGACAGAAATCAGACAAGCATCAACGGCAAAAAAAGTAACGAAGTGTAACGATTGGGGACATTGCCCATGCTGCAGCGCAGCACGGATTTTTTCGCGGGCGTTTAGAACGCCCTTTGAAACAGGAGGTTCCCG
The DNA here is from genome assembly GCF_001305965.1 of Erythrobacter sp. SG61-1L. Lineage (NCBI taxonomy): Bacteria > Pseudomonadati > Pseudomonadota > Alphaproteobacteria > Sphingomonadales > Erythrobacteraceae > Erythrobacter > Erythrobacter sp. SG61-1L. The sequence goes on from NZ_JXQC01000003.1 coordinate 2,182,461, forward strand.
AAAAATCTCTGCAGGGCGGTATTTTTCGACCAACGTATGACTTGGGGCCCCTGTGCCATCCGGGCGTGGCATTGCGCAGGCGCGGGCGAACGAGTGCCGAAGGCAGTCGCGATGAACATAACAACGATGGAGATGGTCACTCAGGCCAGATGGGCAGCCACAAAAGTGGCCCCGTGACGCAGCGTGTAGGGCTAAATCCGGATGCCCTACACGCAGCGGGCAATACGCGCAGCCGCATTGCCTGTTTCACGACCCGGCGCGCAGCATTGATTTTGGCACGGGGTGGCTTCCCACAGAGAAGCGACGGCGGATAGAACACCGGCTATCCATTTTTTACCGGTGCCCCGGCTAGCCCAAATCAGTCCCGACTCCCAGCTGCATCGCCGGGCGACCCTAGTTGTAAAGAATTCCGACACAACTCAATTGCGCTACGCAATCATACTTCAGTATTATCACGCAATAACAGATGATTATGCCCAGAAATAGGGCACCGCGTCAGCACCGGCTTGCCCGATGCCGACGCAGTGAAAAGGTCAGTCTTCCTTGCCGGCCACGCCGTAATTGATCTGGGCGTTGCGGGTTTTCTGGAAATCGGGAACCGACATGCCCTTCATCGCGGCATAGATGTCGATATTGCCGATGCCGGTGACGGCGCCGAGCTTTTCGAGCATGAAGAAGATCACGCCGTAATGGATCATGCCGATCCAGTCGCGCTCGCGCACAAGGCGGCGCTCTTCTTCGGTCAGGCCAGCCTGTTCATAGGCGGCTTCCTCGTCCTCGCGGAACAGCTTGCGCACCTTCGGATCGGTCAGCGAATGGAGGAAGTGGTTGAGGCGGAAGCCCTTCACCGCACGTTCGATAGTGAAGGGATAAGTGCCTTCCATCGCTTCGGCGCCTTCATAATCCCAGTTCGCACGGGCGATGGTTTCTTCCGGCGCTTCGGCCGGCTTGTCGCTGCTACGCTCTTCCAGGATCATCGTGGCGATGGGGCACATGGATGGCAGGAAGTAGGTCTTGTGGGTCACTTCCACTTCCGCCGCCAACGCGCCGCGCATCATCAGCCACATGACGACTTCCGCGCCTTCCCAGCCGCCACGGCGGGCCAGCTCGGCAATCGGCAGGTCCAGCAAGCTTTCCGGATCCTTTTCCAGCAGTTCCATGAATTCATGGTCCCACTTGGGATCGTTGAAGCCGCAGCCTTCGCCATGAACCTGATGCGACAGGCCGCCGGTACCGGCAATCGCCACCTTGATGTCTTCGGGGTAGGAGAGGATCGCCTGACGCAGGCTCTTGCCGAACTTGTAGAACCGACGCGCGCTGGGCAGCGGCACAGTCAGCACGCCGCATACGATCGGCAGCAGCTTCACAGCCCAGCCATTTTCCTTGTCATGATCGACCATCACCGACAGCGGGCTGAAGGCGCCGTGATCCAGCCCCTTGCCCTGGAAATAGGACAGGTCGAATTCATTGGCCACCATCACGCGGGCGACATGTTCGGCAAACTTCGGATCGCCGCTGATCGCGGGGATATCGCGCGGGCCGCCACCTTCATCCGCCGCCGAATAGCTCTCGCCCACACCCAGCGCGAAATGGCTGTAATGGTCGAAGAACGAGGTCATGTGGTCGTTATAGATATAGACCAGCACGTCCGGCTTCTTCTCGCGGAACCACGCCTGCACCGGCTCATAACCTTCGAAGATCGGCTGCCAGACGGGATCGTTCTGCTTGCCGCCGTCCTTGGCGAAGGCGATGGTGGGGGTGTGCGACGTGGCAACGCCGCCGACGATGGTAGCCATTTTGCGCTTCTCCTCTCGCGCGGCCCCCGCCGGTCAATAGCGGCGAATCCGCGAGTTGTTATTCAGATGGGCACAGCCGATAGCACGCGCAAGCGGGCCGCGCTTCATCATTTTGAACAATTCGCGGATGCGAAGGAATGCCGGATCAGTTCCCGTCGAAATCGATGGAGTCGATTTCCACATCGTCCCAATCGCCTTCATCCTCGTCATCCTGACCTTCATAAAAGGCAGTGAGGATTGTGGCGGCGATGACCTTGCCTTCCATCGCCTCAAGCAGGGCCTTGCGGCTGCTGCCAGGGCTAAGGTCGAGCGTAGAGTCCAGCGCGAAGAGCTGGAACACATATTGATGCCGGTCGCCCTCTTCCAGCCGGGGCAGCATCCATTCGCTGTTGCCCTGCGCATTCTTGCCAGCGCGCGGCGGGGTTTCGCCTTCGAGCAACTGGCCCTTCTGCGGAGCGAGGCCCCAGACGAGCCAATGGCATGCCGGTTCCTTGCCCGCCGGATCGGGATCTTCCACGATCAGCACCAGTTCCGCCGCGCCCTCGGGCGGGGCAGTCCATTCAAGCGGCGGAGCGACGGCATCGTCCTCGTCAGCAGTGAAACTGGGATCGAGTTCCTCGCCATCGTCGAAGGCGGCGGATTTCAGGCGGAAGCCGCCCTTGCCCATCAGGCCGGGCGCACCGAGGCGAGCGATTGCGAGTGCCGCATGTCCTGCGCTGGCTGCCATGGGAGTGTCCTTTCCTGTCCTTCGGGCAATGCGATCCCCTTAGGTGCCAGTCCGGGCAAAGGACAAGGGCAAGCAGGGCACAGGGCGGGAATTTCCCCCGCCCTCTTGCCCCGGACCGGCGCAATCGGCATTCCCGACTCATGGCCGAAAAGCGGATAATCCACGGCTGGCTGCTCGATCCCGAGGCGCGGGAAAAGCTGCTGGCCCTCTGCCCGCCGCGCTACGGGCAGGTGATTGCCGAGCATGTGACCTACAAGCCCGGCCCGGAGGGGGCGCCCCTGCCGGATGCGACCGATTGCCTCGTCGTCGGCCGGACCGATGACGGGGAAGGCGTGGAAGCGCTGGTGGTTTCGATCTCCGGATCGACCGACCGGCCGCACGGCTCCACCTGGCACATCACCTGGTCGCTGGCTGAAGGGCGCCGGGCGAAGGAAAGCAATGCCGTGATCGCCGCACTCGGCTGGGAGGCCTTTGCCCAGCCCCATGCCATCACGCTGATCCCCGGCTGGTGGAAATGGATCGAGGGGCACTGACTTCCGAGGAACCGGTTGGCGCGGCCCGCGTTCCCAACTCGCCATAATATGGGCCGACACAGGGAGAGCATGATGGAACTCAGGGGCAGGCGCGTGGTCACGGGCCACGATGCGCAGGGCAATTCGGTAGTGATTTCAGACGGGCCGCCGCCCCAGAACCATCCCATGCAGGGCGAAGCGGTCGGCGCAGATTTCGTCGAGATCTGGAGCACGCCGCAAACCGTCCCCACACTTACCTCCCTGCCCGAGAGCGAGCCGAACGAACGGGTCTTCACCATCATGCCGCCCAGTGGCCATCTGATCCGGCAGATCGAGCTTTATCCCGCCAGCCAGGGCGGCAAGAAGACCGTGATGCACCGCACGCGCACGCTGGATTACGCGATGGTGATCGAGGGTGAAGTGGTGCTGCACCTGACCGATAGCGAAGTGGTGCTCGGCCCCGGTGAAATCGTGGTCCAGCGCGGGACCGACCATGCGTGGGAGAACCGCAGCGACAAAGTGACGCGCATGGTCTTCTTCCACATCGACGCGGCATTTTCGGACGAATTGCTGGCGAAGCTGCCCCAACCGCTCGAATTGATGGAGTGAGGCTGCGGCCTCTCTCTCACCCCTCCACCGCTCAGGGAAAACGGAAGGCGCTGACGGCGCTGTTCAGCACTACTTCGCCATAGTCGCGCGTGCCCGGTTCCCCGGATGCGCCGGCCGCCACCATCATCGGGATCAGATGTTCCTCGCGCGGATGGCAAAAGCGGGCAAAGGGCGCTGCCTGCCAGCCGGTGAGCAGTTCCGCCCGCTCGCCCGCATCGGCTTCCGCTGCCTGTTCCAGCCATGTGTCGAATTCGCGCGATGGGGCTTCGGCCCGCGGATCGCCATAGGCGCGCATGTTGTGGAAGCTCATGCCCGACCCGATGATCAGCACGCCTTCCTCGCGCAGAGGCGCCAGTGCCTCGCCCGCGGCAAGGTGCAGGGCCGGGTCCAGACCCGCCGTCAGCGACATCTGCACGCAGGGAATATCCGCATCCGGGAATGCCACCTTCATGGGCACGAACACCCCGTGGTCATAGCCGCGCGAGGGATGGATGCCTGCGGGCATGCCTGCCGCGCGGATCAGTTCCGCGCCTTTTTCCGCCAGCCAGGGCGCGCCCGGCGCGGGCCAGGTGAGCTTGTAGGTTTCCGGCGGGAAGCCGTAATAGTCATAGACCAGATCCGGTGCGGTCGCCCCGGTGAAGGCGAAGCCGCGTTCTTCCCAATGGCCCGAGATGATCAGGATCGCCTTGGGCCGTTCGGGCAGGCTGGCGGCCAGCCCTTTCAGATAGGCTTCCATCCCGCGCCAGGTGCCCTGCGGATCGGGCATGAAGAAGCACGGGCCGCCGCCATGCGGAATGTAGATGCTGGGCTGCACGGCCATTTGCGGAAATCCTTCGGGCTTCAGGAAAGCCGGAAGTGGCCCGCCGGCCGGGCGGCGTCAACCGGCATTCGCCCGATCCGCCCGGCCGGACGCTGCCCGTTCAGCCAGCGCGCAAGGCGGAACAGAGCCGATCGTCGTCACCCTTGGTGATCTCGATGCTCTGCCTCACGGATTTCTGCTGCTTTTCGGCGGATTCGGTTTCCTTGCGGCGCTTGAGTTCCTTGGCCGCGTAGATCATCCGGTCCAGCAGAGCGTCGGCCTTGCCCAGATGATCGAGCTTTTCGGCCAGCAGGCCGCAGCCTTCCTTCAGATCGGTCGTAGTGGCGATCTTCTTGTCGATTTCGGCGACGGCATCGGTTTCCTTCTTCGCTTCGGAGACCGAGAAATTGAATTCCTGCGCCATGGCCACGTCTTTCTGGCCGCTGACTTCCTTCTGCGCCGAAAGCGACGAGGCAAGGGCCAGAAAAGCGACCGGAACGAGTAATAGAGGCTTGCGGCTCATCTGACATTTTCTCCCATGTTTGATTTTGTCCGTATGATGCCGAAGGATAACCGGCCCGGCAAGGCGGCATAATTACGTGCTTGCATAAGAAGGCTGGCCAAGGCCCCGCTCGCCTGCCATGGCACCGGCACCCCCAGCAGGAGCAGAGCATGTCCGGCAACGACGAAGACTATGTCTATGACGAGGAAAGCGGCGAATGGATGCCCGCTTCCGAACTGGCCGCGAAACAGGCCGCGGCGGACACGGTGGAAGTGCGCGATGCAGTGGGCAATCTGCTGGCCGATGGCGATCAGGTGACCCTTATCAAGGACCTTGAGGTCAAGGGCGCCGGGCAGACGCTGAAGCAGGGCACGCTGATCAAGTCCATCCGCCTGACCGGCGATCCGCAGGAAATCGACTGCAAATATCCCGGCATCAAGGGCCTGGTGCTGCGCGCTGAGTTCGTGAAGAAGCGCTGATCTTCACCGCGTCACGCGCCCATCTTCAGCGTTTTCGATCAGTGTAAGCGGAGCAATGCGCTGGCTGTTGCGATCCATTCGCAATAATCTCGGACCATCGAGAATGAAGAGACAGCCCATGCCCCGCGACCTGATCAAAACGCTGACCTATCTGTCCGTCCACCTGACCGTGGGCTTCACGGTCGCCTATGCCCTCACCGGCTCCATCGCCCTGGCGGGCGGCATTGCCCTGATCGAACCCTGCATCAACGCCGTGGCCTTCTATTTCCACGAACAGGCGTGGAAGAAGGCCGATGCCCGCAAGGCAGCCACGCCGGATGCAGCCCGCTTCGCTTCAGGCAACCTCCAGCCCGCTTGAGGTTATTCAGACCCGGTGAAGGGATGAGCATCCGACCATGCGCAGCCATGGCGGGTTTCGCCGCCAAGGCTCAGCAGGGCGGAAAAGGGATAGACCCGGTCGCTCATACTATCGCCGCAGGGTGTGGCCGAGATCGACAGATCGAACGGCGCGCCATTCAATGTGCCGCTGAAGGAAATGCCGCCCCGCCCGGCAAAGCGCTTCACTTCCACTGCCTGCCCTTTCGGGTCTTCCGGCGTAGTATAGGTCAGCGCGCTGCCCTGCACCTGTCCGCCCCAGAATGGCTCGTTCCCGCCGAACTGCAGCACTTCGGTTTCACCGATTTCGTGGAAGGGCTGATGATCCTCGGAATTTCCGGGCAAGCCATTGCCGGGGCCGGAGTGGCACGCGGCCAGAGCCAGCAGGCCGGAAATCGCAAACAGGGAACGCATCATTTCACCTCAAAGGCACTCGCGGGCCAGCTCACCAGCATGGCCCCGCGCATGTCGCCCGGCGCGAAGCCGGTCGCCCGGTCCGCCGGATAGAGCGCGTGGAGCAGCTCGGCAATGTCCGGGCTGACATTGGTGCCGTGGCAAGTGGAACAGGGCTTGTCCTGCATCGGGATGGCGCGCAGCACATTGATCCGCTGCCCCTCCCCCGTGCCGCTGCGCCACAGGGTGGCGGCGGGCTTGCCGTCCACCATCGGCGCGGCGGCCAGCTTTGCGTAATGCGGGCGCAGTTCCTCGCTCAGCCCGCCTGCGGGATTGCGGTTACGTTCGGCCACGCGGCTGACCTGCGCGCCGCTGGCGGCGGATTCCTCGGCGGCGATCTTCGGCGCGGCTTGCTTGCACACGCCGATGGCCTGCACTGGCCCGCCCGCCTGCAAGGCTGCGGCAAGCTGTGCCTGCAACTTGCCCTGAAAGCTTTGCGCCACCTGTGCGGACCGTTCCATCACCGCCGCCTCGTCAATAACGGTATCGGGGGCAGCATCGGATACCGCCTGCGCAGCACCGCCCTGCGGCCCACTGGCGCATGCGGCCAGCATCAGCAAAAGCGCGGGCGCAATGGCCCCCGGCTTCATCGCATCAAGTCCCATTTCAAGGCCTCCTTCGTGCGAACATCCCGCCAGCCATGACGCCGAATGCTGTCACTGGCCAGCCCCCATCGCAGCCATCCGGCAACCAGGGCCGGAACGGGAAGGAAAGGTGACACGATCCAGCCCGCGAAACGCGCTGTCCCTGCCCTGCCCCGGGCCAGCGCCAGCCAGCCCCAGCCAGGGCCGCGCGACCAGCCGCAGCAGCGCAGTAGCGCCCGGTTTCCGGGCGATTGCGGTAAAGCGCCCGCGATAGAGCACCGGCTTGAGCGCGCCATGGAAAGCGCGATATTCCAGCTCATAGCCTGTGACTTTCCGCGAACGGTGCGTATCGCCCCTGGCCCTGCCCATGGCGACATCCCACGCCACCGCAAAACTCTCCGCCCCGCGCCGCCCACGCAGGCGATAGGCCGTTTCCCGAGCCATCCCCACCAGCCGCGCCGCTTCGGAGACGGAACGCGTCTGCGCCAGATAGCCCAGAAACGCCGCCTGCCTGCCCGGCGTCCACCCATCGGCACGGGCGCGCAGCGGAACAGGAACGAAAGCCGGCACATAGCGGCGCGGGCGGCGAGTGGATTTGGCGAGGTGAGTCATCCGGCAGGATAAGCCACAGGATGGGGTGTGTAGGAAAGGTGTTTGAAGGCAGGCGTTAAGCCTTTTGACGCGCGAACACGCACCCAGCGCGCCCTCAAAAAGTACGTAACCAAAAATACAAAATTCAACTTATGATTTAAAATTTATATGAATATGTTTTTCGATACAATATAAATATATATGCCTAAAATTCTTTTGAACCTACATTTTTAAGGTCGGCTGTTTTGAGAAATTCCAAGGCAGAACGAGCCGCATTTTGAACCGCAACCTTACGCCAGTCATGCGTAGCCGCTCCAGACGGAGCCTTGAAAGCCGCATAGTCAGAAATGCCTCTAAAAACGATCGCATCTGTGATAAAACGACCCACCGACGCGCACTCCTCTACGACCGAATAAAAGCCCAGACTCTCCATATCCAGAGCATAGGCTTTCCCCTCAGATTTCAATATTCCATCCCTATAGCTAACGCTATCCAACACTAAATCCCATGAAAATATTTGCTCGCAATGAACTTTACACGACCTATTGGAAGACCCCTTTGATCCCGGAACATTATTTAATATAATATCTTCTATTTCTGGAGAAGAAAGGTCGCACTTCAGCGATTTCGCGGATTTCTGAACCAACTGCCGCGTCCGCGGAGAAATGCTCGGTAAATCAGGCGATTGAACGCGAAGCGCGAACTTTTTATCATACTCAGCGTACGATGGATCATCTTGCGCATCCGCGAGGTCACAAATTTTCTGAAATGCCCTGCTGCGCAACCCGTCCGCAATAACCACGTCACCCAACCTGACATGCTTTGGCTGTAACGAAGCCGCTATGCCGATAAAAATCAATACATCAGGCTCATATTCCGCAAGAATTGCAGCAGTCGCCGCGGCAGACCATGTGTTAGCCATAGCCTTGCAATGCCTGATAGAGAATTTTCCTTCTATTTCGGCATCAGATCTATCTATTATCCCAAATCTTTCCGAAGATCCTTTTGGCCCAGGTGTCAAATATTCACTGAACACCTCGATAACTGAATTAAATTCTTCTGGAAGAGCTACGAGAATAGAGAAGCTCTTCTTTGCTAGTTGCTCCATCCCCGTCCACACCCCTGAAAGAAATAGAGAAAATACCAATTTCCGAAAGATACTCTCGAGAATAATCCTGATCAACCAAGCCAAGAATGCTCTTCGCATTGAAAATAGGCTCATCAGAACCCAATTCAAACGTCAAGCAGCCATATCCACCACCGCAAATGTAGCAGGACACGTTCAAATTTGACTCAATCAACCTCTTAGACCCAAGTATAATATTAACAGAAAATCTATTAATAGTTTTATCACTTAGGAAAATAGCGGTACTTTTCTTTCTAAAGAATTTCTCACGCCTGCTTTGCTTCGCAGCGAGAACGACACGAAAAGCTCGGTCTAAATCATTGAGAGGCATCAGTCTGACCTCATCAAAAGTTTCGTTAGCCTTGAATCAATTTTTCACTCAAACGTCAAGAATGGAGGAAAATTTTCCACCGCCATAAAATATCTTATAAATTCATGGACTTAAATAGTGGTGACATTGACGCCCAAGTTTTAGCCATGTCGAATAAGTCCAGGTTACATATTTTCACGATAATTAAGTGCTAACGGAAAAAATTTACGGGAAACTCGTTGTCGAGCATTCATGACGGCTATTCGACACCTCACCCCGCCCCGGCAGCGTCCCAATATAACGCCAGCGCCGCCACGCTCACCACCACCCAGTTGAAGCCCAGAGCCAGCACAGTGAATATCCTCCAGCCATTTCCTGCGCCGGCCATGCCTCGCCGGAAGGTCCAGCGGCCAATGGCGTAGGTCAGCAGTCCGCAGGCGATGATGTTGATCGCCGGGTGAGTGGTCAGCAGACTGAAGAACATCACCGGCAACGCAAAGATCTGGAGCAACCACGCAGCGGCAAACCACACGATGGGCAACGGACGATAGGTGCCTTCAGGCAGGAAGCTGCCGATGTCGCTGGAACGCACGCCATATTCGGGCGGGCCGTAATCCTCTTCACCTTCGTAAACCTTGCGCGCCATCACCGCCCCCCCCTGCTGCCCCAGACGATGCCAGAGCGCGCGCGGGGTGCAATTACGCAGACCTACTGGGTCGTGGATTCCCTACCGATCAGCGCACAACCTCGCGTAATCGTCGCGCGAGGTGTTCAAATCCTCGATCAGATTGTTGTAATCCGTGACGGAGGAATTGTAGGCATCCACATCGCCCAGCTGGTCCAGATATCCGAGCATGTTCTTGAGGATGCGCTGCATTTCCTCGAGCCGGTAGATCACGCTGCTGAGCAGGCCGCAGCCCACGGTGAAATCCTGCTCCACCCGCATCCGGCTGCGCAGGCTTTCAAGCTCGCTGAAGTTCCGGGCGAGTTCCCTGGACGCGGAATTATACTGCTGGACGTAGAAGCTCTCCCCCTGCGCGGCGGCTGGCTGGGCCCCGGCCATGAGGAACAGCGGCGAGAGCGGCAGGAAAATTGCGGCCAGTCGGCGCATAGGGGGCTTTCGCGAAGTATCTCGCATGCTTGTGCCGGGCACGATGGCGCGGGGCAAGCGGGACCTTGTGCCGTCACTCCCAGCTCGGCTCGCCGCCGCAAACGTCTCGGTGCATCTTGGTGTACCGCTCATCCGCCGAAACGAACTGGGCGAGATCGCGGGTGGCTTCGTCGCCGGTCAACCAGTCGCCATTCTCTTCGGCCAGCTTCTTTGCTTCCGTCACCGTGACCTTGGCGAAACGCGTATAGCCGATGGTGTCGCGCAGATGCGCGCATGCCGTCTCCACATTGGGAGATTCGCGCATCAGCGCCTCTGACTGCTTGAGAAGGGTGAGGTAGCGATCCCGCCGGGCGACCAGTTCGTTATATTCCTCATGCCAGTCCCGCGCATGGGCCACGGCAGGCATGGCTGCGCACAGGATGGTGGCAAGCGTTGCGAGGCGGGAGGCTTTCATCGGAACGCTCCGTTCAGCGGCAGGTCTTGTTCCGCAGCTCGATGATGCGGTCCATCTGGTCTTCCATCTCTTCATTGGCGTTCCACGCCTGATCGTAGGCCTGCTGATCGTCATAGGCGGTGGCGCTCTGCATCATCAGGGAAAGGGAGGCGAGCGCATCCCAGCCGTAGTCGAGCATAGTCTCGATATGCTGGCAGACTTCCTCCTTGGTGGGCGCGGCGCGCATCAGCTCCACCTCGCGCAACATCCCCGCCCTATCGGCCTTCACATCCTCCAGCCGGCGATTGTAGCCGTCGATCGCGGCATCGCTCATTTCCCCCGCCTGGGCGGTGCCTCCCAGTGCGGTGAGCGCAAGGGCAGTGGCCGCGCCGAACAGGGCCGGGAATTTCGTCATGCAGATGCTCCGAAAAGCAAAGGTGGAAAGCGAATCCCGGCAGGACGCCGGATGCCACGGGATGCGGCATCCGGCCGGTCAGCGTCAATCGTGTTCGCCAGGCCCGTCACCGAATGCCCTCCACCTGCCGATGTCCGCAGGCGTTCAGGAGCAGCGCTGATCCCTGAGTGCGCGGACCTTGGCGAGTTGGCTTTCCAGCTCTTCGAAAGCCTGCTGCGCGCTGTCATAGCTGGACTGATCGTCGGAGCTGGAGGCGAGCTGCTTCATCATATTGAGCGAGGCCAACGCGTCGAAGCCCAGCTCGCGGATGTTCTCGATATGCTGGCATTGCTCCGCCGTGGTCGGCGCAGCACGCATCAGTTCCAGTTCGCGCTGCATCTGCTGCTTGTCGGCATTCGCCGTGTCCGCAAGGCGATTATAAGCCTCGATCGAGGCGTCGCTCATTTCAGCCTGGGCCGTGCCTCCCAGTGCGGTGAGCGCAAGGGCAGTGGCCGCGCCGAACAGGGCCGGGAATTTCGCCATGCAGATGCTCCGAAAAGCAAAGGTGGAAAGCGAATCCCGGCAGGACGCCGGATGCCACGGGATGCGGCATCCGGCCGGTCAGCGTCAATCGTGTTCGCGGCCGCCCGCGCCGATGTAGAGTTCGCTGCCGATTTCGCGATATTTCTCGCTCATCTGCTGCATCCCTGCCTCGGCTTCTTCAGCGGCCGTGAAGGTCTCGATGGGGGCATTCTGCTTCGCCGCGAAATCGCGCACTTCCTGCGTGATCTTCATCGAACAGAACTTCGGCCCGCACATGGAACAGAAATGCGCCGTCTTGGCGCCTTCGGCAGGCAGCGTCTGGTCGTGATATTGCTCGGCCGTATCCGGGTCGAGCGAGAGGTTGAACTGGTCGCGCCAGCGGAATTCGAAGCGCGCGCGGCTCAGCGCGTCGTCGCGCACCTTGGCTGCCGGATGGCCCTTGGCAAGGTCTGCCGCATGGGCGGCCAGCTTGTAGGTGACCACGCCCACCTTCACATCGTCCCGGTCAGGCAGGCCGAGGTGTTCCTTGGGCGTGACGTAGCAGAGCATGGCCGTGCCATACCAGCCGATCATCGCCGCGCCGATGCCGCTGGTGATGTGGTCGTAACCCGGCGCGATATCCGTCACGAGCGGCCCGAGCGTGTAGAACGGGGCTTCGCCGCAGGCGGCCAGCTGCTTGTCCATATTCTCCTTGATCTTGTGCATCGGCACATGGCCGGGGCCTTCGATCATCACCTGCACATCCTGTTCCCAGGCGCGCTTGGTCAGCTCGCCCAGCGTGTAGAGTTCGGCGAACTGCGCCTCGTCATTCGCATCCGCGATGGAGCCGGGGCGCAAGCCGTCGCCCAGCGAATAGGCGATGTCATAGGCCTTCATGATCTCGGTGATTTCGTCGAAATGTTCGTAGAGGAACGATTCCTTGTGATGCGCCAGGCACCACTTGGCCATGATCGAGCCGCCACGGCTGACGATGCCGGTCACGCGCTTGGCGGTGAGCGGGATATAGGGCAGGCGCACGCCGGCATGGATGGTGAAGTAATCCACGCCCTGTTCGGCCTGTTCGATCAGCGTGTCGCGGAAGATTTCCCAGGTCAGGTCTTCGGCAATGCCGCCCACCTTTTCCAGCGCCTGATAGATCGGCACGGTGCCGATGGGCACGGGGCTGTTGCGGATGATCCATTCGCGCGTGTCATGGATGTTGCGGCCGGTGGAAAGGTCCATCACCGTGTCCGCGCCCCAGCGGATGGACCAGACCATCTTGTCCACTTCGCTGGCCACATCGCTGGCAACGGCGGAATTGCCGATATTCGCGTTGATCTTCACCAGGAAGTTGCGGCCGATGGCCATCGGTTCGCATTCCGGGTGGTTGACGTTGCTGGGGATGATCGCCCGGCCCCGCGCCACTTCCTCGCGCACGAATTCAGGGGTGACGTAATCGGGGATGGCAGCGCCCCAATCCTGCCCGTCGCGGATATATTCGCGCAGCATTTCGCGGCCGAGATTTTCGCGCGTGGCGACATATTCCATCTCGGGCGTGATGATGCCCCGGCGGGCATAATGCATCTGGCTAAGGTTCGCGCCGGGCTTCGCGCGCAGCACCGTCTTGTGGACGTTGGGATAGGCGGGCACGCCGCCCGAACGATCCGGGCCGAGCTGGCCATTGTCTTCCGGCTTCACTTCGCGCGCGGCATATTCTTCCACGTCGCCGCGTTCCAGCTGCCACTGGCGGCGCAGCTGGGGCAGGCCCTTCGCAATGTCGATCTGCGCCTTGGGATCGGTATAGGGGCCGGAGGTGTCATAGACGCGCACCGGCGGTTCGCCGCTGGAAGGCTCCAGATCGATCTCGCGCATGGCCACGCCCAGCGGCCCCACATGGATCTTGCGGCTGCCACGGATCGGGCCGGTGGTAACGCCGATTTCGATGGGGGAATTGATGTCGGCCATGCATGCTCTCCATTCAGGCGGATGAGCGGATGGCGGGCCTTCAATCGCAGGGCGGGCGCCGTCCACTCCCTCCGCCCGTGTTAACGGGTTCAGGTTCGACGGGTCGTGGGGCGCAACGCCCACCTCTCAGCCCATGGTCCGCAAGCGGACCGGCATGGCTCCCCGGGGATGAGTCGCAACCTAGGCGTTCGTACGCGCGGCGGCAAGCGGCCCTGCGCCGCAATGCCTCTTAACCCGGTGCTAACGCTGTTCGGGCATGGAGGAATGCTCTAGGGCGCAGACACGCGAGGGCGTGGGGAAACGGCCCCACGGAACGGCCACGGGAAGCGGCAATGTTGGAAAAGCTGGCTGATTATCTTGCCGACACAAGCCAGGCGCTGGCGCTGGACCTTGTTTCGCCATGGGCGCGCACAGGCCTGCTGGCGCTGATCGTGGGCTGGCTGATCGGCATGCTGGCCTATCGCCATTATTTCGGGCGCGAGAATTTTTCGCTGCTGGCCTATCTGCGCCATGCCTTTCCGCGCCGCGTCTACTGGTCGCGCACTTTCGCGGTGGATTTGCAGGTATTCCTGTTCGGCCGCCTGCTGGAACCGGCGCGCTGGGCCGGGCTGTTGCTGTCCGTCACGGCTGTTGCCACCGCCATTTCCGGCGGGCTGACTGCCGCCTTCGGCCCGGTGCGCGAAAGCACGTCCGGCGCGCTGGAAACCGGCCTGCTTGCCCTGCTGCTGCTGCTGGCCTTCGATTTCGGCACTTATGTGACGCACCGCCTGTCGCACGAAGTGCCGTTCCTCTGGGCGTTCCACCGGGTGCATCATTCGGCCGAGGAACTGAACCCGCTGACGCTGGAGCGCAAGCATCCGGTCTATTCCCTGCTCGGCGCCGCGATCGACTGCGCGCTTGTGGCCCCGGTGCAGGGGGTGATCCTCTATTTCTTCGGCGGCAAGACGGAACTGGCCGTACTGGCAGGCACCAACCTGGCCTTCATCCTGTTCGCCTATTGCGCGGCCAGCCTGCGCCACACCCATATCTGGCTATCCTATGGCCCGGTGCTGGACCGGATCGTGGTCAGCCCTGCCCTGCACCAGATCCATCACAGCAAGGCCCCCCGCCATTTTGACCGCAATTACGGCGAGGTGCTGGCCATCTGGGACTGGTTGCTGGGCACGATCTATCTGCCGAAGGAACGCGAGGAGCTGGAATTCGGCATTGGTGACGAGGCTGTGCAGCCCCACCCCAATCTGGGCGCGGCGCTGCTGGAACCCTTTGCCTATGCTTGGGGCACCCTGCGCCGCCGCGCGCCAACCGCCGCGCCGGAAGAAAGCGCGCCGCAGCCCCTGCCTGAAGCGCAGGCCGAAGCGGCATCTTCCCTGCCGGGCCAATGAACCGGGGGCTTTCCCTTTATCTGGACCTGCTGCGCTTCGCTGCGGCGCTGGTAGTGGTGGTGACGCACCTTGCCTATGCCGAGTTGAGCGGCGGGATGCTGCAATATTGGCGCCTGCTGGGCAACGATGCGGTGATGGTGTTCTTCGTCCTCTCCGGCTTCGTCATCGCCCATGTCGCGCATGAGAAGGAAACCACGCTGGGCGCCTATGCCGCCAGCCGTCTTGCGCGGCTGTGGTCGGTTGCAGTGCCCGCGCTGGCGATCACTATCCTGATCGACCAATGGGGCCGCTCGCTCGATCCGGCAGCCTATGCGCAATGGTGGTATCAGGGCAGCGATCCCGTGTGGCGGGCGCTGCGCGCGCTGACCTTCACGAACGAACTGTGGTTTTCCTCCATCCGCCCCTTCAGCAACGGGCCGTGGTGGTCGCTGGGATATGAAGCCGTCTATTACGCCATCTTCGCGGCGGCCTTTTACCTCACCGGCTGGAAACGCATTGCGGTTACCGGGGCGCTGGTGCTGCTGGCCGGGCCGAAGATCCTGTTGCTGGCGCCGATCTGGTGGCTGGGCGTGTGGACGTGGAAACGCACACGCTGTGCCGCGCTGACGGCGGACAAGGCGGCGCTGGCCTTCTTCGGCTCCATCGCGCTCTATGGCTGGTTCCGCTGGAGCGGCGCGCCCGACATGCTCAAGCTGATCACTGCCTGGCTGATCGGGCCGGACAATGTGGTCAATTACCTCGGCTTTTCGGACGAGTTCATGGCCAGCTGGTTCATCGGGCCGTTCGTGGCGCTCAATTTCCTGGGCGCGCATGGGCTGGCATCCTCGCTGGAGAAATGGCTGGAACCGCTGCGCAGGCCGATCAGCTTCGCCGCGCAATCGACCTTCGCGCTCTACCTGTTGCATTATCCCATGCTGCGCTTTGCCCATGCCGCCACCGGCTATGACGTGAAGAACCCGCTGCACGTGCTGGCCGCGTTCCTTGGCGTGGTGGGCATTTGCCTGGCCATCGGCCCCCTGATCGAACGGAGCAAGCGCGGCTGGAAAGCTGTGCTGACGGCAGGCATTCCGGGGCTGGCCCAGCCGCCGCGCCAACGCGCCTGACCGCTCCACCCGCCGCCCCTCGCGGCACGCCGAAATGCGTGTTATCTTTCGTTTCACGGGAGAAGTGAAAGGGAGACACGCCATGAGCGTTTCCGCAAGCCGCCTGCTGGCCGCAGCCGCCGCACTGGCCCTGCCCGCCACTGCCATGGCCCATCACGGCTGGGGCTGGACGGAAGAGAAGGAAAGCCGCCTGTCCGGCACGATCCATTCGATCAGCTTCGGCAATCCGCACATGCACCTGCAACTGCGCACCGATGAAGGGCTGTGGGAAGTGGACCTTTCCCCGCCCATAGTGGCGCAGGGTTCCGGCTTCGGTCCGGAAGCGGCCAAGGCGGGTGATACGGCCACAATCACCGGCCACCGCGCCCGCGACGCCAATCTACGCGCCTTCAAGGGAGAAACGATCACGGTGCGCGGCAAGACCTATGACGTCTATCCGCAGCGGGAGAAGACGTTGAAGCCGTAGGTCGCGCGGCAGATTTCGGCCTGACCGATCGTCCGCTTTCGGGAATGCCTATCGCGAGGGGAATGGCTGAATTGGGGTTGGAAACGGACTTTCTTGAATATCAACCCAGTCTTGCGTGCGTTTACGCAGCTCGAGCTAATCGGGAATGAGACGACGGTCAGCCATCCCTCAATTCTTCATTGCCCAGAGCGAGGGATTGAAAGCGGAGGAGGTGGAATTAAAGTCGGTGTATTCTCTGCATTGAGACCAGTTACAATGAAACGCGGCACATCAGTTGCTGGGTCAATCATTTGGTAAAATTGACCGTCCTCGCAATCCCAATCCACACGGTAGAGATGATTACTTTCTGACAGTGGCCTAACCTTGGAGAGCGAACAATCTGCGACGCGATCTACATATGATGCCGCGTCAGTAAAATCGGGGTCTTCAAGCCACGGCATGATCCGACCAAGCAAGGCCCCGACAGTATCCAATTCGCCAGCATCAACTGCGGCCAAAAATCTCTCCAATCTAACTGCTTCGGCCTCAGCAGGGGTATCGCCGGCAACCAGTGCTTGAGCAAATGCAACCGCGGCAAATCCCACCAAAGGCGTGAAGATCATCGCATTATCTCCAATGGCGGCAAAAATAGAGTGCAACTTGAACGTCCACAGAGGATCGTGGCTGGAACGGAGACATTCGGCAAGCTGGGGCGGGAAGCGCAAATCACTATACTCGTCATGCTGAACTTGTTTCAGCATCCATCCATCCTCACGGGCGACGCTCGATCCGGAGAAATAGATCCTGAAACAAGTTCAGGATGACGATGGTGCAAACCTCTGAAACGCTGCCGCGAGCGGACAGACCGCCTCTGGGAAACCTCTACGAATTGCAGAAGCCGGCATAAGCCTACGCGGCCCTGCCCCGGCTCTCACTCAGGTAAACCGCATGAAGCCCGACACCGCCAGGGTCAGCCCGGCCAGCAGGGTCACCACCGCCCATGCGCGGTGCATGGCGGCGAGGTTCTTGAGCCAGAGGTGGAAATAGAGGTCCGAGAAACCGGCCACGGCCAGTGCCTCGATCATCATCAACCCGCCGATGCCCTTCATCACGCAAGTAACGATGTCGCCCGAATCCCACGGGTTCACCAGATAGATCGCCGCCCCGAAGGTCAGTTCCACGGCCGCGCTCAGCAATTGCAGCGCGGGGGACTTGTCGATCTCTTCGATCATGGTGCGCCAGATGCCCGGCTGGCGCAGGGCGCCCACGGCGGCAAAAGCGGCAAACAGGCCCAGCAACGCGGCGCTCCACGCAGTGGGGTCGAAACTATTCAGCATCCTCGGTCACCTCCGCTTGGGGGGAGTGTTTGAGCATGTGAGTAAGGCCCAGCCGGGACACTGTCCAGCGCCGGTTTCGGTGCTTTTCGCCCGGCCCTGTCAGGCGCCTGCCTGCCATTGGACAATGGCGTCAACCGGCCAGACCAGCATCAGCACATTCAGCGTCAGATTGTCGCGGATCATCGCCAGCGTGAACAGTTCCAGCCCCACGCCCAGTGCCACACTGGCCCATGCCGGCAAGCGGCTGGCGAGCAGGAAGCCCAGGGTCATCCAGCCGATGTCCGACATGGAATTGACGATACTGTCCCCCGCATAGCCCCAGCTTACCGTCACCTCGCGATAGCGGTTGATGATGAAGGGGGTGTTTTCCAGCACTTCCCAGAAGCCTTCGAACCCGATGGCGATGGGCAGTGCCCAGCGCGTGGGCACACCGCCGAACAGGCGCAGGCGGCGCCACAATATATGGGCGAAGAAGTAGAACAGCAGGCCGTGGATCAGGTGGCTGGGAGAATACCAGTCCGTAATGTGCTGGCTGTTTTCGGAAGACTGGACCACCCCGTGCCACAGCTTGATCGTGCCGCATTCGCACATCACCGGGCGGTGCATCGCCAGCAGGATCGCCAGCACCAGCGCCGCCACTGCCAGTGCGGCGAACAAGGCGCGGCGATGGGGGAGCAGGGATGTCATGCGTGCTGACTGCACCGGATGGGGGCCATCCGCAAGCACACGCAATTGCCTTTTCATTTTCGCCCCCTAATCCTCCCCGCATGCTCATCCGCTATCCGGTTCGCCCCCTCACCCGCTTCTTCGCCCCGCTGGCGATTGCGCTGCTTGCCCCCCTTGCTCCGCTTGCCGCTGAGGAGCCTGCCGCGCAGCCTCCGGCTGCCGAGAAGAGCCCCTATGAGGAACTCTATGCCGCGATGCAGGGCAGCATGGACGAGACCGCGATGACGGAGAACCTGCTCGACGGGGTCGTTGGCGAGATCAGGCGGCAGGTTCCGGAAATTACCCTTCTGGAAGAAATGGACCCGCAATTGATGGACAATTTGCGGACCAGTTTCCGTCCGATCCTGGTGGATTATTCCGAACGGGTGCGGGTGGCCTATTACCCCAAAATGATCGCCGTTCTGGAAGAGGGCCTGACCGTGGAGGAAGCCGACCAGCTTTCGGCGCTCTACAATTCGGAACTTGGCCACAAGCTGATGGGCCACGCCAGCAAGAGCTATACTGGCGAATCAACCTTGCGCGCCATCGGTGACGCCCCCGATCAGGACGTTCCCGCCGATGCCGTTTCCAGAGATTTGCGGACAGCAGGCGTCAAAGGCTATCTGGCGCTCACCCCCGAAGAACGGGCGCAACTGAATGCGATGGCCAGAAAAAGCCCCGCCTTCGCCAAGCTGGGCACGCTGCAGCCAAAGATCGTCGCTGCGCGCGCAGCGATGGAGAACGAGCCACTGACGCCGGAAGAAGACGCCCGGATCAACGCCGCGCTGGAAGATACGTTCAGGCAGTTCGAGGAAAGCCTTCTTGCCGAATAGCGACAGGTCACCCACCGGGCATTGCACGAGCCGCCCCATCGGCTAAAGCCTTTGCCATGGGCGGGCGCCATTTCGATATTGCCATTGTGGGCGGCGGGCTGGCGGGCGGGCTGATTGCAGCCGCGCTGGCACGCACCCGGCCGGAAATATCCGTAGTGCTGGTGGAAGCGCAGCAGGTGCTGGGCGGCAATCATCGCTGGAGCTGGTTCGAAAGCGATCTTTCACCCGAAGGCGCCGCCCTGCTCCACCCCTTCCGCAAGGTGGAGTGGGACAATGGCTATGACGTGGCCTTTCCCGGCCGCGTGCGTACGCTTTCCTCCCCCTACCGCTCGCTCGCCTCGGCGGAATTCGACGCCGGGCTACGCCGCATACTGCCCGAAGGCGCGATCCGCACCGGGCGCGAGGCTGTGACGGTGGACCGCGAAGGCATGATCCTGGACAATGGCGAGCGGATCGGCGCGCGCGTGGTGATCGATTGCCGGGGCCAGCCGAAATCGGCCCATCTCACCGGCGGCTGGCAGGTCTTCCTTGGCCGCCACATGCGCACCGACGATCCGCATGGTGTGGATCGGCCGATAATCATGGACAGCACCATTGAACAGGTGGGCATTGCCGATCCGGGCGCATACCGCTTCGTCTATGTCCTGCCCCTGTCCAGCCACGACCTTTTCATCGAAGATACCTATTACGCGGACAGCCCGCTGCTTGACCGCAGCCTGCTGTCCGGCCGGATCGACGCCTATTGCGCGCGCCACGGCTGGGAGGGAGCGCTGCTGGGTTCCGAAACGGGCGTGCTGCCAGTGATTACCGGCGGAGACTTTGCCGCCTATCAGGCCGAACGCCGGGTGGAAGGCGTGGGCCGCGCGGGCACGCTGGCGGGCTTCACTCACCCGCTGACATCCTACACCCTGCCTTTCGCGGTAGAGACGGCGCTGGCCATCGCCCGCGATGCGGACCTTCCGGCAGACCAGATGGCCGCCATGCTGGAAGGCCGCGCACGCCATCACTGGCGCGACACCGGCTTCTATCGCCTGCTGGGCAAGATGCTGTTCGGCGCCGCCGACCCGGCCCAGCGCTGGCGCATTTTCGAGCGGTTCTATGGCCTCCAGCAGGGCCTGATCGAGAGATTTTATGCCGGGCGCTCGACACAGCTCGACAAGGCGCGCATCCTCATGGGCAAGCCGCCGGTTCCCCTCACCCGCGCGCTTGGCGCATTGCTGCAGAAAGGCCCACCAATGAACGGGCAGGAGGCCGCATGACCCCCGACCTGGTTCCCTATCCCGGCAAGAAGGCCTGCGTCATCGGCGCGGGCTTTGGCGGGCTGGCGCTGGCGATCCGCCTGCAATCGGCTGGCGTCGATACCACTGTGGTGGAAGCACGCGACAAGCCGGGCGGGCGTGCCTATTTCTGGGAGCGGGATGGCTTCACTTTCGATGCCGGACCCACCGTCATCACCGATCCGATGTGCCTGCGCGAGCTGTGGGCGCTGACCGGGCATGAGATGGACGACGATATCGAGCTGATGCCGGTCATGCCGTTCTATCGGCTCAACTGGCCCGACGGCACGAATTTCGATTATTCGAATGACGAAACGGCGCTGCAGGCGGAAATTGCCCGCATCTCCCCCGGTGATCTCACCGGCTACGAGGACTTCCTGCGCTATTCCGAAGGCGTATGGCACGAAGGCTATGTGAAGCTGGGCCATGTGCCCTTCATGGACTTCGCCTCCATGCTCAAGGCCGCCCCGGCGCTAGCCAAATACCAGGCATGGCGGTCGGTCTATTCGATCGTTTCGAAATACATGCAGTCGGAGAAACTGCGCGAGGCGTTCAGCTTCCACACCTTGCTGGTGGGCGGCAACCCTATGACCACCAGCAGCATCTACGCCCTGATCCACAAGCTGGAAAAGGATGGCGGCGTGTGGTGGGCGCGCGGGGGCACCAACCGGCTTATCGCAGCCATGGTCCGCCATTTCGAGCGGCTGGGCGGCACGATCCGGCTGCACGATCCGGTAAAGGCGATCCACACCGTGGGCACGGTGGCCAGCGAGGTAGAAACCGTCAGCGGCTGGAAGGAACGCTTCAACGCCGTCGCCAGCAATGCCGACATCATGCACACCTATCGCGATCTGCTGGGCGGTACCAAGCGCGGGGTGGACGAAGCCAAATCGCTGGCAAAGAAGCGCTTTTCGCCCAGCCTCTTCGTGGTCCATTTCGGGATCGAAGGCACATGGCCGGGCATCCCCCACCACATGATCCTGTTCGGCCCGCGCTATAAGGGCCTGCTGGACGATATTTACGAACATGGCGTGCTGCCGGCCGATTTCTCGATCTATCTCCACCACCCGACCGTGACCGATCCGTCCATGGCACCGGAGGGCAAGAGCACATTCTATGCGCTGGTGCCGGTGGCCAATATGGGCAAGCTGCCGATCGACTGGGAACAGGTCGGCCCGGTGCTGGAAAAGCGCATTCTGGACGAAGTGGCCCGGCGGCTGATCCCCGATCTGCATGACCGGATCGTCACCAAGTTCCATTACGCCCCGCGCGATTTCGCGCTGGACCTCAATGCCCATGTCGGCAGCGCCTTCAGCCTTGAACCGATCCTGACGCAGAGCGCGTGGTTCCGCGGCCACAACCGCGACGATGTAATCCACAACATGTATCTGGTAGGGGCAGGAACCCATCCCGGCGCCGGCATTCCCGGCGTAGTGGGCAGCGCCAAGGCCACGGCCAAGCTGATGCTGGAGGATATGAAGGAATGAAACGGCTTCCCGCCCTTTGTGCGATTGCCCTGCTGGCCGCACCCACCGCGCTTTCCGCCGCGAAATGGGAAGAGGTGGAGCGGCTGAGCGGCGACATCGCCGTGGAACTCGACACGGACAGCATTGCCAAGGCGCTGGACGGCGCCAGCGAAGTGACGCTGGCCACTTTCCGCAAGGAATTGCCCAACGGCACGATGCAGACCGACGTGGCTGTGAACTGCGCGGGCGAGACGGCGAAGATCCGCGGCATCCGGCTGCTGCAGGGCGATGTTGTCGCCACCGCCAGTTCCACCCCCGGCGCGGAATTTCATCCGGTGAATTACGGCAGTTCCGAAGCGATCTATTTCAAGGCGCTGTGCGGTCGGGAAATCCCCGCGCCCGAAGGCGCGCTGACGGAAGAAGCCCCTGAATGATCCGCCGTATTGCCGTATATTGCGGGTCTGCCTCGCCCGCCGATCCGCGCTATCTCCAGCTTGCCCGCGAAGTGGGCGCCACCCTTGCCGCGCGCGGTATCGGCGTGGTCTATGGCGGCGGCAGGCTGGGTCTGATGGGCGCCGTGGCCAGCGGCGCGTTGGAGGCTGGCGGCGAAGTGATCGGCGTGATCCCCGATGCCCTGTCCAGCAGCGAAATCGCCAATACGGACTGCACCGAATTGCACGTCGTTTCAGGCATGCATGAACGCAAGAAAGCCTTCACCGATTTGTCGGACGGCTTCGTCACCATTCCCGGCGGCGTGGGCACGATGGATGAATTGTGGGAAGCGGTCAGCTGGGCACAGCTGGGTTATCACACCAAGCCGGTGGGGCTGCTCAATTCCTTCGGCTATTACGATCACCTGATCGCCTTCAATCGCCACATGGCCGAAACCGGCTTCGTCCGCCCGGCCCATCAGGGCATCCTGATCGCGCGCGAAACCATGTCCGATCTGCTGGATGCCATGGCCGCCTATGAACCGCATCGCCCGATCTTCGCGATGAAGGCTGACGATTTGTGAGTTCTTTTCGTCATTGCGAGGGGCCCAAGGCCCCGCGGCAATTCAGGGCAGTGACAGGCGGCCCTGGATTGCTTCGTCGCTCCGCTCCTCGCAATGGCGTTTGATCGCCCGGCCCTCGTCGCCCATGCGCGCGATACGATCCGCGAGGGATCGAAAAGCTTCGCCGCCGCCAGCCGCCTGTTCGGCCGCACCACGCGCGAACGTGTGTGGCTGCTCTACGCCTGGTGCCGCCGGTGTGACGATCTGGCCGATGCGCAGGAACTGGGCGGCACTCTGGGCGATCAGGCCGGCGCGCAGGACAGGCTGGCCGAAATCCGCGACCTGACCGCAAAGGCCTTTGCCGGGCAGCCCACGGGAGATCCCTGCTTCGATGCCTTCGGCCTTGTCGCCCATGAATGCGGGATCACACCCGCCATGGCGGAAGACGTGATCGCAGGATTTGCGCTGGATGCCGATGGCTGGCGCCCGCAGAGCGAAGGCGACATGATGCGCTATTGCTTCCATGTGGCAGGCGCGGTGGGTGTGATGATGGCCGTGGTGATGGGCGTGCCCGCCCGGCGCGAAGACATTCTCGACCGGGCCTGCGACCTTGGCCTGGCCTTCCAGCTGGCCAATATCGCGCGCGACGTGGCCGAAGATGCCGAGGCCGGGCGCTGCTATCTGCCTGCCGAATGGCTGGCCGAAAAGGGCATTCCTGAAAGCGAAATCATGGCGCCCCGGCAGCGCCCTGCCCTTGCCGAACTGGCCGCGCGGCTGGTGGCCCTGTCGCAACAGCACGAACAGGCATCGCGCATCGGCGCCGCGCAACTGGGCTTCCGCCAGCGCTGGGCGATCCTGTCCGCCGCGGGAATCTATGGCGCGATAGCTACCGAGGTTGGCCGCCGGGGCGAGGCCGCGTGGGACGAGCGGGTCCACACATCCGGCCGCGCCAAGCTGGGCTTCGTCGCCAAGGGGCTGGCCGCCGCGCTGCTGCGCCCACCCCGGATGGACGCCCTGCCCAAATGGAACCGCCGCCAGCTTGCCGCGATGGCCCGCGAGCCGGGCTGACTCAAGCCCGCTTGCCTCCCCGCGCAGGTGCAGGCAGTCTCCCCGCAAAATATACAGGGGAGAGGAACATGGGCGAACCGGCCACCGCCGAGGGGCAGGTCCACAAGACCGAATGGAAAGTGATCGCGGCATCGTCGCTGGGGACGGTGTTCGAATGGTACGATTTCTATCTCTACGGCCTGCTGGCCACGATCATTTCCGCCCAGTTCTTTTCCGGCGTCAACGAGACGACCGCCTTCATCCTCGCCCTTGCCGCCTTTGCCGCGGGCTTTGCCGTGCGGCCCTTCGGCGCGCTGGTATTCGGGCGGGTGGGCGATCTTGTGGGGCGCAAGAACACCTTCCTCGTCACCATGGGCATCATGGGCGCATCCACTTTCGCCGTGGGCCTGCTGCCTTCCTATGCCAGCGTGGGCGTGGCGGCACCGCTGATGCTGGTCGGCCTGCGTCTGCTGCAGGGCCTCGCGCTGGGCGGGCAATATGGCGGAGCCGCAACCTATGTTGCGGAACATGCGCCGGAAGGGAAACGCGGCTTTTACACCAGCTTCATCCAGACCACTGCGACGCTGGGCCTGTTCGCCAGCCTGCTGGTGGTGATCGGCACGCGCGAGACGCTGGGAGAGGAAGCCTTTGCCCAATGGGGCTGGCGCCTGCCCTTCTATGCCTCGGCCCTGCTCCTGGTCGTCTCGCTGTGGATCAGGCTGCAACTGAACGAGAGCCCGGTCTACCAGAAGATGAAGGCCGAAGGGACGACCTCCAAGGCACCGCTGACGGAAGCCTTCGGCAATTGGAAGAACCTGCGCATCGTGCTGATCGCGCTGCTGGGCGCCGTCGCCGGGCAGGCGGTGGTCTGGTATACCGGCCAGTTCTACGCGCTGTTCTATCTGGAGAAGATCCTGAAGGTGGACGGGGCGACCGCCAATGTGCTGATCGCCGCCGCGCTGGCCATCGGCACACCCTTCTTCGTGTTCTTCGGCTGGCTGAGCGATCGCATCGGGCGCAAGCCGATCATCATGGCGGGCTGCGCGCTGGCGGCGCTGACCTATTTCCCGCTCTTTTCCGCCCTCACTGCCGCGGCCAATCCGGCGCTGGCGGAAGCGCAGGTGAAAGCGCCGGTAGTGGTCCATGCAGACCCGGCGAGTTGCTCGGTCCAGTTCGACCCCATCGGCAAGACCAACTTCAACACCACCGCCTGCGACATTGCCAAGTCCACTCTCGCCAAGGCGGGCATTCCCTATGAGAACGCCGCAACGGGCAATGGCGAGACGACTATCGGCGCGATTACCGTCCCGGCCGACGACATGGAAAGCTATGGCGAGCGGCTGACCATTGCCGTGGCGCAGGCGGGTTATCCGGCACAGGCGGACCCGGCGCGCACCAACACCCCGCTGGTGATCGCCATCCTCACCGCGCTCGTCCTGCTGGTGACCATGGTCTATGGCCCCATCGCCGCGCTGCTGGTGGAACTGTTCCCCAGCCGCATCCGCTATACGGCGATGAGCCTGCCCTATCACATCGGCAATGGCTGGTTCGGCGGCTTCCTGCCCACCATCGCCTTTGCCTGCGTGGCCGCGACGGGGAACATCTATGCAGGCCTGTGGTATCCGGTGGGCGTAGCGGTGCTGACGCTGCTGGTCGGGCTTCTATGGCTGCCCGAGACGTTCAGGCGGAAGATCGATCACGAGGGGTGACCTGTGGCTCCCCCCCCTCCGGGGGAGGTGGCATCGCGCATCGATGACGGAGGGGGTTCGCCTTTGGGCAAGCCCCCACCACCGTGCTGCGCACGGTCCCCCTCCCCCAAGGGGGAGGATCTACCCGCCCATATACTCCGCCACGCTCGCCCGCTCGGCCTCGCTCATATGCAGGCCCAGCTTGCTTCGCCGCCACAGCACGTCCTCTGCTGTGCGCGCCCATTCGACATCGCGCAGATAGGCCACTTCCGCCTCGGTCAGCCCGGCGCCGAAATGGCGCCCGAGATCGCCCCACGCCTTTGCCTTGCCCAGCCAGCGTTCCGCCCGCGTGCCATAGGCACGCGCGATGCGGGTCGCTTCCCCTGCCGAGAGGAAGGGGTGACGCTGCTTCAGTTCCGCCGCCAGTGCCACCTGTCCATCCACCGGAAAGTCCCCGCCCGGTAGTGGAGCATGGGCCGTCCATGCCGGGCCTGACAGGGCCGGCAGGCGCTGCGCCAGCGCGTCCACTGCTGCCTCCGACAAATGGCGATAGGACGTGATCTTTCCGCCGAACACATCGAGCAGCGGCGCCCCTTCCTCCGGCGGGGAAAGCGGCAGGCGATAACCACGCGTCGCCGCCTCCGGCCTGCCCGATCCATCGTCCACCAAAGCGCGCACGCCGGAATAGGTCCACACGACATCGGCGGGAGTCACCGGCTTCGCGAAATAGCGGCTCGCCGCCTCGCACAGATAGGCGATCTCGTCTTCAGAGGCTTCGATCCGGTCCAGCGGGCCAGTGTGATCCCGGTCGGTCGTGCCGATCAGGGTGAAGTCCTGCTCATAGGGAATGGCAAAGCAGATGCGCGTATCGGGAAGCTGGAAGATATAGGCGTAGTCATGGTCGAACAGGCGGCGGGTGACGATATGCGATCCACGCACCCGCCGCAGCGAGAAGCGCGGCGCCTGCCCTGTCAGCCGCGCCACATCGTCCGCCCCCGGCCCCGCCGCATTCACCAGCGCACGCCCGTGGAAGGTTCCGGCAGGCGTTTCCACCGCCCACAGTTCGCTCTCTCGCCGGATTGCCGTAGCGGGCGTGCGAGTGAGTATCTGCGCCCCGCGTTCCGCCGCATCCAGCGCGTTCAGCACCACCAGCCTTGCATCGTCCACCCAGCCATCCGAATATTCGAAGCCCCAGCGCAATGCCGGGTCCAGCGCAGAGCCCGCCGGATGATGATGCAGCCGGATCGTGTCGGCGGCTGGCAGGCGTTTACGCCCGCCGATATGATCGTAGAGGAACAGGCCCAGCCGCAGCATCCAGCGCGGGCGCAGATGGGGCATCCACGGCAGCACGAAACGCATGGGGCGGATAATGTGCGGGGCAACGCCCCACAGCACTTCCCGCTCCCTCAGCGCCTCGCGCACCAGTGCGAATTCGTAATATTCGAGATAGCGCAGCCCGCCGTGGACCAGCTTGGTGCTGGCGCTGGACGTTCCGCTGGCGAGGTCTTTGGCCTCCAGCAGGAGAACGCGGGCACCCCGGCCTTGAGCCCCCCGTCCCTGGGCATCGCGCGCGATCCCCGCGCCGTTGACCCCGCCGCCTATGACGATGAGGTCGAACGGCCCGGTCATCCCGCGTGGCTCATCAGTGGACGTGAACCGGCGGGCCGGGCCGCGGATGCAGGCGGCGGAACAGGCGGCCCTTCTCGCTATAGAGCACAAGCAGCAGCGCGAAGACGCCTGCCAGCAACAGCGCCCATGCCAGCGGACGGGCCGTGCCATCGTAATTCTGGCCGATGACAAGGCCGATCAGCGCGGCAAGCACCATGCGCAGGAAGGACTGGATGGCGCTGGCGGCCCCGGCGATCTCGGCAAAGGGCTGCATCGCGATGGAGCCGAAATTGGCCCCCAGGAAACCCAGCAGCGCAAGGTTGCAGGCCATCAGCGGCAGGAACCACAGCAACGAAGAGCTGTGCGCCGAGTGGGAGACCCAGACCTGCAGCGCGCTGATCACGATGAACACCAGCAGGCCGGCATGGCTCACGCGGCGGGCGCCGAAGCGTTCCACGATACGCGAATTGACGATGCTGGAAATGGCCATGGTCGCCGCCGTTCCGCCGAAGATGTAGGGGAACATTTCGCCCGCGCCGAAATGTTCGCCCACAAGTTGCTGGGCGGAATTGACGTAGCCGAACACAGTGCCGATCACCAGCGAAGTGCCCAGCACATAGCCGATGGCCTGACGCGAAGTGGCCGCGATATAGAGGTTGCGGGCAAGGATCTTCGGCTGGATTTCCTGCCGGAATTCCGGGTGCAGCGTTTCAGGCAGGCGGATACCGGCCCAGATTGCCATCACCACGCCCATCACGCTGAGGCCCACGAAAATCCAGCGCCAGCCCGCCACTTCCAGCACCAGCTGGCCCAGCGAGGGCGCCACCACCGGCACAGTGATGAACACAGCCGAAATCATGGAGAAGACGCGCGCCATCTTGTCGCCTTCGAACTGGTCACGGATGATCGCGCCGGGCAGCACCATGAGACCCGCCGAGCCGAGCCCCTGGATGATGCGCATGATCAGCATCTGGTCGAAGCTCTTCACGAAGGCGCATGCAAAGCCGAAAACGACATAGCACAGCAGCGAGATCATCAGCAGCTTCTTGCGGCCGAAACGGTCTGCCAGCAGGCCGGGAACCAGCGTGCCTGCGCCCGTGGAAAGCAGGAACAGGCCGACGATATACTGCCGCTTGTTTGCGTCGAGCATGCCGAATTCGCCCGCGATCTCGTCGATTGCGGGCAACATGCCGTCGATTGCCAGCGCGTGCAGCGCCATCAGCATGGCGGTGAGAACCACCAGCTCCGTATTGCCCAGCATCCGCGGCGGGGAAGGGTTGGAAACCGTTGCCATGCGCGCCCCTTGCCCGCTCTTACAAGGCATGGCCAGCGAGAATTGTTGCAAGTGCTAACAATTTTCCTGTCGCCCGATGCACTGTTGCTTTCACCACCGGGGTGACGCGCGGCCCGTTAGGCACTAACCTCCGGCAAGGCCATGGACCGCGACGAAACCGACGATGGAGAGGCCACTCTGGGCCTCAGGAAGATCATCCATGTCGACATGGATGCCTTCTTCGCCAGCGTGGAACAGCGCGACGATCCCGATCTGCGCGGCAAGCCCGTGGCGGTGGGCGGTGCCACCGGGCGCGGCGTGGTTGCCGCCGCCAGCTATGAAGCGCGCAAGTTCGGCGTGCGTTCCGCCATGCCCTCACTTCGGGCGCAGCAGCTGTGCCCCGGCCTGATCTTCCGCAAGCCGCGCTTCGACATCTATCGCGAAGTCTCGCAGCAGATCCGCGCGATCTTCCGCGACTATACGCCCCATGTCGAACCGCTGAGCCTCGACGAAGCCTATCTGGACGTGACCGAAGACCTCAAGGGCATCGGTTCAGCCACCCGCATTGCCGAACTGATCCGCCAGCGCATCCGCAAGGAAACCGCCCTCACCGCCAGTGCGGGGGTGAGCTACAACAAGTTCCTCGCCAAGCTCGCCAGCGACCAGAACAAGCCGGACGGGCTTTGTGTCATCAGGCCGGGGCAAGGTGCAGCCTTCGTCGCCGGGCTGCCGGTGCGCCGTTTCCACGGCGTGGGGCCGCGCGGGGCGGAAAAGATGGCGAAGCTGGGGATCGAAACGGGTGCTGACCTGAGGGAGAAAGACCTGCCCTTCCTCAAGCAACAATTCGGCAGCTTTGCCGATTACCTCTATCGCGCGGCGCGGGGGATCGACCTCAGGCCCGTGCGCGCCAACCGCCCGCGCAAGTCGCTGGGCGGGGAACGCACTTTCATGGACGATATTTCGTCCGGCCACGCACTGCACGAGACGCTGGACACCATTGCCGACATCGTCTGGGGCCGGATCGAGGAAGCACAGGCGCGCGGGCGCACCGTCACGCTGAAACTGCGCTACACCGATTTCCGCATCGTCACCCGCGCCCGCTCGCTCACCCATTTCGTCAGCGGGAAGGAGGAATTCACGAAGCTGGGCCATGGCCTGCTGGACGAAATGCTGCCCCTTCCCCTGCCGATCCGGCTGATGGGCCTCACCCTGTCGGCGCTGGAGGGGGAAGAGGGCGAGAAGCCACTGAAGGACACGGCGCAGCTTTCGCTGCTTTAGCATCGTCATCCTGAACTTGTTTCAGAACCCATTTTCCCGCTTCGGGCGGCAGCAAGTGGGGCGCAGTGGATGCTGAAGCGAGTTCAGCATGACTAAGTTGAGAAGGTGCCTTTCTGCCCCCTTTCCCTTCGGGCTGAGACGGCCTCAAGCGACCTGTGGCATCATCCCGAGCGCCGCATCCACCAGCGCAACCCGGTCAGACGGCAAGGCATCGCTCGCAAAGAACCGCGCTTCCGCGATTTCGCGCCGGTCCGGCCGCGGATCGCCATTCAGCCGCGCGGAATAGATGTGGCTTGCGCAGGGCGCACCATGCAGGATGCGGCGGTTCACGCCCAGCGCCAGCAGGTCCAGCGCCTCGCGCCCCAGTTCCTCCGCAATCTCCCGCCGGGCGCCCGGTTCCGGCAATTCGCCCCGCCCCAGCCCGCCGCCAGGCAGGGTCCATTTGCCCGAGCCATAGGCATGGCGCACCAGCAGCACTTCGCCCGCATCGTTCAGCACCACCACATTCACCCCGGTCAGTTGCGGCCTCGCCAGCCGCCACCACGCCTTGCGCATTTCATGCGCCAGCCGCAGCCCGGCCCGGTGAAGCGGGGCGGGGATCAGGTGAAGCATGTGACAGGCTGGCTCGCCGCGCCCAGCAGCCGGGCCACGGGCAGATCGTTCTTCCCATCCGCCGCCGCCTGAAACAGCGCGCGCTTGTCATCGCCCCGGATCACGAACAGGATCGCATCGCTGGCAAGCAGTGCCGGAATGGTCAGGCTCACCCGGTCGAACGGGGCCTCCGGCGGCAGGGGATCGGGCGTGAGGCGGCGCACCTTGCGGGGGTCGTCCACTTTCGGATCGGTATTGGGGAACAGCGAGGCAATGTGTCCGTCCGCCCCCATACCCAGCCAGGCCAGCGCGAAATGCGGCGGGGCGCTTTCCGGCGCCAGCGTCAGCACGATCGCGCCTGCCGGTTCCATCAGGGTACGAATGCGGCCGACATTGCTGGCGGGGTGATCTTCCTCCACGATCCGGTCATCCCCCGGCCAGATGGCAATCCGCCCCCAGTCGAGCGGCATGGCGGCCAGCTGTTCCAGAATCGGAAAGGGGGTGGAGCCGCCCGGCACGGTAATGGCGATGCCGCCCGTCGCCTCTGCCAGTGCGGCGGAAAGCCTCTGGTGGAGCCATTGGGCAATCGCGCGATCATCCGCGCCGTGGATCATGTCAGGCCGAGTCATGAGGCACACCTATCATAGGCTGGCTCTACTGAAAGGCCGCCGCAGCATTGCCACGGCGGCCCCGCTGTCCAGGATCCAAAGGGCCAGGCGGAGCAGAATCCCACGCGCCGGGGGTTCGGTGGCTGCGGGCGGGCTTCGGACGGTCACCTTTCGATATTGGCCCAACGCATGAGCTTTCGCTAAAGTTCCGGCAAAATCGCGCGCGTGTTTCCTAAAGGATACCGCGCGCGGAAAGGCCGGTCCAGAAGGCCGCCAGCAGCATGGCAGCGGCAATCGAAAGCCGGATCGCGCGCCAGTTCACCCGCCTTTCCATCTGCCCGCCCAGTGCCCATGCCAGGGTGAGCGCCGCACCGCCGCCCAATGCCCCGCCCACGCCTGCCAGCATGGGCGATCCGGCCGAAGCGGCAAAGGCCACGATCAGGAAACGCGCCGCATCCATCACCTGCCGCGCGGCGATCACCAGCGTGATGGCCACGAAGGATCGCGTCGGCTCCACCGGATCGCGTTGGCGCACCGGCCACGCCAGTTCCCCTGCGCCGAGCAGCAGTGCCAGCGCCACGAACATGGCCTTGCCTTCCGGCGGCATGAGCTGGGCCAGCCCCGCCCCGACAAAGGCTGCGGCAGTCGAAGTCGCGATAGAGGATAGCCATGCGGCAAGCAGCAGTGGCCCGCCGGAACCCAGCCTGCCCGCCAGCACGGCGACCAACCGTTGGTCCCGCCCACCGGTTGCGGCAAGAAAAGTGGCAAGCAGGGCGAAGAAAAAGGCGGGCATGGCCCATGCCTAGCATGCCGCCTTTCGCCCGGCACTGGCAAATCCGGCGTACAGTCCCTAGCTAGGCCCGGATATGAGCGTGGCCATGGACATGAAGCGCGGAGCGTGGCGCTGGATCTGCACCCTGCTGGTGCTGGTTGCAGCCATGCATGCCGTGCTGCCATCCGGCCAGCCCTTGCAACGCGTCAGCGGTTCGGCATTCAGTGCCTCCACTTCCGATGTCGCAGTGGGCTTCGGCACAAGGGCGGAAGAGCGCAGGCAGGCCCAGCCTCAGCCCGCTCCGCTGCCAGTTGCCCGTCTGGCGGTGTTCCGCCCGCTCGCCCTGCAATTGCCGGGCCGCCCCTTTGCCCCCCGGCCCGAAACGCGCGGCCCGCCGCTTTTCGAGACGACGCTCTCCCCCCTCAGTCCACGGGCTCCGCCCTTCGCCTGACCGGCCACCGGCCGCGCATGAGCCGCGGCCAGATTTCCCGTCCGGACAGGATATGACACATGAGTTCCGACAATCCCGCCGCCGCCGAAAGGCGCGCGGCTGCCGAGCGCCTGCTCGAACGCTACCCCGACCTTGATGGCGGGGAACTGCAGGCGCTGATCCACTACTTCCGCAAGGAAGCCTCCTCGCTCGACTGCGCGCTGGTTTCCTCCAATTACGAAGTGCTGGGCAAATACCGGCAATTCTGCCGCGATCACTATCTCAGCCGGCTGCGCCCGCGCGAAGTGGCCCTGTTCGGGGCCGGAATAGCGGCGCTGGCGGGGCTGATTACCTTCTATCTGGCATTCGGCCAGCCTGCCTGACCTGCCGCCGGGGCGGCCTCCTCAAGGATGGCCGCCCCGGTACGCCATCGCCCTGCCTGAACGCGGAAAGCGGCAAATCTTATGCGGATTTAATGCCCGCCCCTTCGATCCCGCATGGCGCCTTAATGCGCGGCCGCGGCAGTGGAACGATCCTGCAAATCAGGATTCACCCATGCAAGCGCACAAGCCCCCAAAGGTCAGCACTCTTTCCGCACTCACTCTGGGCGCCATCGGCGTTGTCTATGGCGACATCGGCACCAGCCCGCTTTACGCCTTCCGCGAAGCGCTCGCCCATACGGCAGGCGGGGCGATTGGGCGCGCGGACATCATCGGCGTGCTGTCACTGATGATCTGGGCGCTGATCGTGGTCGTCACGCTCAAATACGTCCTCTTCCTCACCCGGATGGACAATAATGGCGAAGGCGGTGTGCTGTCGCTGATGGCGCTCGCCACGAAGGCGACCGGCGGACGCTGGACGATCGTGCTTCTGCTCGGCGCGGCTGGCGCGGCGCTGTTCTACGGCGATGCGATCATTACCCCGGCCCTGTCGGTGCTTGCCGCCGTGGAGGGGCTGAAGACCGTGCCCGGTCTCGACGATGTAATGCAGCTTCCGGTGATTCTGGGCATGACGGTTGCGATCCTCATTGCCCTCTTCGCCCTGCAATCGCGCGGCACGGCCAGCGTGGCGGGCCTGTTCGGCCCCGTCTGCGCCTTCTGGTTCCTGACGCTTGCCGCGCTGGGCCTGTGGCATATCGCGCAGGCGCCGGCGATCCTTGCCGCCTTCAACCCGATTGCCGCCGTGCGCTTCCTTGCCACGCATGGCGTGCCGGGCCTGTTCGTGCTCGGCGCAGTTTTCCTTACAGTAACCGGCGCCGAAGCGCTGATCGCCGATCTCGGCCATTTCGGACGCCAGCCGATCCAGCTCGGCTGGTTGGGCTTCGTCTGGCCGGCACTGACAATCAACTATCTGGGACAAGGGGCGCTCGCCCTTGCCACGCTCGAAGCGGCGGAGGCTGCAGGCAGGCCATTCGCCAATGCCGACTGGTTCTTCCTGATGGCGCCCGGAGCGCTGCGCGCGCCGCTGGTGGTGCTGGCCACCTTTGCCACGATCATCGCCAGCCAGGCGGTCATCACCGGGGCCTATTCGCTTACCCGGCAGGCAATCGCGCTGGGCCTGTTGCCGCGCATGGCCGTGCGCCAGACTTCCGCCCAGCAGGCCGGCCAGATCTACATGCCCGCAGTCAACTGGCTGCTGCTGGCGGGCGTCCTGGCATTGGTCTTCAGCTTCAGGAGCAGTTCCGCCATGGCAACCGCCTATGGCATTGCAGTGACCGGCACGATGGTGGTCACGACCTGTCTGGCCTTCATCATCGTGTGGCGCGGCTGGGGCTGGGAACCGTTCTGGACGGCCGCCCTGTTCTTGCCCTTCCTTGCCATCGACCTTGTCTTCTTCGGCGCCAATGCACTGCGCATCGCGGAAGGCGGTTGGGTTCCGCTGCTCGTCGCCGGGGTAATGGGCACGGTGATCGCCACCTGGCTGCGGGGGCGCAAGGCCGCCCAGGCACGCACGGCGCAGCAGGGCATGGCCATCGCCGAACTGGCGGATGCCCTTGTCAGGCGCCCGCCGATGCGGGTTGAAGGCCAGGCCGTGTTCCTGACGCAGGATCTGGACGTGGCGCCTTCCGCCCTGCTTCACAATCTCAAGCACAACAAGGCACTTCACCGGGCAAACATCATGCTGAAGGTCGAGCCGCAGCAGACCCCGCACGTACCCGCAGGCGAGCGGCTTTCCCTGGAGCGGATCGACGACAACTTTGCCCGCGCGACTTTGCGCACCGGCTATATGGACCCGGTGGACGTGCCGAGCGACCTTGCTCGCGCCGGGCTGCTTTCAGGCCCCGGCGGCACGTCCTTCTTCGTGGGGCGTAGCGCGATCCGCCGGGCACTGAAGCCCACCATGCCGCGCTGGATGGCGATGTTCTATGGCTTCCTCCACCGCAACGCCGCCGACCCGACCGCCTATTTCGCCATCCCTCCCAACAGGGTTGTCGAACTTGGCAGCCAGTTCGAGCTATAAGCCCGCCATGGACCGCCGGCTCTCCGCCTATCTGCTCGCCACGCTGGGAGTGGGCGCGATTGCGTGGATCACGGCATCGGCGCTGCCGGTGCTGGGCCTCGCCTCCTCGGCGCTGCTGTTCCTGCTGCCGGTGCTGTTCGCATCGGCGCGGGGCGGCATCGGGCCGGGCCTGTTCGCCGCGATCATCGGCGCCACTGCCTATAATTTCCTGCTGCTGCCGCCGCGCTTCACCTTCCGCATCCATGGGCTGGACAATATCGTCAGCGTGGTGGCGCTGGTGGCAGTGGCACTGGTGACCAGCCGCCTCGCCACCCGGCTCAAGGCGCGCGAGAGGGAAGCGCTGGCACAAGCAGCCGCCAGCGCGGAAATCGCCGCCCTTTCCGCCCTGCTGACCGAAGGTGAAGTCACCACTGCACCAGCGCGCGGGACAGCGTGGCTGGCCGAACATCTGGGCCATGTGCGGCTGATTGCCGGAATGACGGACCTAGAAGGCGATGCGGGCTTTTCCGCGCTCGATCTGTCAGCGGCGGCCTGGGCAGTCCACAATGGCGACATCACCGGCCATGGCAGCGCGGTCATGCCCGTTGCCGAATGGAGCTTCTTCCCGCTTTCGCCACGGGGGCGCTTGGGCGGCGGGCTGCTCGCCGTGGCCCGCCCTGCGGAAGGAGTGCCCCGCAGCGAGGGCGACCTGGCGCAATTGCAGGCGCTCGCCTTCCTGCTGGGCCAGGCCTGCGACCGCTCTGCACTCGAAGCCGAGCGGCGCGAACGCGCGCGGATCGAAGAGAGCGACCGGCTGCGCCGCGCTCTGCTCGCCTCGCTGGCGCATGACTTCCGCACACCGCTGACAGTGATTGCCGGGCAGCTCGAAGCGCTGGCCGCCACTTCGCCGGAAGCAGGGGAAGCATTGGCGGCAGCGCGGCGGCTGGACCGTACGATCGAAGATCTGTTCGGCGCTGCGCGGCTGGAAGACGGCTCGCTCTCGCCCGCTTCGGAAAGCCTCGACCTCGTCGATGTGGCAACACCCGCATGCGACGCGGTGCCCTTGCCCGATCACATCGCGCTTGCCCGCGCCATCCCTCCTGACCTGCCCTTCGTGAAAGCCGATCCGGTGCTGCTGCATCACATCCTGATAAACCTGATCGACAATGCCGCACGCCATGCGCACCGGCAGGTCACGATTGAGGCGAAGGCCGATGCAGGCCGCGTCCTGCTATCGGTTTGCGATGACGGGCCGGGCATTCCCGAAGCCGCGCGCGAGCGGATGTTCGAACGCTTTGCCCGGCTGGAGGGCAGCGACCGCAGGCAAGGCAGCGGGCTTGGCCTAGCCATTGTGAAGGGCTTTGCGGACGCAATGGGAATCGCCGTCGAAATATCCGATGCTCCGGGCGGCGGCGCGTGCTTCACTCTGGCAATGCCCCCTGCGGAAGGGACAGCCCAATGAGCAGGATTCTGGTGGTCGATGACGAGCCTGCGATCCAGCGCCTGCTGCAGGCGGTTCTGGAGCGTGGCGGCCACGCGGTGCTGCCTGCCACCAATGCACGCGACGCTGCGGCGCTTCTCGGTCGGGGCGGGATCGACGCGGTCCTGCTCGATCTCGGCCTGCCGGACCGCGACGGGATCGAACTGGTCGGCGCGATCCGCGCCGGATCGGCAATTCCAATCATCGTCCTCACCGCACGCTCGGAAACGTCGGAGAAGATCGCCGCGCTCGATCTGGGGGCCGACGATTACGTCACCAAACCATTCGACGGCGATGAACTGCTGGCGCGCCTGCGGGCAGCGCTACGCCGCGCAGACAGGTCCGCGCCGGTCGGCGACACAATCGCCTTCGGCCCGTTGAAGATCGACCGCGCGCGTCGGGAAGTCACCGTAGAAGGCACGCCGGTTACGCTGACGCCGAAGGAGTTCGCGGTTCTCGAAACGCTGACCGAAGCCGGGGGCCGCGTGCTGACCCATGCCGCGATCTTGGAGCGCGTATGGGGCAAGGCCCATGCGGAAGATGTCGATTATCTGCGGGTGGTGATCCGTGCCTTGCGGCTCAAGGTAGAAAGCGATCCATCCTCGCCCAGGCTTATCAGGAATGAACCAGCCATCGGCTATCGCCTTGCGGAAATTCCCTAACACTATGCAATCCCGGACGACCCGCCCCCAGCCCAATGGCTACCGGGCGAGCGTCCGCCGCTGGCCACCTGCGTGAGGCATTCGCAAACACGGTCATAGGCAGCGCCAATCGGGTCCGGCTCTTCCATCAGCGCAAAACTGCCGCTCACGGCAAAGGCGCAATGGCCATGTACGACAGCCACAAGCGACGCAGCAAGCCGCGGAAGGCCCACTCGCTCCGGCGCGGGAAGGATCGCCGCAATTTCCTCGATCACGATGGCAGTCAGTTCGCCGCGCTGGAGGCGGTCCGCTTCCGACAGCTCGAAGTCCGCCGGCAAGTGATGATCGAAGATCGCATTCCACAAGTTGGAATTCTCGAAGGCGAAAGTGAAATAGCCTTCCACCAGCAGACGGATTCGATCCGGCTCTCCGCTGGCCAGCCGGCTGCGCAGATGGTCTGCCCACAGTCCGAACGTGCGGGTGTTGATGGCCGCGATCAGCGTGTCGAGCGATCCGAACACGTTATAGATGGTTCCCACCGAATATCCGGCACGCTTGGCCACTTCGCGGCCGGAAAACCTGGCAAGCCCTGCCTCGGCCATATGCGCGTGGCCCAATGCCACCAGCATTTCCCGCAACTCCTCGCGGGTATGATCGGATCTTCTGCCCATGACGCCGCCCTAAAGACAAAATTGAACAATGTCCAATTTCTATATTGAACACCGCTCATTTATCGGGTAGGCCCAGCCGGCAATATGGGGAGATTAGGCGTGGAACTGATCCTGCTTGGGGTTGCCGGATGGGTGATCTATCTTCTGTGGCAACGTGTCGAAGCGTTGCAGGCCCGCCTGGAGAAGGTCGAGGACGATAGCTGGCTGGTTCGCCGGATAGAGGCGCTGGAAGCTGCTGACACCACCACAACACAGCCCCCGGCACCCGCTCCTGCTCCTGCTCCTGCTTTCGAACGGCCGCCGGTCCCAACCGTAGCCCCAGTGGAGGAAATTGTCCCCGCAAGGCCGGCACGGCCGATCCCCGCAGCTCCGCTCGAAAAGGCGCCAGAACCTGCGGCGATTGCATATGATACGGTGCGCGAAGCCTTTGTGGCGGGACCGGCCGAAGATGCGCCGCGCCCCGAGCCTAAGCCTGCATGGCGTCCGAGCTTCGATTTCGAAGACCTGTTCGGCCGCCTGCTGCCGATCTGGGCAGGCGGGATCACGCTGGCCGTCGCCGGCCTGTTCATCGTGAAATATTCCATCGAGGCAGGCCTGCTGACCCCGCCCGTGCGGGTTCTGCTGGCCATGATGTTCGGCGCGGGCCTGCTGTGCGGCGCGGAACTGGCCTTTCGTTTCGAAAACCGCATCGCCGATCCGCGCGTGAGGCAGGCGCTCGCGGGCGCTGGCCTCGCCACGCTCTATGCCGGGTTTTACCTCGCGGGCACGACCTATGGCCTGATTGGCCCCCTGCCCGCCTTTGCCGGCCTTGCGGCCGTGACCGCAGGCGCCATCGCCCTTTCCTTCCGGTTCGGCATGCCAAGCGCGGTTCTCGGCCTGATCGGCGGCTTCGCTGCACCCCTGCTGGTCGGCGGAGAACAGGCCAATATCCCGCTGCTGACTGCCTATCTCGCATTGGTCACCAGTGGGCTGACCGTCACTTCCCGCCAGCGGCGCTGGGCATGGCTCGGCCTTGCCGCGCTGGGCGGCGGGCTGGGCTGGGGCATCCTCCTGCTGTTGAGCCTTGGCGGCGGAATGGCCGGAACCTTTGCGGTCGGGCTGTTCCTCATTCTGCTCGGCGTCGTCATCCCGGCATGGGCCATGCCCGACACCGGCAATCTGCGGCGGCTGGTGGAAGCCGCCGCTGCAGGCGTGGCCGCACTGCAGATGGCTGTCCTGATCGGCAGGACGGACCACAGCATGCTTGCCTGGGGCCTGTTCGCGCTGCTGGCCGGGGCGCTGGCTGTTCTGGGCTGGAAGGCCCCGCAATTGCGGCGCGCCAGCGGCTTTGCCAGCCTGCTGGTGCCGCTGCTGCTGGTCGACTGGAGCAATGCCGCGGCCATGCCATTCGGCATCGTCGCTGCAGCCTTTACCGCAATCCTCGCGGGGGCGCCGGTTGCGTTGACGTTCTACCGCCGGCAAAACCGGATCGACCTGCTGCAGCTCTGCCTGTTTACGCTCGCCCTATTCGGCGTCGTCGCCCTGCTGTTTGGCACTTTCAACGATGCGATCCAATGGAACATCGGCGCTGTGGCACTGGCCCTTGCCGCCTTCCCGGCGCTGGCCGCCTGGCGCCTCTGGCCGGCGAGCGAACAGCGATCCGCTGAGCACATGGCGCTCGTCGCCACCGCCTTCGCCCTGCTCATGGCCGGCGGCCTTTATGTCTCGCCCGGCTGGGCGGCGCCTGTGGTGGGTGCACTGTTGAGCGTAGCCCTGCTGCTGCTTGACCTGAAGCGCCGCAATGCAGGCCTCATTGCCCTGTCGTGGGCAGCTGCGGCGACTGTGGCGGTGCTGCTTGTCCTGTCCGGCGATTTCACGAACGAAGCCGCGCGGCTTTCCGGCCTCGGCGACGGTACGCCTGACTTCCTCGCCGCACTGCGCTGGGCCATGCCTGCCATGGTGCTTGCCTTGCTTGCCTGGCGCGATCGGGAAAGTTCTGGAAAGACACTGGCCGAAGTGCTCGCGGCGATCGTCGCCTATGGCCTCAGCGCCCAGATCCTTCCGTCCGACATTCTCGCATGGTTCGCCAGCGCAGCAGCACTGGCAGCGCTGTTCGCCCTGCCCCAGCGCCATGCCGGTGCAACGGCCATGACGGCAATCGGCGGCCTTTGGGCCATCCCGACCCTGCATGGCTGGGGCATAGCTGGCATCATGGCCCTTGCCGGGGAACCCATGCTGGTGGGTACCCTTCCCTTGCTGCAGGAGACGGGGCTGCACCTGCTGCCGCTGGCAGTATCGCTTGGCGTCACGCTTCTGGTTCGCGAGCGGCAGGGTAGCCGGCTCGCCAAGGCGCAAACGGTCCTGTTCGGCATGGCTGCACTGGTCTGCGCCCACATCGCATTCAAACACCTGCTGGCCATCGACAGCGCGGCGGACTTCGCCCGTGCCGGCCTGGTGGAACGCACCCTTTGGGAGGCACTGCTGCTGGCTGCCGCCTATGGTGCATACGCCCTGCGCGGTCGGCTTGCCCAAGGCAGCCGGATCGCCTGGATGCTGGCCGGGATTGCGGGCGCGCATTGGTTCTGGTTCACGCTGGCACTGCACAACCCGCTGCTGGTGGGCCAGCATGTCGGCCCCGTACCCATCGCCAACCTGCTGCTTCCGGCCTATGGCCTGCCGGTTGCCGCCCTGCTCTGGCTGCTCGCTGGACCTGCCGGCGGCGAGCCGCGCATAAGGGCGCTGGCAGACAGCATGCTGATGGCGCTCCTCTCCGTGTTCGCCATCAGCGCGCTACGCCAGATCTTCTCCGGCACCGATCTTACAGCATTGCCCCTCGGCCAGACGGAAGACCTGCTGCGTTCGCTCACCGGGATTGTCCTTGCCATCCTGTTCCTGCTCTGGGGCGCACGGCATAATCTGCGCAGTTGGCGGATCGGTTCGCTGGCCGTCATGTTGCTGGCGGTGCTGAAAGTGTTCCTGGTGGACGCGGCCGGGCTGGAAGGCCTCGCCCGCATCGCCAGCTTCGTCGCACTTGGCTTCAGCCTAATCGGGATCGGCTGGTTCTACGCCCGGCAGCTCCGCCGTGTGCCGGGGTCGAGGGAGGTGCAGCTTGGCTGACGGACGGAGAACCGGCCGACTAAGCAGCTATCCAGCAGTGGCAAGGCAAAGGGGCTGGAGCGGGTGAAGGGAATCGAACCCTCGTATTCAGCTTGGGAAGCTGCTGCTCTACCATTGAGCTACACCCGCGATACGGCATGAATGCTGGCATTCCGGCCGCCTGGGCGAAGATCGGGTTGGCGCGTTTCGCGCATCCCGCTTCGTCTGGGCGGCCAGTGCCACAACATGGTCGGGCCGGTCAATCGGCACTTGCGCAAATGCGCGCCAGCACCTGTCAGCCCTGCAGTACCACTGCCCCATCCTTGCGCGCCAGCGCGAAGCGATTGAGCACCAGCGTGCGATAATCGGGCCGCAGGATCGTATCGACCGCCACGAAGCTCGCCTCGCCCCCACCGCGCGTCAGTTCGAGGCGAACGTAGCCCTGATGCATATTGTCGGTCCACACCACTTCAGGATTGTGATCCGTGAAGGCCTGATCGAGCTTCACCGACAATTCCGGCCCGAAGCCGCTGGAAATGAAATCGCCGGGCGAGGTAATGCCTGCCGTGCCCAGTTCCACCCCTGCCGGGCGGCCCGCGCCATCGGCCAGCTGGTTCGCCCAGAAGCTGTGGCTATCGCCGGTAAGGAACACGAGATCCCCGGCCCCGGCCTTGCGGCTGAGATCGTAGAGCCTCTCGCGCGCCCATTCGTAACCATCCCAGGTGTCGGGATAGAAGGGCAGGTTCCACTTGCCTTTCCACGCCAGCGCCTGCGCCTCCAGCGAGGCATCGGCCGCAGGCTGCGCCAGCAGGCCGAGTGACACCACGTCCGGCACATTGGTGCGCGCGATGGGCATGGGATTGC
Organism: Erythrobacter sp. SG61-1L; assembly: GCF_001305965.1. Classification (NCBI taxonomy): domain Bacteria; kingdom Pseudomonadati; phylum Pseudomonadota; class Alphaproteobacteria; order Sphingomonadales; family Erythrobacteraceae; genus Erythrobacter; species Erythrobacter sp. SG61-1L. The sequence goes on from NZ_JXQC01000003.1 coordinate 2,223,756, forward strand.
CGATCAGGCGCCATGGCTGGCCACCCGCCACGGACTGTTCCAGCGCGGCGGAAAGGTCTGCCTCCAGTTCTGGCGCCAGCATGGTGCGGCCGGGCGCGCCGATTACATCCTCCACCAGATGGCGGGCATCGTCGGAGCTGGCGAGCGTGGTGGCGTAATCGAGATAATCGATCTGCTCCGCACGCGCGGTGTGGCGGGTTTCCAGCGTGAACAACGTGGCCAGATCGCCGAAGCTGTAGCTGCGCCAGAACTGCATCCGGCTGCGCCCCTTCTGCGCCAGCCATTCCGGCTCGCGCACCGGCATCCATTCGAAATAGGCCTGGATCGAAGCCGCGCGGCGGGCCTTCCAGTCCCCTTCCGTTTCCGGCTGGTGGTTCTGCGCCCCGCCGGTCCACGGATTATTGGCACTTTCGTGATCGTCCCAGCAGGCCAGCAGCGTATGCGCGGCCAGCATCGCCAGCGATCCGGCGTCGGTCTTGTACTGGGCGTGGCGGGTCCGGTAATCGGACAGGCTCACGATCTCATGCGCGGGTTCGTGGCGGCGGCCGATGGCGCGGCCGACATCGTCGCCCCAGCCGTCCTGACCATATTCGTAAATGTAGTCGCCCGTGTGCAGCACGAAATCGACATCGGCATCGCGCGCGATCGCATCATAGGCGTTGAAGAAGCCGAAGGGGTAATTGGAGCAGGAGGCAAGCGCGATGCCCAGCCGGTCAAGCGGCCCCTCGGGCAAAGTGCGCGCACGGCCCACGGGGGAGATCGCATCGCCCAGCTGGAAGCGGTAATAATAGGTTCGGCCCGGCTTCAACCCGCCGGCCAGCAGCTTCACCGTATAGTCCCGATCCGCCCCGGTTGTTGCCGTGCCCTGCTGCACAATCTTCTCGAAGGCGAGGTCTTCGGCCAGCTGCCAGCGCACTTCGGGCGTGCCCTCTGCCGTTACGCGGGTCCACAGCACCACGCTGGTCCCATCCGGATCGCCGCTGGCCACGCCGTGGCGGAATACGGGATTGGCGGACAGATCATGCGCGGCCGCGCGCCACGGCAGCGTTGCCAGGAAGGTGGTGCCGGCAAGGCCCGCAAGAGTGGTGCGACGAGTGACGGGGGCGGCGAAGGCCATGGTGCGAACTCCGAATTCTGGGTTTGTCTGGTAAGTCGCCGGGCCGGTCATGGGCGGTGAAACGGAAAGGGCGCCCCCGCAAGGGAAGCGCCCCGATTCCATGCCGAAACCGGCCGGGCAGGCACGGCGGAGAATGCCCCGCCGCGCCCGGCCGGATCAGAAGCCGGCCTTGACGGTCACGAAGACCTGACGGGGAGCGCCGACCAGCAGGGTCTGGCGGTCGCCCGAATTGCCGTAGCCGCCCGAACCGACAGTCGCGATATACTGCTTATCGAACAGATTGGTGGCGTTCAGCTGCAGCTCGATCTTGTCGGTGAAGCGATAACCCAGGCTGGCATCGGCCAGCAGGCGGGCATCGACCGACTGGTCGTTCAGATAAGTGAAGTAGCGTTCCGACATCCAGTTGAGGCCGACGCGGCCGAAGATCGTACCGTCGTCATAGGCCAGTTCGCCGCGCAGCATGTGCTCGGGGCTGTCGGTCAGCGTCTTGCCCTTGATCGCCGCCAGCACGTTGCCGTCGCCATCGACAACATCATCACGATAAGTCGCATCGGTGTAGCTGTAGGAAGCGAAGAGCGAGACATTGCTGCCCAGCTTGAGGTCACCAGCCGCTTCGAAGCCGATCGAACGGACCGAACCGACATTCTGCAGCGCGCTGGGGTTGCCCTGGATCGAAGAACCTACGGCAACCGACAGCAGGCGGTTCTGGAAGTTCACCAGATAGACGCCGACCACGCCGTTGAAGCTGGAGGTGTTGTAGCGCAGACCCGCTTCATAGGTGTCCGAGCTTTCCGGCTTCAGCGTGTTCTTGATGGCATCGAAACCGGCCTGATTGGTCGAGAACGGGCCAGTGGTGGTGGCCGACGCATAGGCGCGGGTCGACTGGGTGAAGCCGGCGAAGACTTCGGCATTGTCGGTCAGTTCATAGACCAGGCCGACATGCGGCTGGAACCAGTCTTCTGCCGTGATCTTGCCTTCCGGATAGCTCGCCTGGACCACTGCGTCAGCCTTGTTGGTGACCTTGAAGCCCTTCCAGCCCAGATTCACCTTCAGCGATCCGAGGTCGATCTTGTCGGCCACGAAATACTGCAGCGTGTCGGTAGTGAAATCGAATTCCCACTGGGTGTAGAATGGATTTTCCGGATAATCGCGGAACGAGAAGCCCGGATCGGTGCGGCTTGCCAGCGCATAGAAACGGCGGGCCTGATTGAACTTGTTCTGTTCGTACCAGCCGCCGACGCTGACCTGATTGCTGCCCAGATCGATGTCGAGCGCGCCGAAGATGCCGCCACGGTCGATTTCATATTCAGTCGTGCGGACCGAGATCGGCGTGCCGTTCGGGCTGGGCACGTAAGGCGTGGCCCACAGGCCCATGCCGCGGTTGTTGTGGTAATAACCCTTGACCGAAAGGTTCACCTTATCGCCCAGCGGCGCCTTCACGCCCAGCGAGGCCACGAAGTCCTTACGCAGGCCGGCAGCGTCGTAATAGGCATCGTCGACGCTGGCGTAATTGCCGGGATAGACATTGCCGGCAGCCGGATTGCTCGGCGGCAGGCCGGTGATGTCCGAAAGCCCGTCAGCCCCCAGCTGCTGGGTGGTGTTGTTGTAGAAGTCGATATTGTTGGCGACGTCGGCCAGCTGGATCGCCAGCGCATAATCGCCGAACAGGTTGTCCGAACTGTAACCGAGCCGCTCAAGCATATCGAGCGACATGTCCTGATAATCCTGCTCGCGGCGGTCCGAATAGCTCAGCCAGCCATCGACTTCGGCCTGACCCACCGGGATCACGACCTTGGCGTTGACCATGTGCTGGTCCTGCGTGCCCTTGCCCTTGTACTTGTCGGTCGAGCCATAGGCATAGCTGACATAGCCGCGCGGGCCTTCGGGGCTGCCGGCATTCACGCGCACGAAGCCGCGCATCGTGTCATTGCTGCCGTAAGTGGCGGCGGCATCGACGGCGAAGTGGTCTTCCGGATCGCGCGAAAAGGTCTGCACGGTGCCGCCCAGATTGTTGGTCGACTGGGTGCCCAGCGTGCCGGCGCCCTGCGAGACTTCCACGCGGCCCACGTTTTCGGGGCTGATCACGCGGCTGATATGCACGCCGTTGTGGTTGCCGTAGCTCATGTCACCCAGCGGAATGCCGTCGAAGGTGAAGCCCAGCTGGTTCTGGTTGAAGCTGCGGATGGTGACGCGGGTCGACCATTCGTAATTGCCGAAGGGATCGGCAGACTGGAAGTTGACGCTGGGCAGCTTCTCGATCGCCTTGAGCGGGCTGGTGCCCGGCACGAGGGTGACGATGTCGTCCGACGAGATTTCCTGCACCTGGCGGGTTTCGCCCTTACCGTAGACGACGATTTCGTTCTCGACCGTCTCGGTGGTTTCGGCGGCTGCGGCAGCTTCTTCGGCGTGGGCGGCATTGGCCAGCGCAAGGCAAGTCAGGCTGGCGCCGATGAGCACGCCCGCACGGAGCTGATTGAATCGCATTTTTGGTCCCTCATGCTTATGTTGCAGCGCGCCATTGGCGAGGGATTTTGAAACGCAGAGGTCAGTTCAGCGTCGGAATTGTGACTATTTTGACGAATTGGTTTCAAACGTGAACTTATGCTGCGGTGCGACGATTTTCCTTCCGCACCGCAGCTTTTTTGCATCACTTCCAAACCTGCCTTCAGCTCACCAATCGCTGCAACTTGGCGAGCGAGGCGGCTTCGGTTTCGTGGTGGTCGATGATCGACTGGAGCTTGCCGTCCCGGTCCATCAGGAAGACCGAAGCCGTATGGTCGATCGTGTAATCGCCGCCCGGCTGGGGCACCTTGTCGTAGAAGACATGCCAGGCCTTCACGATTGCCGCGATCTGCTCGTCAGAGCCGGTCAGGCCGACAATCGACGTGCCGAACAGATCGACATAGGCGCCGATGTCCGCAGGCTTGTCGCGCTCGGGGTCCACCGAGACGAATACAATGCGGAACTTGTCTCCATCCGCGCCCAGTTGCTGGCGCAGGCGGGCCATGCGGGCGAGCGTGGTGGGGCAGACATCCGGGCAACGGGTGAAGCCGAAGAAGATCGCATAGGGCTTGCCCGCGAAATCCTTCTGCGTGACGGTGGAGCCATCCGGGGCGACCAGCGTGAACGGGCCGCCGACGCTGTCGCCATAGGCAGCCGGTTCCGGTGCCTTGTGGCCGGAACCGAACCACGCGGCCAGTGCAAGGCACCCAGCCAGCGCCACCGCCAGCCAAAGCACCATGCGCAAGGTCCGCGCGCCTTCGGCCGGATTGCCTTCGAGCGGTTCGTCAGCCTTCATGGCCGGCCATCCCGGAATGATCCATCTCGCCCATCGGCTGGTCCGTTCCGGCAGGACCGGTGGCAGTGACCGGCTGGACCTCCAGCGAGACCTCGACATCGCCCGCCTTTTCGAAATGGAGCACCAGCGGCACGGTGCCGCCCGCAGTCAGCGGCTGCTTCAGGCCGATCAGCATCAGGTGGAAGCTGCCGGGTTTCAGCTCCACCGTGCCGCCCGCCGGGATCTCCAGCCCATCTTCAAGCTGGCGCATGCGCATCACCCCATTGTCCATGGACACGGTGTGGACCTGCACTTCCCCGGCGGCGGGGCTGGTGGCCGAAACCAGCCGGTCGGCCTCGCTGCCCGGATTGGCGATGGTCATGAACCCGCCCCCGGTCGACTGGCCCGGCGCAGTCTCGCGCGTCCACGCGCCGGAAATCGCGATTGCGGCCGCCTCGGTGGAGGAAGCCGCTGCCTGAGTGGCTTCGCTTTGGGGTTCGGAATTACAGCCCTGCAGCAGGGCGGCGGCAAGGGCGAAGGCGCCCGCGGCGCCTTTCATGCGGAAGGTCATGGCATATGCTCCAGATGGAATGTGGGGCGCTTGCCGCCCGTCGGGGCAGGCAAACAGCTTGTTCGGTGGATTGTTCCGGCGGGCCACGAAGGGGCGCGCGCCGGTTACGGCTGACGTTTCAGTGCGAAAATGTCAGGCGGTAGCCGGTGGGCCGCGCAGGGGCGGCTGGAGATAATCGGCGCGCCGGAAGGGCAGGCGCGCAGCCGGGCGCAGGCCCAGCAGCAGGATGAAAGCCAGCGCAAGCGCCAGCAACGGTGCATCTGCCCCGCCCATTGCCGCCATGGACAGCGAGGAGAAGGAACACTGGCCCCCTTCCTTGCCCTTGCCGTGATCGCTCTTGCCATCGAAGGGAGAGGGTCTGACCGGGACTTCGATAGTGGCGAGCGAAAGCGCGCCATCGACGCCATTACAGATGGTAACCGCGATGCTCTTCGATCCGCCCGCCACCATATAGCCGGCAGGGATCAGCGCCTTCATGCACAGGGCCAGCAGCAGCACCACAATGGCGGTGCGTCTGTTGCCCAGGATCAGGGTGCGCAGGGCGTGCATCGCCGCTGCCAATAAGCTCGCCGGAGAGCCTTGTCAGCCCCTTCCCGGCGAGATCGGCTCAATTGGCCGCCGAGTTACGCTCTGCCGTTTCGCTGCCGGTCTTGGCGGCATCCGCCTGTTCGGCCGTGATCTGCGCAACAGGCGCGCTGGCGGGCTTGTCGTCATCCTCGGCCATGCCCTTGCGGAAGCTGCGCAGGCCCTTGCCGAAATCGCCCATCGTTTCCGAAATCCTGCCCCGGCCGAACAGAATCAGCACCACCACGGCCACGATCAGCCAGTGCATCATGGAAAAGGAACCCATTTCGAATCGCTCCACCGTAAGGTCGGTATTTCTGGCGCGCCTATAACCGAACCATGCAAGGAAAGTGACAGAATTCGAGTTCGCCATTCCCCGCCCGCCCGCATCGCGCTAGTGCTCGGGGCCATGGATCTAGGCCCGCTCAATCACGTCGGCGTCGCTACGCCATCCATTGCCCGCTCCGTCGCCTTCTGGCGCGGCACGATGGGCGCCACTCGCATTCACGATCCCTTCCCCATGGTCGAACAGGGTGTGACCGTGTGCTTCGTGGATACGCCCAACACTCAGATCGAACTGCTGGAGCCGCTGGGCGAGAATTCCCCCATCGCGAAATTCCTTGAGCGCAACCCGGAAGGCGGCCAGCACCACCTTGCCTTCGAAGTGCCCGACATCGCCGCCGCCCGCGCGGAATTCGAGGCACAGGGCAAGCGCATCCTCGGCCCCACCCGCATCGGCGCGCATGGCACCCCGGTGTTCTTCCTCCATCCCAGGGACATGGGCGGCGTGCTGACCGAAATCATGGAATGGCCCAAGCGGTGATCGGCATTTTTCCCATTCCGTCCACCCTGAGCCTGTCCACGGGCTGCTTTGCCCTTCGAAGAGAAGGGCTGTGCTTCGACAAGCTCGGCACGAACGGGTCTGGAATATCGAATGAGCAATAAGTCCGACTGGCAGGCCCGCGCCGAAAAGGAAGCGAAGGGGGCAGACCTCACCTGGCACACGCCGGAAGGGATCGCCGTCCAGCCGCTCTACACCGCCGATGACGCGCCTGCGGACCCCGGAGTGCCCGGCTTCGCCCCCTTCACCCGCGGCCCCTATGCCAGCATGTATACGGTGCGGCCCTGGACGATCCGGCAATATGCGGGCTTCTCCACGGCGGAGGAATCGAACGCCTTTTATCGCCGCAACCTCGCCGCCGGGCAGAAAGGCCTGTCGGTCGCCTTCGATCTCGCCACCCATCGCGGCTACGATTCCGATCACCCCCGCGTTGTGGGCGATGTCGGCAAGGCAGGCGTGGCCATCGACACGGTCGAGGACATGAAGCTGCTGTTCGATGGCATCCCGCTGGCCGAAATGTCCGTTTCCATGACGATGAATGGCGCCGTGATCCCGATCATGGCCTTCTTCATCGTCGCGGGCGAGGAACAGGGCGTGCCGCGCGCCCAGCTTTCCGGGACCATCCAGAACGACATCCTCAAGGAGTTCATGGTCCGCAACACCTATATCTATCCGCCCGAACCATCGATGCGGATCGTGAGCGACATCATCGCCTTCTGCTCGGCCGAGATGCCGAAATTCAATTCAATCTCGATCAGCGGCTATCACATGCATGAGGCCGGGGCGACGGCAGTGCAGGAACTGGGCTTCACCATTGCCGACGGCAAGGAATATGCGAAGCGCGCCATGGAAGCCGGGCTGGACATAGACGCCTTCGCCCCGCGCCTGTCCTTCTTCTTCGGCATCGGCATGAATTTGTTCATGGAAGTGGCGAAACTGCGCGCCGCCCGCGTGCTGTGGTGCCGCGTGATGGAAGAACTGGGCGCAAAGAGCGAAAAGTCCAAGGCGCTGCGCACCCATTGCCAGACCAGCGGCGTCAGCTTGCAGGAGCAAGACCCCTATAACAACGTCATCCGCACCACGGTGGAGGCACTGGCCGCCACTCTGGGCGGGACGCAAAGCCTGCACACCAATGCGCTGGACGAGGCATTGGCCCTGCCGACCGACTTTTCCGCCCGTATCGCCCGCAACACCCAGCTTATCCTGCAGGAAGAAAGTGGCATCACCCGCGTGGCCGATCCTTTGGGCGGGAGCTACTATGTCGAGGCGCTGACTGCCGCTCTGGTGGAGGACGCGGGCAAGCTGATCGCCGAAGTGGACGCCATGGGCGGCATGACCCGGGCCGTCGCCAGCGGCATGCCCAAGCGCAGCATCGAACAGGCCGCCGCCGCGCGTCAGGCCCGCGTGGACCGGGGCGAGGATGTGATCGTAGGCGTCAACAAATATCGCCTCGCCGAGGAACAGCGGATCGAAACGCTGGAAGTGGACAATCACGCCGTGCGCGAAAGCCAGATTGCGCGAATTGCGGCAGTAAAGGCCGGGCGGGACGAGGCGAAGGTGCGGGCAGCACTGGCGGCGCTGACCTATGCGGCCAAAAATCCTCCCCCCTCGGGGGAGGGGGACCACCCGCAGGGTGGTGGAGGGGGTGTGCCCGAAGGCAATCCCCCACCGTCATCGCTGCGCGATGCCACCTCCCCCGGCGGGGGAGGATCGAAACAGGGCGATACCCTACCTCCTACTCCCGCTCAGCCTGAGCCTGTCGAAGGCCACGCGCCAACCTCGCCCCACGAAACCAACCTCCTCACTCTCGCCATAGAAGCCGCCCGCGCCCGCGCCACTCTCGGCGAAATCTCCGCCGCGCTGGAAGAAGCATTCGGCCGCTATGGCACCCAGCCCGAACCCGTCGGCGGCATCTACGGCCCGGCCCATGGCGATGATCCGCGCTACCAGCAGGTGCTGGACGGCGTGGCCGCGGTAACCCGGCGCCTCGGCCGCAAGCCGCGTCTGCTGGTCGCGAAGATGGGGCAGGACGGGCATGATCGCGGGGCCAATGTCATCGCCAGTGCCTTCACCGACATGGGCTTCGACGTGATCAGCGGGCCCCTGTTCCAGACCCCGGCCGAAACCGCCGCCCTCGCCCTTGCCGAAGGCGTGGACGCCGTGGGCGCCAGCAGCCTTGCCGCCGGGCACAAGACCCTCATCCCCGAACTGATCCGCCATCTGCGCGAGGCAGGCCGCGCCGACATCAAGGTAGTGGCCGGCGGCGTGATCCCGCCGCAGGACTACGACTTTCTGCGCGAGGCAGGCGTGCAGGGGATTTACGGGCCGGGCAGCAATGTGGTCGAATGCGCGGCGGATATGCTGCGGCTGTTGGGGCACAATATGGGGCCAGAATGAGAAGGTCGATGAAACCCTTTGTGATGCTCATGACCGCCAGCGTGCTGCTCGGGGCGTCACCCGCGCAGGCTTGTGGCTACTATGGTCCCGAACATGAAAAGCGGGAGCGTAAGGAGCAAAAGCGTTATCTCGAATATACGGATCGCGTCGTCGATGGCGTCTGGAGAGAAGCGGAAAGAGATAAAGAGAGCAATATCGTGAGCGGCGCGATCTTGATCGAAGGGAAGGGAAAAACAGAAAAAATATCGCTGACCTTTTTTCCTGAGATCAATTGCGGCTTTCCTAGCTTCCCCCAGAACGGAGACAAAGGGACGTTCTACCTGCGTGCTGAGATAAGCACGAACGACTACTTCAACGAGGAATTAGAATACGACCTCCTCCACTTCCAGCGCCGCGAAAGACGATAAAGATGTTCACCAAAATCCTCATCGCAAATCGCGGCGTGATCCCGCCGCAGGATTGCGATTTCCTGCACGAGACATGCGTTAAGAGGATTTACGGGCCGGGCAGCAATGTGGTCGAATGCGCTGCGGATATGCTGCGGCTGTTGGGGCACAATATGCCGCCTGTGGGCGAAGAAGCGGACTTGGCGGAATGAGGCGCCTGCCCATCGCGATCCTGCTTGCGGTTGCCTCCACAGCCTGCGCGGCGCAGGAGCCGCCGGCAACGTCCGCGGCAACTCCCATCGTCATCGGCGAGAGCCGCGTCCTCGATTCCGCGGTGATGGGCACGAAGCGGACAATCAACGTCTCGCTGCCCCCGGATTACGCGGAGGAAGGAAAGACCTATCCGGTCCTCTATCTGCTCGATGGCGGAGTGGATCAGGATTTCCTGACCGTGACCGGGGCGATGCGCCTCGACGCCATGTGGGGCCGTTCGCGCGATGCGATCGTCGTCGGGATCCAATCCGTCGATCGCCGGGCCGAACTGACCGGGCCGACCAGCGACCCCGACTTGCTCGCCACCTATCCGACCGCCGGCCAGTCGGAGCAATTCCGCCGCTTCCTCGGCGACGAGGTCGTTCCCTTCGTCGAGAGCCATTATCGCACCAACGGCGAGAGCGGGGTGATCGGGGAATCGCTGGCCGGTCTGTTCGTTCTGGAGACCTGGCTGCGCCAGCCGCGCCTGTTCACCCGCTATGTAGCGATCTCTCCCAGCCTGTGGTGGGACCATGAAAAGCTCACCCGGCTGGCGCCGCAATTGCTGCGCGGAAGCGATATTCGTCCCCCGCTCGCCCTGGTGACCGAAAACGAGGGCGGGGAAATGGCAGCGGTCGCCGATCGCTTTGCGGCGCTGCTGCCCGGCTCTGCCTGTCATGCCCCGCAAACGGCCTATGGCCATGCGACGATCTATCATGCGATGACGCCCGCTGCGCTGCAGTTCCTGTTCCCGCCTGAACAAGCGCCGCCTCCCGAATACGGATTCGAGGTTCCATGTTCTCCAAGATCCTGATCGCCAATCGCGGCGAGATCGCCTGCCGGATCATCCGCACCGCGCGGCGCATGGGGATCGCCACGGTGGCGGTCTATTCCGATGCCGATGCGCGCAGCCCGCATGTGAAGCTGGCGGATGAGGCGGTGCATATCGGCCCCTCCCCCGCCGCGCAGAGCTATCTCCTGCCCGACAGGATCATCGCCGCCTGCAAGGCCACCGGGGCCGAGGCGGTCCATCCGGGCTATGGCTTTCTGTCCGAGAGAGCGAGCTTCGTGGAGGCGCTGGAGGCGGAAGGGATCGCCTTTATCGGCCCGCCCCCCAATGCCATCGCGGCCATGGGCGACAAGATCGAGAGCAAGAAGCTGGCGCTCAAGGCAGGCGTGAATGTCGTCCCCGGCTTCGTCGGCGAGATCGAGGATACGGAACACGCCGTCCGCATTGCGGGCGAGATTACCTATCCGGTGATGATGAAGGCCAGCGCGGGCGGGGGCGGCAAGGGGATGCGCCTTGCATGGTCCGAACAGGACGTGCGCGAAGGCTTCGAAAGCGTGAAGCGCGAGGGCCTCAACTCCTTCGGGGATGACCGCGTCTTCATCGAGAAATTCATCGAAAGCCCGCGCCATATCGAAATCCAGGTTCTGGGCGACCGTCATGGCAATATCGTCCACCTGAACGAGCGTGAATGCTCCATCCAGCGCCGCCACCAGAAGGTGGTGGAGGAAGCCCCTTCGCCCTTCGTGACGCCGGAAATGCGCGCCCGCATGGGGGCGCAGGCCGTCGCGCTGGCGCGGGCGGTAGGCTATCATTCGGCAGGCACGGTGGAACTGATCGTCAGCGGCGCGGACCCGACTGGCGAGAGCTTCTATTTCCTCGAAATGAACACTCGTCTGCAGGTGGAACACCCCGTTACCGAGGCGATCACCGGGATCGATCTGGTGGAACAGATGATCCGCGTTGCGGCGGGCGAGGCCCTGCCCTTCACGCAGCAAGACATCGGGATCGACGGCTGGGCCATCGAGAACCGCGTCTATGCCGAAGATCCCTATCGCGCCTTCCTGCCCAGCACCGGGCGGCTGGTGCACTACGTTCCTCCCCCTCCCCGTGCCGGGGAGGAACAGGGTTATGTGCGGATCGACGATGGCGTTGCCGAAGGCGGCGAAGTCTCGATCTTCTACGATCCCATGATCGCCAAGCTGATTACCTGGGCTCCCACGCGGGACGAGGCGGCGGACCTGCAGGTGCAGGCGCTGGACGCCTTCCGCATCGAAGGGCCGGGCAACAATCTCCACTTCCTCTCTGCCCTGATGCAGCACCCCCGCTTCCGTGCGGGCGAACTGACCACGGGCTTCATCGCCGAGGAATATCCCGAAGGTTTCACCGGCGCCCCGGCCTCGCCCGAATTGCTGCGCGCCCTTGCCGCTATTGCGGGCACGATCGCCACGATCAATGCGGACCGGGCGCGCCGGATCGCCGGGCAACTCAACGGCCCACCCGCCCCTCCGGGTGACTGGCAGGTGAGCATCGACGGGCAGGATCATGCGGTCAGCATCGAGGAAGATGCGATCACCGTGGATGGCCAGCCGGTGGACGTGGCCTTCGAATATACGCCGGGGGACCGGATCATCCTTGCCGAACTGGATGGCGAGCCGCTGACCGTTCAGGTCGCCCCCCAAAGGCTCGGTTATGTGCTGTCTACGCGCGGGTTCAGTCGCTTTGTGCGCACGCTGAACGCCCGTTATGCCGCCTTGAGCGCACATATGATCGAGAAGGAAGCGCCCGACCTTTCGCGCCTGCTGATTTGCCCGATGCCCGGACTTCTCGTGGCTTTACATGTGGTTGAAGGGCAGGCCGTCGAACCCGGCCAGCCCCTCGCCACGGTGGAGGCAATGAAGATGGAAAACATCCTCCGCGCCGAAAAATCAGGTACAATCAAGCAGATAAACGCCGCCATCGGCGCCAGTCTGGCAGTCGATGCCGTGATCCTGGAACTGGATTAGGCCGCCGAAAAGCTTCGGCCCTGCCCAAACTCACTTCCCGACGAATACTCCATTGACCGAATAATAGGGGAAGTCCCAGGTGTTGGTGGCATCCGGTGCCTGCCAAGTGATACCGAACGCACCCACCATCTCGGTCGCGCCCGGCCCGAAAAGCCCGCCTCTCATCGACCCTGCCAATGGCCGAACGATGTCGTGGTTATAATCCATCGAAAGCGTGAATATCGAGCGGTTCGCCGAGTCCAGCGATCCGTAACCAGTGAAATTGCCGAAGTTTTTGGTTGCATTCGTGTCCGCATCCCGGCCCACCACGGAAGAAAGACCGCCCGAGATAGAACCGCTGGAAAAGTCGACCGTGAATGTACCCTGCCCGCTCAATGCATAAAGATTGGCATCCTTGCCGTTCGTGTCGCTTGCATTGCCGTAGATCGAACCCCTGTAAGTCGCCGAACCGGTGTGGGGCAGGAGATTGGGCTGCGTAAAAAGCCCATAGACGATATAGTCGGACTGGCGCGTTGACGGGACATCCGGCGTATCATGCTCGTAAATGGCAAAGCTGCTGTAAGTCAGCTTCACCTCCGGGTTGGCATCCCCCCATTTGAACATCCGCAGCACATCGTCATTCGATGAACTGAAACTGTCGAAAGCGGCAAAATCAGGATCGGAAAAACGATCGGCCGCGCGGAAGGTCTGGACCACGTTGCCGGCAGGCCCGATTATGCCATAGGTCTTGGCATCGAGATCGAACCTCATTCCCTTCGGCCCATAATAGCCCGAGTTGGCGAAGGTCGACGGAAGATCGAAGCGACCGGTCAGATCGGCCAACTTCGCGAAGGCGGCAGAGCTGTTCCCACTCTTTACGCCGGTAATCGCACCCACGCCCACTGCGGTCGAATTCGATTGAGGGCGGACTTCCCAGGTCGCACCGACTTCATCCGCATTCGGGCCATAGAAGCGCCCGGCAATCGTCCCGCGCATGGCTTCGAAATAATTATAACCGAATTCACCGCTGAAACTGTTGCCGCTGCCGGAAAGCGTTGCAGTGAGGAAGAAGTCATAATCTCCGGACTTCGTCCCGCCGACCGGATCGAACTCATACATCTTGCCGTCCCCGGCCAACTTGCCAGTCGCGAAATCGACCGTGAGGTTGCCCGATCCACCATAGGCCCAGGGCTGGCCATAAAGCAGAACCCCGTTGACCAGGATCGCATAGTCGGCCGCACCCGTCCGGGGCAGGGAGGCATTGGGGGTTTCAACGCCGTAAGTGGCGACAGAAACGCTGTAATCGACTGAGCTGCTGTTCTCGACCACATATTGCCACAGGGCAGATGTGACGTAGCGCGTCGACGCGACCGGGGCGGAATTATCCACCCGTGACAGGGTCTGTATCGTGTCGCCATTTTCCTTCACCATCAGGACGACACCACCGCCACTGTTCGCCTGATCGATATCCGACTGAAGGAAAGTGGTGGTCTTGCCGCCACCGGAAAGGCGGTAACTCTTTGCAGACGCATCGTAATCGATCGTCAGGCCGCTCCGCGAAGTTGAAGACGAAGTCAGCCCGTCAAGCGTGAAGCGCCCCTTCGCCTGGACGGAATCGTTGGTGAAGCTCTCATTCTTCGAAAGGGTGACGAGGTCCGCATTGGCGCTGCTTGGGAAGCTCGATCCGCCTCCGCCGCCCGAACTGCCGCCGCCACCGGGCGGATTAGGCGTGGAATTCGTTCCGCCACCGCCTCCGCATGCCGATACAAGCAGTGCCGAACCAAAAATCGCAATCGCGCCGCGACGCCCCATACGCCCCCCATGAGCTGGTGACAGAATTAAGCCGCCCCGCAGTGGCGACCAAATTCTGCTAATTCATGCGGGGAGATAGAATGGCAATCAGGGTTGGAACCAGTCTCGTCCGAAACGGAGACATTGCCTCGAACGGCAGGTTCGCCCCGCTCAGCGCCCGCCTTCGCGAGCGCCGACGATGTCCACCGTCTTGGGCGTGCTGGAAAACAGTTCGGCAAAGGGATCGTCGCCCGTTTCCATCGTGTGCGGCTCGGTCCCTTCGCGCACGGTGGTGCGGCGCATGTCGCGCTTTTCGTGTTCGTAATCGAACTCGCCGCCGCGATGCATGGTGCACAGATTGTCCCAGATCACCAGATCGCCCGCATTCCACTTCACGCTGAAGATATATTGCGGCTGGGTGCAGTGCTCGATCAATTGCTTGATGAGCGAGCGCCCCTCATCCTTGTCCATGCCTTCAATGTCCATCGTGTGGGCGGCGATGAACAGTGCCTTGCGGCCGGAACCCTTATGGGTGTGGACCAGCGGGTGGCGTGCCTTGGGGCGGGCGTCGATCTCTTCCTCGGCGATTTCGGCACCGGCCTTCATGCGGCTCCACCACAGGGAATTCACACCCACCTTGTCCTCGAGGAATTCCTTCATGTCCTCGGGCAGGTCGTCATAGGCGGTGCGGGTATCGGCAAACCACGTCTCGCCGCCTTCACCCGGCACCTGATGGGCCAGCAGCAGCGAATAGGACGTGCGCTTTTCCATGAACGCGCTGTCCGTGTGCCACAGGCGATCGCCCTTGCGATACTGGATAGCGGCCGGATCCTGCGTGATCTCGCCTTCCAGATTGAGATTCGACGCATCGAACAGCTCGCGGAAGGGCAGGCGCATCTTCATGCCTTCGCGGGCAGGAACGCGTTCCAGATAGCCGAAATTGCGGCTGAACTCGACATGCTGCTCGTCGGTCAGGCCGGTGTCGCGATAGACGCACACACCGAATTTATCCATGGCATCGGTCACTTCCTTCAGCTCTTCGGGCGAGAGCGGACGGGTGATGTCGAGGCCGGAACATTCGGCGCCGAACTTCGGCAGAATCGGATTTACCTGGAGGCCCATCTGGCCTTCTCCTGTACTTGCACGCCCCTTGCGGGAAAACGAGCGAGCGCGATTCCCCAATCCGTGGACGGAGTCAACTTTCGCAGGCCCCGCCTCTCACTCCGGCCCCACCCGCCGCGCCTCTGGCGCAGCCCGCCCCGTTCGGCGATAGGGAAGCGAAACATCAAATGGAGAGGAACCAGACCATGACCACCCGCCAGCGAATCGCGCCCCGTTCGAAATTCGAGGAACAGACGGGCTTCACCCGCGCGCTGCGCGTGGGGGACCGGATCATCATCGCCGGCACGATCGACGACCGGATGCCCCCTGCCGCAGAAGCCGGGGATCAGGCGGATCGCATCTTCGGACTGTTCGCGGAATATATCGCAGAACTGGGCGGAACCATGGCCGATGTGGTGCGCGTGCGCATGTTCGTGACCGACATTGCCGACGCCGATGCCGTAAGCGCGGCCTTTTCCAAACACCTCAAGGCCACTTGCCCCACCGGCACGTTGGTGGCGATCAATGCGCTCTATCGGCCGGAATATAAGGTGGAGATTGAAGCCGAAGCGGTAGTTCTGGAGGGCTGAGCTGAGCCCGGCAGCGGAAAGGTTGGGTACATCGGGCGTTGATATTGCAGAATATATGCACCCCGGGAACAGATGGGAGAATGCCATGACACCCCGCCTTACCGCTGCCTTTACCGCCAGCCTTGCCGCCCTTGCGCTTTCCGCATGCGGCAGTTCCGACGAGACGAACGACACGGCAGCACCGCAGAGCGAAGCCCCGGCCACCACCCCGGCGCCGTCGGCCAGCATCGAAACCCCTGCCCTGCCGGATGCGATTCCCGCAGCGATGCAGGGCCGCTGGGGGCTGGTCCCGGCCGACTGCACTTCCACCCGCGGCGACGCCAAGGGGCTGCTGGTGATCGGGCCTGAAAAGCTCACCTTCTACGAATCGGTCGGCACGCTCGACACGGTGAAGGAAGGAGACAACAACCGGCTTCTGGCCAGTTTCGCCTATACGGGCGAAGGCATGAGCTGGGCGCGCGAGGAAGAACTCACGCTGGATGCGAGCGGCAAGCAGCTGGTCCGCGTCGAACATGGCGAAGGTGCCATGCCCCAGCCGCTCACCTATAACCGCTGCGCCTAGGAGGAGTTTCCCGATGAAGCGACATTCCGCAATTCTCGCCCCTCTCGCAGGGGCGCTCGCCCTGTCCGCTTGCGCAACCACCGGTGCGGAGGAACCATCCCCGCCCAGCCGTGCGGAAGGCGAATGCAAGGCAGAGGCCGGGCAGGCCTTTGTCGGGCAGAAGGCCACGGCCGAAACCGGCGCGGCACTGATCGCGGCCACCGGAGCGCGCACCCTGCGCTGGGTTCCGCCTCGCACCGCCGTCACCATGGACTTCCGGCCGGATCGGCTGACCGTCAGCTATGATGACGACATGGTGATCGAGCGGGTTTCCTGCACCTGACAGGCCCGCTATCGCTCGGACGATGAGCGAGAATATCCACCACCACATCCATGGCGGCGTGGGGCACCTGTCCCTCGCCCGCCCGCGTGCCATCAATGCGCTGACGCTCGACATGGTCGAGGCGATGCAGCGCGTGCTGCTGGAATGGCGCAACGATCCCGCCGTGCAGGCAGTGCTGATCGATCACGCGGAAGGCCGGGGCTTCTGCGCCGGGGGCGATGTGGCCGCCGTGCGCCGCTCGGTGCTGGAGGATGGCGGAGCGGAAGGGCGTGCCTTCTTCCATGAGGAGTACCGGCTCAACCATTTGCTGTTCACTTACCGGAAGCCCGTGGTCGCCTTCATGGACGGGATCACCATGGGTGGCGGAGTGGGCATCGCCATGCCCGCGCAATTCCGAGTGGCGACCGAGAATACCCTGTTTGCCATGCCGGAAGGGGCCATCGGCCTGTTCCCCGATGTCGGGGCGGGCTGGTATCTCTCCCGCCTGCCGGGAAGGATCGGGCCGTTTCTGGCGCTGACCGGTGCGCGGCTGGATGGGGCGGAATGCCTCTGGGCGGGGCTTGCCACGCATTACCTGCCCTCCGAAGCACTGGCAGAGGCCAAGGCCCGGATCATCGCCGCCCCGGATTCCATCGCCGCAATCCTCGATGAGCTTTCGACCGAACCGCCCGAGGCGCGCCTCACCCGCAATGCGGCGAATATCGACCGTTTCTTCGCGTCTGACCGGCTGGAAGACATCTTCGCCGCGCTGGAGGCGGACGATTCGAAATGGGCGGGCAAGGAACTGGCCACACTGCGCTCCAGAAGCCCGCTGACCATGAAGGTCGCCCTGCGGCAAATCGCGCAGGCGAAGGCCCTTTCGGATTTCACCGAGGAAATGCGCATCGAATATCGCCTCGCCGCGCGCATGATCGCCGAGCCGGACTTTGCCGAAGGCGTCCGCGCCGTGCTGGTGGACAAGGACAATGCGCCGCGCTGGAATCCCGCCACGCCCGAAGGCATAAGCGAAGCGAAACTGGACGCGATCTTCGCCCCTCTCCCAGAAGGGGAAGAGTGGGCGCCGCTGACCTGAACGGAGAACAGCCTTGGCCGAATATGAGACCATCCTTGTCGAACAACGGGACGCGGTCACGCTGGTGACGCTGAACCGGCCGCAGGCGCTCAATGCCCTCAACAGCCAGGTGCTGGCCGATCTGGTTGCGGCCTTTGCTGCCTATGAGGCTGACGCTGGCCAGCGCTGCCTCGTCCTGACGGGCAGCGAGAAAGCCTTTGCTGCCGGGGCGGACATCAAGGAAATGTCGTCCAAGGGTTTTGCCGACATGTTCGGGGCGGACCTTTTCGCGGGCTATGACCGCGTGGTCGCCACCCGCAAGCCATGGATTGCCGCTGTGGCGGGCTATGCGCTGGGCGGTGGCTGCGAGCTGGCGATGATGGCGGATTTCATTCTCGCGGCCGACAGCGCGAAATTCGGCCAGCCGGAAATCACGCTCGGCATTACGCCCGGCATGGGCGGATCGCAGCGCCTGACCCGCGCTGTCGGCAAGGCCAAGGCGATGGAGATGTGCCTGACCGGGCGGATGATGGATGCGACCGAGGCGGAAAGCGCGGGCCTCGTCGCTCGGGTGGTCCCCGCTGACGAACTACTGACCGAGGCCATGAAGGTCGCGGCAAGGATCGCGGCCATGCCGCCGCTCGCTGCCATGGCCTGCAAGGAAATGGTCGATGCCGCTTTCGAGACGCCGCTCAGCCAGGGCCTCTCCTTCGAACGGCGGCTGTTCGCCGGGCTGTTCGGCACGGAAGACCAGAAGGAAGGCATGGCCGCCTTTGCCGAAAAGCGCCCTGCCAAGTTCACCGGCCGGTGATCTGGCCGGCGGCACGGGGTTGCTCGCGGGGCCAGCCGCCTAGCCACAGTTTGCCCCCCGCAAAGAATTTCTGCCCCGCCGCGCTCTTGCTCCCGCGCGCAGCACAAGCCATGTGCCGATGCGATTATGCAGCAACTGACGCATCTTGATCGGCTGGAAGCCGAAAGCATTCACATCCTGCGCGAGGTCGTGGCCGAAGCGCAGAACCCGGTGATGCTCTATTCGATTGGCAAGGACAGCGCCGTCATGCTGCACCTTGCCCGGAAGGCCTTCTATCCGTCGCCTCCGCCCTTCCCCCTGCTCCATGTCGATACGACCTGGAAGTTCCGGGACATGTACGCCCTGCGCGACAAGATGGCCGAGCAGTCCGGCATGGATCTGATCGTCTATCAGAACCCCGAAGCGAAAGAGCGCGGGATCAACCCGTTCGACCATGGCCCGCTGCACACGGATATGTGGAAGACGGAAGGGCTCAAGCAGGCGCTCGACAAATACGGCTTCGACGCGGCCTTTGGCGGCGCTCGCCGCGACGAGGAAAAGAGCCGCGCCAAGGAGCGCATCTTCTCCTTCCGCACGGCCACGCATGCGTGGGACCCGAAGAACCAGCGCCCGGAACTGTGGAACCTCTACAATGCCCGCAAGAACAAGGGCGAGAGCATTCGCGTCTTCCCGATCAGCAACTGGACCGAGCTGGATATCTGGCAGTACATCATGAAGGAGCAGATCGAGATCGTGCCCCTTTACATGGCCGCCCCCCGCCCCACCGTGGTGCGTGACGGACTGCTGCTGATGGTGGACGATCACCGCTTCCCGCTGCTGCCGGGTGAAGAGCCGATGATGCGCTCCATCCGGTTCCGCACCCTTGGCTGCTATCCGCTGACTGGCGCGGTGGAGAGCACGGCCAGCACCCTGCCCGAAGTGGTGCAGGAAATGCTGCTGACCACCACCAGCGAACGTCAGGGCCGCGTGATCGACAAGGACGGGGGCGATGCCTCCATGGAGAAGAAGAAGCAGGAGGGGTATTTCTGATGACCGATCCTGCCGCTCTCGAACCGGTCTACAAGACCGACGCCCTGATCGCCGAGAATATCGAGGCCTATCTCGATCTGCATCAGAACAAGACGCTGCTGCGCTTCATCACCTGCGGGTCGGTGGACGATGGCAAGTCCACCCTGATCGGGCGCCTACTCTACGATTCGAAGATGATCTTCGAAGATCAGCTCGCCGCGCTGGAGGCAGACTCCAAGCGCGTGGGCACGCAGGGGCAGGAGATCGACTTCGCCCTCCTGGTGGACGGCCTCGCCGCCGAACGCGAACAGGGCATCACCATCGACGTCGCCTATCGCTTCTTCGCAACGGAAAAGCGCAAGTTCATCGTGGCCGATACGCCGGGCCACGAACAATATACCCGCAACATGGTGACGGGTGCCTCCACTGCCGACCTCGCCGTGATCCTGATCGACGCGCGCAAGGGCGTGCTGACGCAGACCAAGCGCCACTCCTATCTCGCCCATTTGATCGGCATCCGCCATCTGGTGCTTGCCGTGAACAAGATGGATCTGGTCGGCTACGATCAGGAAGTGTTCGATTCCATCGTCGAGGAATATGGCGATTTCGCGCGCGAGATCGGGATCGAGGAATTCACGCCGATCCCCATTTCCGGCTTCAAGGGTGACAACATCACCACTGCGCCTTCCGCCAATACTCCGTGGTATGACGGCCCCAGCCTGATCCACCATCTGGAGACGGTGGAAATCGCCGATACGGCAGCGCAAGCGCAAAGCTTCCGCATGCCGGTGCAATGGGTCAACCGCCCCAATCTGGACTTCCGGGGCTTTTCCGGCCTGATTTCCTCGGGCGAGATCACGCCCGGCAAGGAAGTGCGCATCGTGCCTTCGGGCAAGACCAGCCGGGTGAAATCCATCGTCACCCTGAATGGCGAGCTGGACGTGGCCGTTTCCGGCCAGTCCGTCACGCTCACGCTGGAAGACGAGGTCGATTGCAGCCGAGGCGACGTGATCGCGATTGCCGACGATCCGCCGCAAGTGGCCGACCAGTTCGAAGCCACCATCGTGTGGATGAATGACGAGGCGATGATCCCCGGCCGCGGCTATTGGCTGAAGCTGGCGACGCAGACCGTCAGCGCTACGGTGGCCGAACCCAAGTTCGAGATCAACGTCAACACGATGGAGCATCTGGCGGCCAAGACGCTGCAGCTCAATTCCATCGGCGTGGCGGAAGTGACGACCGATCGCCCGATCGTGTTCGAACGCTACAGCGATTCCCGCACGCTGGGCGGCTTCATCCTGATCGACAAGATCACCAATGCCACCGTTGCCGCCGGCATGATCCACTTCAGCCTGCGCCGGGCACAGAACGTGCACTGGCAGGCACTGGAAGTGGGCCGAGAGCAGCATGCCACGCTGAAGGGCCAGCGCCCTGCGGTGCTGTGGTTCACGGGCCTTTCCGGTTCGGGCAAGTCGACCATCGCCAATCTGGTGGAGAAGAAGCTCCACGCGCTGGGCAAGCACAGCTTCCTGCTGGACGGTGACAACATCCGTCACGGCCTGAACAAGGATCTGGGCTTCACCGAAGCGGACCGGATCGAGAATATCCGCCGCGTGGGTGAAGTGGCGAAGTTGATGGCGGATGCCGGCCTGATCGTGCTGACCGCCTTCATCAGCCCCTTCCGCGCCGAACGTGAGATGGTGCGGTCCATGCTGCCGGAAGGCGAATTCGTGGAGATCTTCGTCGACACGCCGCTGAGCGTGGCGGAAGAGCGCGACGTGAAGGGCCTTTACAGAAAGGCCCGCAGCGGCGAACTCAAGAACTTCACGGGCATCGACAGCCCGTATGAAGCGCCGGAGAACCCTGAAATCCGCATCGACACGACCGGAACCAGCCCCGAAGATGCCGCCGACGAAATCGTCGAGCGCATTCTCGGTGTATGGACGCCCGATCTGTGACGGCGCGCTGAGAGGAGGAACGGGGGCATGTTCCTTTTCCATGGACGCGAGGCACACAGCCGGTCGGTGGTGAAAGCCATCAGCTGGCGCGTGCTTGGCAGCATCGACACATTCCTGCTTTCCTGGCTGTTCACCGGCAGCCCCAAGGCGGCAGGCGCGATCGCTTCGACCGAAGTGATCACCAAGATGATCCTCTATTACTTCCATGAACGGGCGTGGAGCTCGGTCAAATGGGGCTTCGTGGAAGCCCCTGAAGACCCGGCCACCAAGATCTGAGACTTTCGCGATGACCGACGCTGACCTTGCCGCCCATCTGGCCGAGATTGCCGGACGCATTCTGATCGAAGTGCGCACCAGCGGAATGTTCGAAGGCAAGGCCCTTGGCAAGGCGGGCGATCAGGTGGCCAACCAGTTCCTGGTCCACGCCCTGTGTGCGCAGCGCCCGAATGATGGGCTGCTTTCCGAAGAAGAGAAGGACAATCCGGAACGCCAAGGCAAGTCCCGCGTATGGATCGTCGATCCGGTGGACGGCACCCGCGAATATGGCGAGGAACGCAGCGACTGGGCCGTCCATGTCGGCATGGCGGTGGACGGCGTCGCCACGCTTGGCGCGGTTGCCTTGCCGGGGCTTGGCCAAGGCACTGTGTTCCGCAGCGATGCGCCGGTGGAACTGCCAGCACATCACGGCGCGCCCCGCCTGCTGGTCAGCCGCACCCGCCCCGCCGCCGAAGCACTGGCCGTGGCCGAAATGCTGGATGGCGTGCTGGTGCCGATGGGTTCCGCCGGGGCCAAGGCCATGGCCGTGATCCGCGGAGAGGCCGACATCTATCTCCATTCCGGCGGCCAGTATGAGTGGGACAGCTGTGCGCCCGTGGCCGTGGCCAAGGCACATGGCCTGCATTGTTCGCGCATCGACGGCAGCCCGTTGGTCTACAATCAGGCCGACACCTATATGCCGGACCTGCTGATCTGCCGCCCCGAATGGGCGGAGCGTGTTCTGGATGCGGTTGGTCAGGTGGCAGCCCAGGCCTGAATTTGCGATAAGTCAGTGTTCAAACGCCCCCTTCGGGCGTAGCACTGCGCGTCGACAAGCTCCGAGTCCAATGGGAGAGCCACTTTGGCCAAGAACAACACGATCACCTTCTACGATCTTGCCCTGTCCACCGGGGCAACTATCAGCCCCTTCGTCTGGGCGACGAAGTATGCGCTCAAGCACAAGGGCTTCGATCTCGACGTCGTGCCCGGCGGCTTCACCAAGATTCTGGAACGTACCGGCGGCAAGACCGAACGCCTGCCCGCCATCGTGGATGACGGCACCTGGGTGCTCGATAGCTGGGGCATCGTGGAATATCTCGATGCCGAATATCCCACCCGCCCCACTCTGATCCCGCATGAAAGCGTCGCCACGGTCACCCGCGCGCTGGACGCATGGTTCTGGAAGGTCGCCACCGGCCCGTGGATGCGCTGCTTCTGCGCGAATTACCGCAATCTGGCGAACCAGGAAGACCATGAATACATCACGCATTCGCGTGAAATCATGCTGGGCATGAAGCTGGAAGACATGCAGGCCGGTTATGAAGACCGCCTGCCTCAGATTTCCGCCGATCTTGAGCCGCTGCGTATCGCGCTGCGCGAAAGTAAGTGGCTGGGTGGATCGCAGCCCAATTACGCGGACTTCCGCATCATGGGTTCCATCCTGTTCACTGCGTCCGTCTGCCAGACCAGCCCGGTCTTTGCCGACGACGACCCACTGCGCGACTGGATCGAACGCTGTCTGGACCTTTACGGCGGCCTTGGCCGTCATCCCGGCCTGTTCCCGCTGTTCGGTCTGAAACAGCGCGACGGCGATCCCGAACTGTTCGCTCCTCAGGGCGCAGGCGGCATTCACAAGCGCAATACCGGCCCGGCCTCGACCAGCACGGAAACACAGCGCATCACCGAAGGAATGAAGGCGGGCTGATCCCCGCCGGATTTCCCGGAAAGGCCCAGTGACGCGGCCTCTGACCCAGCCGGGAGCCCTGCTGCCGCAGGGCAAGGAATGGTCCTCGGAAGGATTGTCTCCCGAGGAGGCCGAAGCACGGTGGCGTCAACATTTTGCCGAGCGGACCGAGTCCCCGGTAGACATCACGCTCCACGGGACGGAGCGTTTTGCCGCACGATTGATCAGTCGCGGCGTGGGGCAGCTTCGCCTGCTCCACCTCGTGGCGCCCGCGCAAAAGGTCGTCCATCGCGAGATCGTTCAGGAACTCGCGGCCGCCGATCATCTCATCCATCTGATCTATTCGATCCGCGGCCCCTTCCACGCCCGCGCCGAAGGGCATGACTTCCATGTGGAGCCCGGCCAGTTCGCGCTGATCGACAACAGCAACCGCTTCGAACTGGATATGTATACCGAGCATGAAGCGCTCGATCTGATCATGCCCCTGCCCTGGCTGGAACAGTTCCTGCCCAACCCCTTGTCACATATCGGCAAGCCACTGCAGATGGACATGGGCTGGGCGCCGCCGCTGGCTGCTATGCTCCTCACCATCGCGCGCGAGGGCGACAATTGCCCTATGCCTCGCACCATGGTGGCCGAACAGCTCGGCAATCTGGTGGCGCTGGCGCTGGGCGTAAAGGAGCCGGTTTCCGTCCGCCCCAGCACAAGGCTGGCCCAGCAGATCATGCGCCGGATCGAGAGCGATTACGCAGACCCGGAACTGACGCCCGAGCGGGTGGCGGCAGATCTGCGAATCTCCAAGCGCTATTTGCAGGCGCTGCTCACCAATTCGGGCACAAGCTTCGTGCGAGAGCTGAATGCCGTGCGGCTCGACAAGGCAAGCGCCTTGCTGACCGACCCGCCTTCTCGCTCGCTTTCCGTTGCCGAAGTGGCGTTTCGCTGCGGGTTTCTAGACCCCGGCTATTTCGCCCGCCAGTTCCGCAAACGCTTCAACGCGACACCGCGCGCTTGGCGCGAAATGGGCTAATCATTCGATTAAATGGACAAATACGCATGCGCAAATATCCACATTCCGGTGCGCGTGAGTCCTTCCGAATACGAATGTAGTTGCACTATCCTCCGTGTCGAAAGTTGCCCCAGGGCCTTTCGGGATCGCAGATCAGCCGTTCGATGAGAACATCGCCGCGCACCACGGACTTGCAGCATGACATGCAGGCCGGGCGCCATAAGGGCGGGAGGGGACGAACGGTATGGACCGGGAGACGGCCCCCTTCGTCTCCCGGTCCCACCTTCCTGAATGTCCGATCCCGAAACCACTTGCAGACTCCCGTGACCGGCCGCCGGCACCTGTGCCATAAGGCCTGTGTGACCGAGCGTGACCGCCAAGCCGACGACGACAGGGAGTGGAGCTCTTCCGGCCTCGCCAAGCGCGACGCCATCGACCAGTGGCGAAACTGGGCCGCCAGCACCATCGCGCCGATCGAAGTCACCGTTTTCGATCCAGACAGTTTCGCTGCCCGTTGGGTGAGCCACGGCATCGGGCAGTTGCGCCTGCTTCAGCTCCACGCCCCTGCCCAGCGCGTGACCCACACCGGCGCGGAAGGTGCCGCCATGCGCGCCACGCCCTCCATCCAGCTGGTCTATTCGCTGCAGGGCGACATGAAGACATCCATGGGCGGCAGGCGCTTCACCCTGGCGGCCGGGCAGTTCGTGCTGCTGGACAATACCCGTTTCTACCAGATGGAGATGGATACGGAGCATCGAGCGCTGGACCTGATGATGCCGCAGAACTGGCTGGAGCGATATCTACCCGACGTGGGCACACATCTAGCCCGGCCGATGGACGGCCACGAAGGCTGGGGCGCGCCGCTGGGCGCGCTGCTGGAATGCCTTGTGACACGGCTCAAGACCACCACCCTGCCCCGGCCCCTGATCGCGGAGCAGATCGGCAATCTGCTGGCGCTGGCGACCGGCGTTAACGAGGCGGGCGAGAGCAGCAGCCCCAAGCATCGCCATCGCGGCCAGCTTGCCCGGTTGATCCTGCGTCGGATCGAAAACGACTATGCCTCGCCTGATCTCTCGCCTGACCGGGTGGCGGCCGATTGCGGCATTTCGAAAAGCTATCTCCAGACCCTGCTGGCCGGAAGCGGCACCAGTTTCGTACAGGAACTCAACGCCACCCGTCTGGAACGGGCAGGCGACATGCTGTCGGACCCCCGCACCCACAGCCTCTCCATCGCGGAGATCGCCTATCGCAACGGCTTCCTCGATCCCGGTTATTTCTCCCGCCAGTTCCGCAAGCGTTTCGGCATTACCCCGCGCGAATGGCGCGCGGGCCACGCACCGCAATCCTGAAACTCGCCCAGCCCTTTTGCATCGCACAACTTAGACAATAGCCTTGTGCTTTTGTCCTATTCATCATGTGCGTGAATCCTACCGAAGTCGGGCCTCAGGCAGTATCCTGACCTCAACAAGAAATTCCTGCGGGCACGAACCACGCGGGAACGGGATTTGAATGGAGGATGTTGGAAATGGCTGATGAAGCCAAGGGCTTTCCCTTGCCTAGTTCCCTGAAGGTCGTGCCGGGCACCGAAGCTGCCCAGGCCGCCTACCCCTATTACACCCAGTTCACTCCGGAAGACGATGAGCGCTTCTGGTTCTACAACTCGATGCACTTCCCTGAACCGATGCATCATTTCGACATGATCACGGCGGAAGCCGCCTATGTCGCACTGGGGGCCTTCAACACGCGCGTCCACGTGCTGCCCACGGCCAAGGGGATCGACCACCGCGTGATCAACGGGCGGGTCTATATCGGCGGCGTAGCCGTTACCGACCCGGCAGAGATCGAGGAACGCGTGGGCGAATTCCAGCAGCGCGCCTTCTATTATTACGAACACTGGGAGACTTTGTACGATCAGTGGAAGGACAAGATGAAGGCCCTGATCGCGGATGCGCAGGCGCTGCCCAAGCCCTCCCTGCCCGATTACGAGCCGTTGGAGACGACCCACACCGGCAAGGGCGTGGCCGCCAATCACGCACTGCTCGATATCTATCAGAAGCAGATCGAAGGGTACCACCGCATGTGGCACCACCACTTCGAATTCCTGCTGCTGGGCTATGGCGCCTACATGACCTTCTTCGATTTCTGCAAGAAGGCCTTCCCCGAGATTTCGGACCAGACCATCAGCCGCATGGTCGCCGGCATGGAGGCGGAAATCTTCCGTCCCGACGAGGAAGTGAAGCGCCTCGCCCGCCGCGCGGTGGAACTGGGCGTGGACGACAAGTTCCATGACGGCATGTATATCGACGACGTGCTGGAAGCGCTCGACCAGCTGGGTGAGAGCGGCAAGGCCTGGCTCGACGAGCTGGAGGCGAGCCGCAATCCCTGGTTCAACGTCAGCTCCGGCGATGGCTTCTACCATTATCACCGCAGCTGGAACGACGACCTCTCGCTGCCCTTCGCGGCCCTGCCGGGCTATATCGAGAAGGTGAAAGCCGGCACCAATATCGAACGCCCCACCGGCCAGCTGGTGGCCGAACGCGAGCAACTGGTGGCCGACTATCGCGACCTGCTCGACACCAACGAGGACAAGGCGACCTACGATCAGCTGATCCACCTCGCCCACCGCGTCTTCCCCTATGTGGAAGGCCACAAGTTCTATTGCGAGCATTGGTACACCAACCTGTTCTTCAACAAGATCCGCGAATTCGGCGCCCTGCTGCGTGATCACGGCTTCTTCGAGAAGGAAGAGGACGTGTTTCACCTCACCCAATATGAGCTGGAAAGCGCGATCATCGACCTGATGCTGTCCTGGGGCATCGGTTCCGAGCCGCGCGGGCCGAAATACTGGCCCGCCATCGTCAAGCAGCGTGCCGCCGCAATCGCGGAATGGGCCAAGCATCCCACCCCGCCTGCTCTGGGCAATGTGCCGGATTCGATCGACGACCCGGCCATCGTCATGCTGTGGGGCATCACCCGCGACAATCTCGACACCTGGCTCAATGCCGATGCGGATGAAGATACGCGGGAGCTGAAGGGCTTCGCCGCCTGCCATGGCGTGGTTGAAGGCCCCGCCCGCGTGGTGAAGTCGGTCGAGGAAATCGGCCGTCTGCAACAGGGCGACATTCTGGTCTGTCAGGTGACCAACCCCACCTGGGCGCCGATCTTCCAGAAGATCAGCGCCGCCGTTTCCGACATCGGCGGTTCGATGAGCCATATGGCGATCGTTGCCCGTGAGTACGGCTTGCCCGCCGTGGTCGGCACCGGCACCGCAACCCAGAAGATCAAGGACGGCCAGCGCATCCGGGTGGATGGCGGCCGCGGCACCGTGACCATCCTCGACGAGGAAACGGTGCTTGAGGACGCATGACGCAATGAGCAGTGAAGTGAAATCGGTCGCCTGGTTTTCCGAAGTCGGCATTCACGATCGCCCTACCGTAGGCGGCAAGGGCGGGAGCTTGGGCGAATTGACCGGCGCCGGGATTGCCGTCCCTCCCGGCTTCGTCGTCACCACTCACGCCTTCGAGCTGTTCCTTGAGGCACTCGAAGCGCGTGACAGTGTGCGTAGCAAGGTGGAACGGCTCGAACCTGCCAATCTGGAAGCGGTAACAGCCCTCTCGCAGGAACTGCGCCGCCGGGTCGTTGAAGAACCCCTGCCCGCCGAAGTGGAACAGGCGATCCTTGCTGCCCATGCCGAATTGTGCGGCGGCGGCAACATGCCTGTGGCCGTGCGTTCTTCGGCCACCACCGAAGATGCGGAAGATGCCAGCTTCGCCGGATTGCAGGACACTTTCCTGTGGGTGCTGAGCGCGGAAGATACCGTCCACCGCGTGCGCGAATGCTGGGGCAGCCTCTATTCGCTGGAGAGCATGACCTACCGGCTCAAGCACAAGCTGCCCGAAGAAGGCGTGGCGATGGCCGTGGTGGTCCAGCAGATGGTGGATGCGCGCACGGCAGGCGTGATGTTCACCCGCTCCCCCACCAGCGGCGACAAGTCCGTCATCACTATCGAAGGCGCCTGGGGTCTCGGCAGCGCGGTCGTTTCCGGCGAAGTCACGCCGGATCGTTGGGTGATGGGCAAGATCACCGGCGAGATCAGCGTGCGCGACATTTCGCACAAACACGCCAAGCAGGTGCCCGCGCCCGAAGGCGGGATCGTGGAAGTAGAACTGGACAAGGTGGACGCGGAAGCCCCCTGCCTTTCCGACGACGAATTGCAGGCCCTGCGCGAAGTCGGGCGGAGGATCGAGCGCCACTATGGCCGCCCGCAGGACATCGAATGGGCCGTCGACAAGCAGGGCGACATCCTGCTGCTCCAGAGCCGCCCGGAAACCGTCTGGTCCGCAAAGGACGTCGCCCCCGTGGCAGAGAAGAAAGACAATCCCCTGAACCACGTGATGAACATCTTCGGAGGCCGCCGATGATCCTGACGGCGAAGGACATCGCGGAGATCACCCGCCTGCTGGATGAATCGCAGTTTTCCGAACTCAAGCTGGAGATCGGCGATTTCAAACTGCGCGTCAGCCGTGGTGGTTCGGGCCGGCGGCTTTACGATGACGATGTGGAGGCCGCCCCGGCTCCGCGCACTGCCGCACCCTCCACGCCTGCTCCTGCCGCTGCTCCCGCGCCTGCGACACCCGCCACCGGCCCAGCGGCGGGCGAAGTGGACGTGCCCGCACCGCTGCTCGGCAATTTCTATTCCGCCCCGCGCCCTGGCGATCCCCCCTTCGTGAAGGTGGGCGATCTGGTGAATGAGGACAGCATCATCGGCATCATCGAAGTGATGAAGCTGATGAACTCGGTCCGCGCTGGCGTTGCCGGCACGGTCGTCGCCATCCTCGCGGATAACGGCACCTCAGTGGAAGAGGGGCAGGCCCTCATCCGCGTGAAGACGGGCGAGTAAGGCCATGGCAAAGGTCCAGCTCGTCGAAACCTCGCTGCGCGATGGGAATCAGTGCCTGTGGGGCGCCCTTGGCGTCGATACGGCCCGCACGCTCACTATCGCCCCGGTAATGGAACGGTGCGGCTTCAAGGCGATCGACTTCACCACGTCCACTCATATGGGCGTTGCGGTGCGCTACAAGCAGGAAGATCCGTGGGAGCGGATACGCGGCATGGCGGAGGCCTGCCCCACCACGCCGCTGCAATTCCTCTCCACCGGCTTCCGCTTCATCGCCTGGGAGACCGCGAGCCCCGAATTCATGGAACTGGCCTTCCGCACACTGGCCCGCAACGGTATCCGCCGCTTCGCTTTGGCGGACCCCATGAACGATGCGGCTTCCAACGTGGAAGTCGCCCGTCTGGTCAAGCGCGCAGGCGGCGAACAGGTGGTGGGCGCGCTCGTCTATACGATCAGCCCGATCCACGATGACGCCCATTATGCCGAGGCAGCGCGGATCATGGCCGCCAGCCCGGACATCGATGCGCTCTACATCAAGGACCCCGGCGGGCTGCTCACCAGCAAGCGCGCCCAGACCCTGATCCCCGCGATCATGGCCGAAATCGGCGAGAAGCCGCTGGAACTGCACGCCCATTGCACTATCGGCTTGGCCGAACAGGCCTATCTCGAAGGCGTGGAACTGGGAGCGACTGCCCTGCAATGCGCCAGCGGTGGCGCGGCCGACGGCACCTCCAATCCACCGATCCAGCGCATGATCGCCAATCTGCGCGCCATGGGCCACACGGTCGAGATCGATGACGAGGCCGTGGCGGAAGTCTGCAATTACTTCACAGCACTGGCAGAGGCCGAAGGCCTGCCCACCGGGCACCCGATGCCCTTCGATGCCGCCTATTTCCATCACAATCTGCCCGGCGGCATGGTCGGCACCATGCGCCGCCATCTTTCGGACCAGCGCGTGCCCCATCTGGAAGGCGCGGTGATCGAAGAACTGGGCCGTATCCGGCGGGAACTGGGCTGGCCCATCGTGATGACGCCCTTTGCCCAGATGCTGCAAACACAGGCCGTGATGAACGTGACGGGCAAGGAACGCTATGCCGTGATCCCGGACGAGATCATCCGCTTCGCCATCGGCAAGTTCGGCCGCCCGATGCAGCCAGTCGATCCCAATCTGATGGACCGCATCATGTCAGATCCGCGCACCAAGGAACTGGCAGCAGAACCGGGCATGGCCGAATTGTCGGACCTCAGGAAGCGCATCGGCCCGAACCTGTCGGACGAGGAATTCCTGTTGCGCGCCACCATGCCGGCCAATCTGGTCGATGCCATGCAGGCGGCAGGCCCGGCGAACCGGGTCTATAATCCCGAGACGCGGGCAGTCATGGAGCTGGTCCGCGGCGTACTCAGCCGCCGCGACCTCACCGAAATCACAGTTGAAAAGGAAGGCTTCCGGCTCGCAGTCGAAGCCTGATCACGGATCCCGATATGTCCCATTCCCAATTCGCAGAACCCATCGGCACCGCGCGCGGCGTGATGTTCGATCTCGACGGTACGCTTATCCTCTCCAACCGCGAACTCGGCCAGTACAAGGTGCTGCCGGGCGCCGTGGAGACCCTGGAAGCCCTCAAGCAGCGCGGCATCCCCTATCTCGCCCTCACAAATGGCAGCGCCTATCCCGCGAGCCGCCAGGGCCCGCGCCTTCGCGAAATCGGCCTGCCCATTCCTGACGAGAACCTGTTCACGCCCAACAGCGTTGCCGGGCAGGTGCTGAAGAACCGAGGCGTCGAGCGCGTCCTCGTTCTGGGTACGGAAGGTGTGGGCGAAGCCTTGCGGCTTGAAGGCCTCAATACGATCATGCCCGGCGATGCAGATGCCGCCCGCGCGGATGCTGTTTATGTCGCCTGGCATCCCGACTGCGGCATGGATCATATCCACGCCGCTTGCGAGGCTGTGCTGCGCGGGGCAGCCTTCTTCACCGCATCCGACGTACCGTTCTTTGCCACGCAGAGCGGCCGCTCTTTCGGTTACAGCTGCGCAATCAGCGGCGCCATCGCCCGTGTGACCGGAGTGGAACCGGAAGTGACCGGCAAACCCTCGCTCCACGCAATGCAGTTCGTCGCCGCCCGGCTTGGTTTGCCGATGAAGGACGTTGCGGTAGTCGGCGATGATCCGAAAGTTGAGACCGAGATGGCCCGGCTCGGAGGAGCAATCGGCATTGGCGTCACCACCGGCACGACCTCGCTTAAGGAATGGGCAGCCCAGCCTGCTGATCGCGCACCCCATCGCGTAATCGACAGGATTGACGCTATCCTTGAGATGGGCCTGCTCCGCTGAACCTTACGTCGGGCACAGGTTTGGCCCTTATACGAGGGCGGATTGTACAATACGCCCTCGCCTCGCTCCGGTGACAGATCTCGAACAGCTTGCGCCCACAGGCTAGGCGACCCGCCCTTGTAAACCTCTCCTCCAGCAGGATCGGTGCTCACAGCTCTCACCGGCGGCTTGAGCGCCAGTGTCTGCAGGAGCTGGCGCTATTCTCTCCTCCCGGTCAGCCTATGATATAGTAGCGACTGCGGAATTCAGCACCAGCTGCCTGGTCGGTAATGAGTTACGGGCGATCAGTTCTGTACCGCGCAACTCGAACCTGTGCACCTCAAGCGCTGCTTCTTCGACTTACTCGGCCTTTCTGCTGCCTGATCGTCGGTATTCGTGCGCATTTCCCGGCGGACCCAAGCCTGTTTGCAGTTGCCAGCACCTAAGGGCGATCAGAGCGACGAATTCCCGGCGTTCCATCTCACCGTCAGCTCTATTCCCTGCCCGATTGGCAATAGCGCAGTCTGTAGGTCCGGTTTGGCGCGAATGACCTTACGCAGTGCACGTGCGCTGTCTCGGGCGCCCTCCGGATGAATCATGTTGTCCGTCACGACTACCGCTTCATCGGCCAGTTTCGGATAGACGGCTTCGAAGCAGGATACGTAGAGGTCCTTCCAGATGTCCAGGAAGACGAATTCGAACGGCCCTGGTTCTCTTGCCACTACGTCTAGCGCGTCCCCATTTCGGAAGTCCACGAAAGCTTCCAGACCAGCCCGCGCGAGCATGGCGCGGGCATAGTCCTGCTTGGCAGGGTCAAGGTCTATCGTGATTACTTTCGCCCCGCACGCCCGCGCGGCATCCGCAAGGAAGAGCGTGGAATAGCCATAGCTGGTTCCGAGTTCGAGTATGGTGCCGGGACTGCGCGCAAGTACAAGTGCGTGAAGAACGCCCGCCGCCTCCTGCCCGACAGGCAGAAGAAATTCATCTCGGTGCGCGCCCATCTCTCCCGGCTCCATGCTGGCCATTCGGGCAATCTCCGCGCGGTGGCGTTCACTATACTCGGCAAGCACCGTGGCCACGCGGGCATCTTCGAACTGCATCCATTCTCTCCCATTTGCGTGGAGCAATGTGCATCCGAAGAGGCTGGAACGCCAGACAGCAAAAGGCCCGGAGGTTTCCCCCCGGGCCTTTCGTTTGTCGGACCTTGCGGTTCGGATCGGGCTTAGTTGCCCGAACCCGGACCGTAGGTGATTTCGACGCGGCGGTTCTGCAGTTCGCGGACACCGTCGGCAGTCGGAACCCGCGGGTTCGCTTCACCGAAGCCTTCGCTGCTGATCGCCGAGGACGGGATGCCCTTGCCGACCAGGTAGGTCTGGACCGAAGCG